>NZ_CP007229.1:354166-708333 GCF_000941075.1 Mesomycoplasma dispar
TTATAAAAAAGTTTAACTATTTAATCAATTTATTAATCTTATTTCCAAATAATTTTTTTGGAAATAGTTGATTATTAATTATTTTGCCAAAACCAACAATTTCGTTTTTAAACATTAATAAAACAAAATCATTATCTTTGGCAAAATAATTAAATTTTTTTCCCTGAAAAATCAAGCGCAAATTTTCTTCGTTTAATAAAATTTGTTTAAAATTAATCAGATTTTGTGGTTGAAAAAACGAATTTACAAATTCGATACCAAAATTTTCAATTTTGGTGCGTTCAAGTTCTTTTAAATATGCTCTTGTGCCTAAAATTTTTCCTAGATCATTAGCGAGAGAACGAATATAACAGCCTCGTGAAACCTCTCACATTATAGTGCAATTTTGCTGTTTTTCGTCAAAATTCAGCAAAATTGTTTGATTTATTTTTATCTTAATCGGTTTTAATTCGACTTTTTCTTCATTTCTAGCGTAATGATAGGCGCGTTTTCCAGCGATTTTCTTGCTTGAAAAAACAGGTGGAATTTGTTTTTCTAGTTTTTCTAGTTTTCTTAATGCATTTTCAATTTCTTCTTTTGAAACTATAATGTTATTTTCGCTCGGGAAAATTTCACCATCAGCGTCGAAACTTGTCGATCAAAAGCCGAATTGAACTTTTGCAAAATATGTTTTATATTTTTGATCGAAAAATTGCAATAATTTTGTGTCATCATCAGTTGCAACTAATAAAATTCCTGAAGCCATCGGATCAAGAGTGCCTGAATGCCCAGCTTTTTTGATTGAATTTTGTTTTGCTCATTTTCGAAGAAAAGTTGCCGAACTTATTTTTTTTGGTTTATACAGGAATGTTATCATTGTTATTAAAAAAAAAAAAAAATCAACACGAGGTTGATCATTAACGTGGTGCGCAAGAAGGGACTTGAACCCTTACACCCGAAGGCACTAGAGCCTAAATCTAGCGTGTCTGCCATTTCACCACTCGCGCAGAAAAACACAAAACTTATGACTTAAATTTGGGCTTGGTGCCACTTATAGGAATCGAACCTACGACCTTTCGCTTACAAGGCGACTGCTCTGGCCTGCTGAGCTAAAGTGGCGAAATGGTGGAAGATAAGGGACTTGAACCCCTGACCTTCGCCTTGTAAGGGCGTTGCTCTCCCAACTGAGCTAATCTTCCGAAAATTTGGTGACCCGTACGGGACTCGAACCCGTGAATCCATGGATGAAAACCATGTGTGTTAACCGCTTCACCAACGGGCCAAATGGCGCCGATTGCGGGGATCGAACCTGCGACCAACTGGTTAACAGCCAGCTGCTCTACCGCTGAGCTAAATCGGCAAAATAAAACTATATATAATTATACTATAAAATTTTTATTTTTTTAAATATATTTAATTTTTTTATTTATAAAATCTAAAAAAATTAAATATTAATTATTTATTATCGTTTATTGCTTTGAAACTAACAACTTTACGATTTTTATAAAATCCACAAAATTGGCAAACATGGTGTTGTAACTGTTTATTTGAACAATTTGAACAATTAACTAAATTTGGCAATTTCAAAGCAGAGTGTGATTGTCGTTTATGTTTTCTTTGTTTTGAAGTTTTTCGTTTTGGGACTATTGCCATTTTTTTCCTTTTAATTATAGTAAAGTTTATTTTTTTTGACTTTTTTGTCGAAAAAAATAAACTTTACTAATTATTATTTGTAAAACTTGTCAATTGCTTGACAAACTTGATCGGTTCCAGTAACTCTGTAGGTTATTTTCTGGCGATTATTAATTATAACATAATCTTTTAATTTTATCGAGAAAATTTCAGGAATTTTTTTAATAATTTTTAAGTAAGGATCGGGAAAATCACCTATTTCTAATGAAAGTGTGACATCGCGATATTTTAGTTGTGAATTATCGTAAGGTAGAAATTTAACTATCTTTTTCTCCTTTTGTGAAAAAGAATCAAGTTTTGATACGATTATTTCAAGAAAATTTATATTTTCGTAACCATATTTTGCGTTTATTTGCCCAACTCAACCTACTAAATTATTGTTAAGGTAAATAAATTGCGATTTTCCTGATTCAAGAAAGTCACAATTTGCTGGGACGAAATCAAAATCATAATTATATAATAATTTTAGGTGATTTTTAAGGTTTTCAATACCATAAACAGTTGAAGCTAATGCAAAAACTTGATTTCATTCCGAAATTGAGCCAGTTTCATATATGCTGACATCGCTCATTTTTCTTTTTACGTTATATTTAACAATTTTTGCCAACTGCCAGGCCAATGAGTAGCGAATCGTTGTGTGATCCTGGGATGGGTATGTCGCTAAACTTTGATTTTCAAGTTCTAACGGGTTAAAATTCTCGTTTTTTGAAATCAAAAGGAATGAATTTGTCTCATAATACCCAAGTACTTCGAGTTTTGCTGGTTTAAAATCAACTTCAGGAATTCTAAAATTACTTACTTGTAATTTTTTTTCGCCGAGATTTTCAAGTCCATAAAATCTCAAAAAATCAGCGGCATAATCAGCAAAAAATTCAATATCGACGCGATAAAAGGGCGCAATGAAACTTGATTCGTTAAAATTATACCCTATTTTTTCCAAAATTAAATGGGTTTTTTTAATTTTTTCATCATCAAGTTCTAAACCTAAAATATCATTAAGTTCGTCATAATTTAATTGAATTTCTGATTTTTTCAATTTTAAATTTAAATCAAAATTAATTGGCAAGGAAAAGTCAATTTCCTTTTTTTCAAGAAAAAAATTTAGGAAAACAATTGATAAAAAAGTAGTTCCTGTGTTGTAATTTTTTGCAAGCTGCCTTGATTTTGGACTATTTTTCTTTAAATTTTGATTAATTTGTCTTATTTTGACTAAATCAAATTTTGGAAGAATAAGGAAGAAATTTTCGTTTTCTGAAATAATAGGTTCAAAAATTTCTGGAATTAAAACAGGTTTTCCATCTACCAAAAATTGGAAGGCTAAAGTTGAACTGTCAAAATTATTAATTTCAACTTTTTTATAAACTAGTTCAACTTTTTTTTGTTTATTTTCTAATTGCAACAAATAGCAAGGTTGTCCGGTGTAAATTAGGACAAAATTAGTGAAATTTTCTGTAAAATCAGCAATTTTTACTTCCGATTTTAAAAGTAGAAAAATATCAACTAAATCTAATTTAGGCACTTTTTGAATTTCAAGTGCAAAAATTTCACTATCAGTTTTATTAATAAATTCCAGATTTGATTCAAATTTACTTTGAATTTTTCATTTATTAAAATCAAAATCTAATTCTGTCTTAAAATAAGCAGCAAGTTCACGTGCTAAAATTAAATAGGAATTTGCATCCGGACGATTTCATAAAAGTTTGATATCAAGAATTAAATCATTTAGTTCTAAAACTTCGAGCGGATCCGATTTTAGATCAAAAATTGGGTCAAAAACAAGAACGCCTTGGTCTAGTTCAGAGTTTAAAAGTTCTTGATTAAAACCTAATTCAGTACTAGAAACTAACATTCCTTCGGAAATGTGGCCGCGTAATTTTTTTGCTTGGAAGGTAATTTCGCCTTTTTTTGAACCAGGAATAAATGCAATAACTTGCTTGTTTTCAGTGACATTTTTTGCTGCTGTTTGAATTTGTCTTACTTGATCATCGAATTGAATTTTGCAAATTAAGAGATTATCAGCATCGGGATTTTTTTTAATTTCCAAAATTAAACCAAATTTAATACCGGAAATTTCGTTTAATTTTGAGATTCGATCAACTTCAAAACCGAGATTAATTAAGCCATCAATTATGCTTTGGTCACTAAAAGCATTTAAATTTGCTAATTTTTTTAGTCTTTTTAATGAAAAAAGCATTTTAACCTACCTAAATTGCTTTAAAAAGCGTAAATCATTTTTATAAAATTCCCGAATGTCAGCAATTTCGTATTTAACCATTGCAAGTCGCTCAATTCCGATTCCAGCAGCAATTCCGTAAATTTTTTTTGAACTAAAACCAGCAGTTTTCATCACTTTTGGATGCAAAAGTCCGCAACCTAAAATTTCAATTCACCGGTTTTGATAAAAAATATCAACCTCAAAAGATGGTTGAGTAAACGGAAAATATGAAGGACGAAAGCGAGTTTCTAGTTTTTCTTCAAAAACATATTCAAGCAAATTGCTTATTAAACTTTTAAGATGGGCAACGCTATAATTTCCAGTTGCAACTAAATCTAATTGATTAAATTGGTGCGAGTGAGTTGCATCTTCTTCGTCGTTACGGAAAACTTTCCCATAAGAAAAAAATGCTAGTTCTTGGTTAGGATATTTGCTGATAATTTCAATTGAAATTCCAGTTTTATGTGTTGCTAGCAACTTTTTATCATCAAAAACGAGACTTTGACTTGGTTCGAAAGCAGGATGGCTTGCATCGATGTTAAGTTTTACAAAATTCTGTTCAAAAGTTGTTAATTCATCGGACTTAATGTATTTAAATCCGTAAATTGCTAGAAAATCAGTAATTCTTTTTGTTAAACTTGAAATTAAATTACGGGAATCGTTCATAGTTTTATCCCAATCTTAATAACTTTTAGTAAAAAAGTTATTTTCTTTCTCTAAAATATAGCAAATTATACCATAAAATAGGGTTAATTTTTCAATCTTTGTTAATTAATAATTTCAAATTTTTAAATCAACTTTTATTTTAAAAATTTGAAATTATTAGGAATTTCTAAAAGACCATTCGGGAATAAATTAGTGCTAATTTGGCCTTTTTTTGCAAAAAGCGCCTGGCGATAGGAGTTTTTTTGATCTTTCCCGCCGCCGTAAATCAAATCATATTGTGCTAAATTATATTTTCCAAATAAACCAAAATAATTAAATCCCTCAGAACGAAAAGCGGCAATTAGACCTGTTTTTGCGAATTTATTACCAAAATGATAAACGCCAACAAGTTCGTTTTTTTGGTTTCGAAAGGATGAGCCACTAGCGCCACCGGTAGTTGCAAAATTTTTGACTATGTAATTAAGTCCGCTAGAAATTAATCTACCAGAGTTTTCAAAACTTGAAACTGATTTGTAAATGTTAGGAAAACTAAGAAAAGCATCGACAATTCCTGGTTTTTCTCAAAAAGTGCGATAGCCAATTTGACTAGATAGATAATCTCCTTGGTCTAATAGTTTTTCTGAAAAATGTAAATTTTGACTGTTTTTATCATAAAATTGCGGTTCGCTATTCGTCCAAAGTGAAAAAGTCTCATTTCGACGGGAATAGGCATCATCTTTGTTCTGTTTATCGTCGCTTTGAAGATAAAAATCATCGCTAGATGAAGGGAAACCAACAGCAAAAAGACTTTCTCCTTTGTATTTCTGAAGTTCATCTTTGGTTGAAATAATTTTTTTATCAATTTCAGAATACTTGTCCAGATAGGAATTTTGCTTAAAACTAATGTGAGAATCAGGTAAATTAGCATAATTATTTGTTAATAATTCTGCTAATTTTTCCGGATTTGTCTTGATTTCTCCGTATTTTTGGTCAATTAGCAACTGATTTTGGTCAAAAGGTTTAAATGATCATATTCAGAGATCATTTTGACTAGTAATTCTAGAAAAATCGAGTTCAAGAACAGCAAAATCAATAAATTCTTCACTTTTTTCGTATAGTTTTGCTTGTTTTTCTTCGAGAAAATCACTCGGTTTTGATTTTAAAAAATCAGAACCGAGAAAAATTTTACTAATAAAGTTACGTAAAATTGCCGGTTTTTTAAAGTAAAATCGTTGAAAACTTGAGTCATTATTGACTGTAGAAAATTTTTTATCAAGATCAGTCTCGCTATCTAATTTTGTAATTATCACATTTTGCGTCTTATCGAACATTAAATTATCGGCAACGTGCAAATTTGTACCAAAATATCATTTTGTGGGGTATTTTCCGTCTTTTGTTTTTTCAAAATCTAGAATTCACATTGTTCCGGCAGTGCCAAAATTTTGACCTAAATCATTACGGTTGGTAAATTCAATCCCAAAAGTTTGCAAAGCAATTTTTTTATACATTTTATTAACAAGATGACGTGGTAATCCTGTAAATTTTCATTGATTTTTGCCAATAAAATCAGTACGAATTGACGCTTTTGGGATTTCTTTCGCTCCGTCATAGAAATTTAGACCTAAAAAATTGTTATTTTGGTCAAATTTTGGTAGTGTAAAACCTTTAATATAAGAGTTTTTGTAGTTTTCAATTCCAAAAAAACGCGCCTTTTTGTCGAAAATATCAATAGCTTTTTTCGCGTTAAAATCCAAATTTTTACGGTATTTTAAAGGGTTTTTACCGTGAAAACTTAAGTTATTGCTAAGTCCGGAAATATAATTTTTGTTGTCAAATTCAAATCGGGATCGTTGGTCTAATTTTGCATACTCTAAATAATCGCGGTCAAGATTATCAAAATACGAAATTTTTTTATCATAATCTTTTTGACCATCAAAAGGGTTGTTTTTAAATCCTTTTAGTTCAATTTTTTTAATTTCTTGTTCATTTGTTTTTTTATTTTTTAATTTAATAACCAAGCCGATTGCGCCAAGTCAGTCAGAAATATTTTTTTCTCTTTGGTTAAAAAACGGGTCAAATTCGAGCAATTTTATCAATTCGTATTTTTCTTTACTTTTGCCAACAAGTTCAATTTTAATTTCATCAAGTTTTAGATCAGTTGGGTAAATTTCATCTTTTCGCCTGTTTGAATCACTAAATTTAACAAGATTTCACTCAATTTTTTCGTTTTTTTCAAATTTATTTGTAAATGAAAATTCAAGTTTTGAATCACGTTTAAATAAATAAAGAACATTTCCATCTTTAATTGATTTCAAAACGATTTTTTCATATTTTTGTGGAACTAAAAAAAATATTTGTGAATTTGACGTTTCTAAAGTAAAATTTTGAAGTTTAATTTCATCGTTATTTTCAAGAATTACCGATAAATTATTAGGGTTTTTGAATTTAATTGAAAAATTAAACAAAATTTGTCTATCATTAACTTCCGATTGCAAAAATGAAAAATCTTTCGGTTCAATATTTTTTGTTATTAAATCACTTTTTTCACTTTTTTGCTTTTTTTCATCAGTTTTCAATTCCTTTTTCTCTTCTTCAATTCTCGGAATTGGATTTTTTATTTCATTAAAACTTTTGTTTCCGCAAGAAACAAAAAATAGACTAGCAAGAAAAAATGCTTGAAAAATCAATGTTTTTTTGAAAAATTTATTTTTTATGGCCATAATGCTTTTTTTTAAACAAATATTAAAAAAAATTCAAACAATTTTATTATTTTTGAAAAATACTTGATTTTTTTTAATATTGTCATTAAAGTGTGATTTAATTATCAAAGTAAAATTTTTTTAAAAATAATAAAAAATTTTACCATATTTTCAGGAAAAATTACTGTATTTTTACCTATCTACCTTATAATTTTATGCAGAATTCCAAAATATGATAAAATTTACTAATAATGAGATCTAAAATTCAGGGAGGTGAAAGTTATGAAACTAGCCGATCGAATTCGCGAACTTAAAAAAAATAAAAAAGCAGTTTTGATTCTAGCCTCAACTTTTGGAAGTCTAGTATTTTTTGGTGTTTTTGTTGGAATTAGTCTCACGATTAAATATAACGGCAAGCATCCGCGTCAAGATGTAAAAGAGTTTGCGAAAAAAGTAAGTTATGTCAGTTTTAAACCCGAAAAAATCACTGAAAACAGTGATTTTTTCAAAATTAAGGAGAAATTATTTGTTGGTGACAAACTCAAAGATGAAATCAATCTAAATGAATATTTAACGGTTTATATGGCAGAGAAAAATTCTAATGAATTAACACAATTTTCAGGAAATTCATCAAATCCTTTTGCCCCAGTTTTCGAGTTTGTTAGTTTGAGTTTTGATAATTTAAATCAAAATTTTATTCTCAAATTTCGTGTCAAGCAAAAATTAAAAAATAACGACTTTGCTTATTCAGACTATTTTTTACAGCCGATTTCGTTTTATGAGTCAAAAAAATTTCTAAAAGCTGATTTTAATTTTGCTTTACAAAAAATAGTAAAAACTATTAATGATGGCGTTTCAAAATTAGAAACACTAATCACTAATTTTTCCGATGAAAAACCAGCAAACGATGAAAAAATCCTATACAGAGCAATAGATTTTGCAGAAAAGATCAATAAATCACAAACATCAGCGGAAGTTGAAGCGAAAATAGGTGAAATTTTACCCCGACTATCCAATTTAATTTCGCAGGTTAACAAATCAAAAGATAACAAAATTGGGGCAAGTGAAAACCCAATTTTTAATTTTCAATTCATAAAAAATAAAACAAGCGAGCAATTTGTAAGTGTACAGAACGAAATTGCTACCGTTTTTCTTGAAGCAAAATTGACTCCTGATGCAGTCAAAATGTTAGGCGATATTGGTCAATCGTTTTCATCTAAAGTTTTTGATATTAATCTTCAAACAAAGGATAAAAAATCCTTGTTTTTTAATGTTGAAACTTTTTTTCAGAATGTCAAGTTAAAACCACTAAAGTTTAACACTGAAAAAAAAGACGGAAAATTAATAATAACTGAACAAAATCCTTTTGATTTTTTTGCAAAAATCAAATCAGAATTTTTTTCTGCACAAAATAGCCCAAATTACTTAAAAAAATTAATTAATTCAACTTTAGTTGAAGATTTAGAACTAGATTTTACTGATTTAACAAAAGTAATTCCTAAAAATCAAACAGGAATTACTTTTAAATTCGATCACCAAAACGCCAAATTAAAAAATGAAAACGATAACTATATAATTGAACTTCCTTATAAAATTTTATTAAGTGAATCACTTTTTAAAAGAGATTCGCAAAAAATTATCTATGAAAAAGAGTTAATTTTAAAAATTAGCGGATTTAGTTCTTCTGCAAAAACTGTTCCTGATTTAACATCTAATTTTACTAATTTAGCGGTTCCTGGAACACAAAAAGAACTAATTTATTTGCAAAATCCACTTTTTATTGATAAAGAAAAAGAACGTTATACTGAATTTATTTCGGTTTATGGACAACCAGTTATCACGCAATCCCCCTTAAAAAAAGAGGAAATTGACGGTTTGCTAGCAAAGCAAGATTATTCTGGTTTGGCAGAGAAGTTAAGTTTGCCTTCAAGATATAATTATAATTTTGAAAATTTTGAAGCAAAAGTAAAATCATGAACTGGTAAAACTGCTTTTCCTAGTTTGACTGAAATTGAAAATTTTGAAAAAAATCAGGAAAAAATTAGTGTAAGTTCACGAAATCCTGACCAAAAATTAGAAGTAAGTTCTTTATATTCGCAAAATTTTTTCAAAAATCCTTCTGATGTTGCGTCCTTTTTTGCTAATTTAATTCAGAAAAAACCAGATGAAATCGCTAATACTTTTTTTATTTTAGCAAAAGCTTTTGGACTTTTGGATAAAAATCGTTATCCTTTGCAAGTTTTTAACCAGGATGAGGGTTTTAAAGATATTTTTGAAACAGCAAAAAAAATTAATCTCAATAATAAAAATATAAATGTTTTGAGTTTTAACAATCATTTTTATGACTTTTATAACCAAGGTTTTTTTTCAACACTTTTTTTACCTAAAAAAATAAAGGAAGATTTTGAAAAATTACAAGATAAATCAATTATTAAAGTAGTTGATTTTTTGAGAAATCAACAAATTTTTGCTGATTCTAAACAAAAATTTTCTTTTCAAGAAATCGAAGAAAACTATAAAACTAGTGTTAGTTTTACTACTTTAGCAGATGTTTTATTGGCTTTTTATCTTAAAGCCGCCCAACTTGATAATTTTCAAGCATGAGCAAAATTAGATTCAGAATTGGGATACCAAATTGTTTTTAGAAAAGGTAACGAAATTTCTAAAAAACATTTTGATAGTGAAATCGAGAAAATAGAAGACTCGAAAAAAAAATCTGAAAAAAATAAGGGCCAAGAGGAACAAACTCCCCAATCTAATGTTTCAAATTCACAACAAACTCAAAATGGTGCGGAAAATAACACGTCTAATCCTAATAATCAAACTGGAAAAGTTAAAGATGAAGAAAATACCGAATATTTAACGCTAAATTTTTATTACGTTATCGGTAACATTAGTTCAAAAAAATTATTTTTTCAAAGTCCGATTCAAAAAATCTTAATAAATTTTTCAAATAAAAAAGTTGATGAAAAAGCTAAATTACAGTTAGAATTAGATGGATTAATTGGGAATATTTCCCCTGAATTGTTAAATTTTGAAATTGATCAAGAAATGTTTAAAAAAATTGAGGATAAATTATCTAATAAAGATAAATTGACAGATTCAGGAAATTTAGGTGATAAAAAATTCAATGAAGATTTTAGAGATAAACCTGAAAATATTAAAAAAATTAAAGAATATTTTAATAAAGCACTTAAAGATGGAGAAATTGAATTTGATTTTCAACCAAGTTTTGAAAACATGTTAAACAAAGATAACGACAGATTAAAATTTTTATTAAGTGTTTCATTTAATCCAAAAAAACCTTCTGAATCTAGCCAATCACCTGGCACCTCTGACCAGTCTAACCAAAGTTCTAGTACAGATAACAAAATATTTGCTAGTCGAAAATTGAAAATTTCTGTAACAAAAAAGAAAGAAAATAACACACAATCAGTCACATCTTCGCCAGCAAAATAAAAAAAGAGGGTAAAATGAAAAAGTTATTTAAATCTAAACAAGTTTCAAGGAAAAATTTAAAAATTATTGTTGGAGTTTCACTTTTAACTTTGATTACCACACTTTCAACCGCAATTCCTTTGGGAATTTGGTCATATAATAGTTCCTACTATGGAAAATTGAACGAAAAAGCTGAAATTTTAAACATAAATCAAACAGAAAACCCTTTTACTAACAATCTTGCTGAATTTTCTGAAAATTTGGTTATTAAAGAAAATTTTAGAGAACTATCGGCTGAAACTGCCTTTGAGTTAGCAAAAAGTAAGATTTATAATTTAGACCTTCTTTCTTTGGTTGATTTAGAAAAATTACATCAGAAAAAATACCAAATAAGTTATGATTTAAGCAACGCCGCTGTTAGTAAAAATTCAATTAAAAACGTCGTACTTTTTGTAAAAACCGAAGATAAAAGACAAGTTTTTTCAAAAGCTATTGAAATTAAAGGGTTTTCAAATAAGACAAATTCAGATAAAAATCTTTCTAAATTTGAAATTGATGAAAAAAAATCATCAATTGTTGTTCCTGCTAAAAACTTTTTAAGTTTTCCTGAATTTAAAAGTAGATTGCAAAGTCAATTTGAAGAGGCTCAAAAAACTGAAGTACAAAAATTTCGTGCTTTTGAAAAAGCGCTCGTTGCAATTGAAGGCTCATATAGTTTAATTAACACGCTTGGTTTGCCTTCTTTTATGCGTGAAGGTCAAGTTTTAGAACCTAAAATTACAGGAAAAAACCTTAATTTTTCAAGTGTTAATGGTAAAAATTTCCTTAATTTTACATTTGATAATGTTGAAAAAAAGACCGAAATTCAGTTAGAAATTAACGGTCTTATCTCTGAAGAGGAAATTAAAAACGAGGTAACTAAATGAACAAGTGATGAACTTGAAAATGAAATTAAACTTAAACCGGAAATTCAGCAAAAATTAGTGAATGAAAATTTATCACTATCAAAAACTTTTTACTCAAAAGAAAAAAAAATTAATGGCGTTTCTACTAATCAAAATTTTAGCGATTTATTCAACCATATTCAAAGCGAATATTCAATTAATACAGCCAAATTGAAAAATTATTCCGCTAACAACATTGTTGTTAAAGTCAAAAAAATCGACGAAATTAGTGAAGCAGATCGCTCTAATTTGCTAAGAGATGGAAAAATTCGACTTGATTTGTCTTTTGATATAAACAAGAAAAATGGTCAAAAATTAATTAAAATTTTTAATTTTAAATTTGATCTTGATTTAAAACCTGACCTAAATCAGTTTTCCCGAATTTTTGTAAAAAATTTACCTGAAGAAAAAACGCAAGTTTTTTCGCTTAAAAAAGCGGATAATTCAATTGCAATAAGTTCTGAAAAACTTATAA
This sequence comes from Mesomycoplasma dispar, assembly GCF_000941075.1. Taxonomy (NCBI): domain Bacteria; kingdom Bacillati; phylum Mycoplasmatota; order Mycoplasmoidales; family Metamycoplasmataceae; genus Mesomycoplasma; species Mesomycoplasma dispar. The sequence goes on from NZ_CP007229.1 coordinate 366,254, forward strand.
GCACGATTAACGAAATTAAGGATCATTCAAATCAATTAAACCCCGAAAATCCTAACGAAAAACTTGTTGAAAATCTTTATTTACTTGATTTTGGTAAAAAAGGTAACACTGAAGAAGAAGCGAATTACAAAAAAGAACTTGTAGAAATTGCCAAAAAACTTAAAACTGAAACAGTAAAAGTGCAAACTTTTGCAGATGGACAATCTGAAAATACCGAGAAAAATGATAAAACTCTTGGTAAAACCATTTGAAAAGCACTTAATTTACAGCATAATTTAGCTTCTTATGATGTTAAATCAGATTTTAGTCTTGAAAATAAAGGCGGTAATGTTAGTCTTGAATTTACCTTATTTTCAAATAAAAATAATACAAAATTAGCATCAACAAAAATCCAAATTACCGGCATTGTTAGTTCTACTCATAGCGCTTTTGATGTTGCATCAAAATTTTATCCAACCTTTTTCCTTGATGGTAAAGCAAGTTTTACAAAATCTGATGATAATTCTGAATATAAAATTAGTGATTTGTCTGATAATAATCTTAAATTTGAAGAGACAAAAACAGGTGAAAATAAATTAACTCAAGATGGTTTTGAGATTAAAAAAGCGATTAAATTTAGTCAAAACGCTGTCAAAAAAGTGCAAACTAGCACTTCCGGTACCACTTCAGGACAAAAACAACTTACACCAGCACCGTTTTCTCGTTTGGATTCGGGGGTAATTTATTTCGCTTTTAAACCGAAAAATATTAATGATTATAAAAAACATTACTTACTTTCTGATTCCAATGGAAATGGGCTTTTTATTCAAAAAGTTGCAAAGTCAAAATTTGTGAATAAGATTAATTCTATTGGTGTTGTCACGCAAGAAGTTGAACAGTCAAAAGATAAAAAAACTTTTACTTCTGTCATAACTAGTGATGATTTGAATGATAAAATTAAAGGTGTAGGAAAAACCCAAACAGATGAAGAACAAAAAAAACTTGATGGTTATGTGATTGGTTTTGATTTAAAACAAGTAAAAGATTTTAAAACCCTTCAATCCTACTTTTATAAAAACAGAAGCAGCCTTTACATATCATCAGATTCCTTTTCTATGCAATTGATTGATAAACAAACAGTGGTTTTAGGATCTAATTCTTGAAAACCAACAAAAAATTTTACAGGTGACATATTTCAAAATACAGGATTCCCGCCACATTCAGAATATCGACCAGCAATTGAAGTTGCAAATCGTGTATCTGAAAATCGTTTTTACCGTCAGGAACTTAAAAATTCTAATCCTGTTTTCCTGCAAAATGTAAAACCTGTAATCGATGAAGATCAAAATATTGTTCTCGAAATCATCAAAACACCTTGATCAATTGAAATTAACGCTTTTTCAACAGCTAATAATCACCTAAATTCGCCTTCATCAGTTAGTTTGAATGGAAAAACAATTTATAACGTAAACCCTATAACTAAAATGTGAGATCCATTTCCTAATTATTTTAATCTTGATTGAATGCAAATTGGTCCAAACCCTGATAAAAAACAGGTTGAAACCAACACAGCCACTTCTTCTGGATCTAGTTTGTCTCAAGAAAGTGTTTCAGTTTCTTCTCAAAATGATTCAAATGCTGAAAGTAGCGTAAAAAAGGCAACTGATTCAAAAAGTTCAATCATTATAAAAGGTCTCGCAGTTTATAACGATCCACAATTAACAGGTCAATTTGGTAGTTCAGCTCGCGATGAAATAAGAAGTTCTTTTATTAACGCGTATTTAAAGTAAAAATATATTTTGTAAAGAATTTAAAAATGTTCAAAAAAATACTAAAAAATACTTTGGTTTTCTTACCTTTTTGATTATTTTCTTGCACGACAATAAGTAGTGTCGATCAAATTGAACGAAAAAAGTTGCAACAAAAAATAATTATTGATGGCCAAAAAGAAAAAAACATTCCTAAAAATGATCAATCAGTAAAAAAAGACAATTTTGTTGATAAAAGCAGGCAATCTTTACCAAATTTAGATAATAATTTACAAAAATCATTAGATTCTCAAAAAGAAACGGAAAACCTTAGTAGTGATAACGATCGTAAAAAGGAAACAAAACAAATAAGTGAGCAAAAATTATCTGAACCCAAAACTGATTTGGTTAAAAATAACTTAGATTTACAGGGCGAAAATTCTGATAAAAAAATCAATAATCTCAAAAATGCTAAAATTTCAGATAAATTATCTTTATCTGATGCTGATTTTCAAAGAATAAATCGAAAATCAGCCTTTAATTTTAGCGAAAATCAACTTGATAATGTATTAAATTTTGTAAGTCCAAAAATTGATTTTGCTAAAAATTATCACAAATTTAGTCTTAATAATTTAACAAATGCGATCAAAAAAGAAAATGAAACCGGTTTTTTAGGTGAAAAAAATCAAGATTTATACATTTATTTGCTCAAAAAAATTAGACCAAATTTATTATCGGAAAATATACAGGCAAAAAATATAAATTCAGCATATTTCCGTCCTGAAAATTTAGTAAATTATTACGGTTTAGACAAATTTGTCTATAAATCAATCGATTTTAACGACCAAAAGTTTGAAAAAATTTACAAAAGAAATATGCGATTCGCATCCGGTTCAGCCGTTTTATTAACAACTAAAAATGGTAGAGCAACTTTTTTGACAAATGATCACGTTGTTAACGACCAAAGTGTAAAATTTTGAAATTTAATGAACTATAAAGATAGATCGAATGGTTGAATTTCAAAATTATCTAACTTTTTAACATATTATGATGACTTTCAAATTAAAAAATTACCAAATTCACCTTTAATTGAAATCTTAAATCAAAGATTTATTCTTGAAAATGGAAAACCGATTCAACTTTTAAATGGTAGACAAATTCGAGGTATTTCATCACAGCCTTTAAAATCAGAAATTGACCAATTTAGTAAAAATGCATATAATAAATATTTTCAATTTGAGAAAAAATTCGACAACAAAGGTTTAGATGTTGCAATTTTCTACTTTAATTATAAAGATTTTATTGCCGATGTTGAAAAATTAATTGAATTTTACAACCAAAATAAAGAAAAAATGTATGCAAACACCTCGGGAATTAATAGTATTTGACATTCAAAATTTGCTGATTTTATTGAAAAATTTAAAGATTTTCGCAAATTTTGGGAAAAAATGTCTAATATTAACCCCTTAAAAATTTCCAGGCGTAACTGAGAGATTGAAGATTTTGACTATACAAGTAAAATCGGACTTTTTTATCCACAAGATTTTGCAATTAAAAATTTCTTTAAAGGAATTTCAATTAAACCTAACATTACCAGCAACAAAACAAACAAAAAAGATCCAAACACGCCAAGCGCATATTATTTTGCAACAAACGGACCAGGCGCATCAGGGAGTGGAATCTATAATTTAGACGGTTCGCTCGCCTTCCTAAATCGTCTAATTATTAATGATAATCCAAATAATCCAAATTACTATTTCGACCAAAATAATTTGACTTCTCATCTTTCATCGGCGGTAGTTTTTAAAACAAACAAGTATGATCTTGTTAGTGAAATTGAAAAATTTTATTTAAACTAACAACAAATAGTTAAAATTTCACATTTTTTTAAAAAATGCTTGATTTTTAAGCGTTTTTTGTAAATGTTATATTTACCCACAGAAGATGCTTTTTCGTAAAAAAATTAAAATATAAGACTAAAACCTTATGATAGCGGCAGATATTCTTTTGAAAAAATCAAACTATAATTGTATTTTTTTAATTAGTTATAGTTTTTTTTAAGTTTATTTAGTAAAAACTATTTTTTTGATTTTATTTTAAAAAAATAAAAATTTAATAAAAACAAGAAAAATAATAAAATTATTCTTTATTTTACAGCAACTTTTATTCCGTAAATTTTAAGAACATCATCTTTTCATACTGACAAATTGTCATTTTTAGCTTTTTCTTGAGCCTTTCGCAATTTGTCAATTAAATCTCGATGTTCGGGATGGTAATATTTCTTTTTTGGATTTTCATATTGGCTATAGCGACTAATTGCAAACCCGCCTTCAACCATTTTAAGGTTAATATTTTCGCCATTTTCATCCTTGATAATTACGACAAGTCGATGATAATTGTCAACATCAACAATTTCAAATGAGATTCAACGGTTTAAAACCAAATCTTGAAGAACTTTTTTTGAACGTAAAGCGTGAAATTTCATCAATTTTGTGTCAATATTTCTATTGGGTCTATTAAGTTGAATTTCGGGTGTATCGATTCCAAAAAGTCGAAAACGTCTGTTGTTTTTGTCGGTAAAAGTATCGCCATCATAGACATCTTTTACAAAAGTTGTATAAGTTAAGCCCTTTTTAATTTGTGAGTTTTTATCAAAAACACTAAATTTTTTCAGAGGGCCAACCTCTTTTATGCTATCAGTTTTTTCGTTACGAACTCCAGAAAGGTAGTCATAGCAACTCATTAGTGAAAAAACTGGTAAAAAACTAAAAATTAGTGATAATTTTTTAAAAATTTTGAGGCCTCCCTTTTTAATTGTCGTTCTTTAATCACATTTCGCTTGTCGATTTTTGTTTTTCCTTTGGCAAGAGCAATTTCAACCTTAATTTTTCGATTATTTTGACCGATAAAAAGTGGGATAATCGTTAATTTTTTTGTAACTTTTTCCTTTAAAATCTTTTTTAGCTCGTGTTTATGTAATAAAAGTTTGCGACTTCGATCCATTTGACCCCGCGAACCTTTATATTCGCTAATTTTTGTATTTCCAAGAAAAAGTTCAGAACCTTTAAAATAACAAAAAGCACCAACAAGCGAGACATTTCTTGCCTGAATTGATTTAACTTCTCAACCAAGAAGCACAATTCCGGCTGTGAATTTGTCAATTATTTCATAGTCAAAGTGTGCACGCTTGTTTTGTACTAAAATTTTCATTATTAACCTAAAATAATATTATAATTATAAATTATATTATATTTGTTTATTTTATTATATGAATTTAACATCCTTAATTTCATATATATTCATTAAAAGGCGTTAAAAATGTCGAAAAAAGTAAAAAATAGTGAAAATCAAGCAAAAAGTTTGGATCTAATTCCCTTTTTAGAACAAATTGATAGGGAAAGCGGTCTGAATCAGCAACAAATTAGTCTCTCAAAAACTAATTTTGGTGAAAATAAATTGCCAAAACCACCAGAAAAATCGTTATTTTTCCGGATTTTAAACCAATTAAAAGAACCACTTACACTTGTTTTAATTTTTGTAATAATCATTTCGCTTTTAATAACAGTTATTTTTGAACATGATTTAGAATTTTGAAAAAAAATAATTTCCTATCTCGAGCCAGTTGTTATCGCAATTATTATCACAATTAACGTCTTTTTTTCCTTGGTTCAAGAGACAAAATCAAAAAAAGCAATCGATGCAATCTCGAATTTGAACTCACCAGTTTCGACAATAATTCGTGAGGGCAAAAAAATAAGTCTGGATTCTGCTAATATTTTAGTCGGTGACATTCTTGAAGTTAGTGCAGGTGATTTAATTAGCGCCGATGGTTATGTAATTGAAATGAAGGATTTTTCTGTCTCAGAAGCAATTTTAACGGGAGAATCCACTTCAGTATATAAAGAAAAAATGCTAAACTGGGAAAATCAAACATCGCAAGTTTTTAGCGGAACAAGCGTCCTTAGTGGTAGTGCAAAAATCTTGATTTCAGCTGTTGGGCAAAATACAAAATTGGGAAAAATTGCTTCACTTGTTTCAAAAACAGCAGAATCTGAATCACCTTTACAAAAAAAAATCGCCAAATTTTCAAAAATTATTACTTTTATTGCCGCTCTTCTGGCGATTTTTTTCTTTTTCATTTACATTTTTCTCGTTGCCGCTGGTGATTTTGGTCATTCTAAAGAGGCGATCGTAATTTCACTTTCACTTGCAATCGGTTTTATTCCCGAAGGTCTTGTGCCACTTGTGACGATTAATTTAATTATTGGGGTAAAAAAATTAGCAAAAAATAACGCAATTGTCAAAGATTTAAAAACAATTGAAGCGCTTGGGGCGGTTTCAATTGTTTGCTCTGATAAAACAGGAACAATAACTGAAAACAAAATGGAAATAGTTGATGTTTTCTATCACCAAATTGAGCAAAAAACCTTTTGAAATCAAGCAGTTTTGAATACAAGTGCCTATAGTTTTTTTGAATGTAAAACCGAAAAATTTTTTGGCGACCCTGAAGAAGTTCTGATTTTACAAAAGGCAAAAAAATATGAAATTGAAAAGGAAAAATTAGAAAAAAGCTATAAATTCATAGATAAAATCCCTTTTAGTTCAAAGCTGAAATTTTCGGCAATTTTTTATGAAATTGAGAGTAAAAAGTTTCTGTTTATCAAAGGTGCTCCAGAAGTTATATTCCAAAAAGCTAGAAATATTGACCATAATTTAGAAGAAAAATTAGCAAAAATGCAAAAATTTGGTTATCGAATTTTTGCATTTGGTTTTTCAGAAATAAAAGAAACAGAAAAGCTAGACACAAATCTTGAAAAGTATCTTGAAAATATCAAAATTTCTGGTCTAATCGCTTTTCAAGATCCGCCGCGAAAAGAAATAAAAGCGATTGTAGAATCGCTTTCACAATCACAAATTCAGACAATAATGATAACAGGCGATAGTTTTTCAACTGGGCTTGCAGTTGCAAAAAATGTAGGAATTGTCAACCAAAATTCGCTTTTTGCTGATCGTAAAGATTGGAAAAAAGATGACTTTTGAAGAGAAAATGTGGAAAAATTCCACCTTTATTCGCGTTCACAACCTGAAGATAAATTAGAAATTGTAAGTGCTTTACAAGCAAAAAAACAAGTTGTGGCAATGTTAGGCGATGGTGTAAACGATGCGCCTTCACTGAAAAAAGCCGATGTTGGTTTTGCAATGGGGATAACAGGATCGCAAGTTTCAAAACAAGTTGCAAATGTTGTTCTTGCCGATGATAATTTCAAAACTCTCTATTCTGCAATTAAAACGGGTCGAAATATTGTTGCTAATATTAAACAACTTTTTGTTTTTTTACTAGTTGCTAATTTTTCAATGCTTTTATCGGTAGTTTTTGCAACTTTAATTTTTAAAGAACAAATTTTTTCTAGCTTACAAATTCTTTGAATAAACGTTGTTTCAGAAACTTTTGGCGGAGTTGCATTAGGTCTTACTAATATTGCAAAAAACGTGATGAATAAACGTTTTTTGCAGGAAAATAAACAACTTTTTACAAAAAGGTTAATATTAAAAATTGCCTTTTGGGCAATTTTTATCACTTTTTTAGGACTTTTTAGTTTCTGACTTACAAAATCATCGACAATTGCTTTTTTAATTATTAGCCTTGGTCTTGCTAGTCTTTCTTATATTTTAGCAACGAATAACTTACTTTTTCGGTACAAATTTGCCGATTTAAAATTTTTGCATATCGGGTTTCTGGCAAGTTTATTTTCAGTTTTACTCGTTTCGCTAGTTCCAGGAATTAATGCGATTTTTGCCCCAGAGGATTTTGAAAAGTCATACTTATTAATTTTAAAAAATAGCAATTATTATCTTTTACTTTTGTTAATTTTAGTCCCAATTTTTCTTGACCAGATTTGAAAATTTTTTGCTAATTTTCGAAAAAAGCACTAAAATTCTTGATTTTTTCAGCAATCAAGTTCAATTTTAGTTTCATCAAATTTACTTGGGTCTTCAATTTTGAACAAAATATACAACATTGCCCGTTTAATTCGCGAATTCGTGTACCGACGGGAATTTACCGCATTTAAAAATTTTTCAAAATTTGGCTGTTCAATATGTTTTTTGAATAAATTTTCAATTCCTTCACTAATTAGTCAAGTTTTTGCAAGTATTTCAGCTGGAGTTTCTCTGACAATCTTTTGAAATTCAGGGTATAAATTGGCAATTGAACAAATTGGCTGCTGAAATTTCATTGGTGAAAATTGCGAAATTGACTTATTTTCATTAATAAGTTGCCGTAAATAAGTTGCAGATGCAATTTTTGCATTAGGATTTTCTTCACTATATTCTTCACTTCTTTGCAAAGTATATGCACGAATTGGATAATTATTTGCAACTATTTGCTTGATATACTCAAAACCAAGAATGTCATTTGGGAGAACAATTTTTTGTCCGCTAATTTCTTCAAGGGCAAAAGCGCACGCTCTTGGAAAAGAATAGCCTAATTTAAGCGCATATTTCAAAAAAGCATTGTAAGCATCTTGATTATCATTTCACAAATTCGCAAGATGATACAAATTATCGACATCATTTGATTCAGAACCGAAAATTATTTTATCAATTTTATGTTCATTAATAATTTTAAGTGCACCTTTGGCAAAAATATGAGCAGCTTGCGTTGCGAATTCAAACGGAAGTTTAATTATAAAATCAGCACCATATTTAAGGGCAATTTTACTTTTAGTCTCAAAATTAACAAGACTAATTTCCCCTCTTTGTGTAAAATTTCCACTTAAAATGATGTAGATTTTATCATTAGGAAAGTTTTTCTTAACATAATCAAGTTGATAAATATGCCCGTTATGGAAAGGGTTGTATTCTGCGATAATTGCAATTGCCATATTTAAGACCTTCTTTTCTAGCCAATTTCTTTGCGAATTTTGTCAACAAAAAATTTAGTGATGACATGAGGACGAGTTATCATTGATCCAACAACGACTGAATGCGCGCCAATTTTAAAAGCATCAATTACATTTTGCGGTTCATTAAAACCGCCTTCAGCGACAACTTCAACGCCAGTATTACGTGCTTTTTTAACCATTCAGCGTAAAAATTCGTAATTATTTTCAATATTATCACGATTTTGCGTGGTTTCTGTATAACCACGCAAAGTTGGCGCGATATAATCGAATTTTAGTCTAATTGCATTTTCAACATCTTCATAATCGGCACAATCTGCTAGTAAATATTGGTTTTTTTTTCGATTTTTATGGAAAAAATCAACAATTTCATCAAGGCTTTCTGCTGGTCTGTTGCGCAAAGTTGCATCAATTGCAATTATTTGATTATCAAATTGCATTAATTCTTTCATTTCAGCCAAAGTTGGCGTAATAAAAACGCTTGAATTTACGTATAATTTTTTAATCAAAGAAATCAAAGGCGCTTTTTGGTTTAACTCAAAAAAATCTTTGACATTTTCAATTTGTGAAGTTCTAATTCCGTCAGCACCGCCTAAAAGCACAGCTTTCATCACTTTTTGCATTATTTTTGCTCCATAGAGCGGTTCTTCTTCGAGCGCCTGGCATGAGACAATGAAACTATTTTTTAAAAGACGCATTTTTCTCCCTTAATTAGCGTTTTTTGCTAATTTTTCTTTTATTTTTTCATATTCAACTAACTTTTGGTTTTGCAATTTTTCGATTACAGAGAATTCTTGATTTGCTTTAATTACCTCATTTTCTCTATAGTTAGGATGTCCGAAAATTAAAATTTTATACCATTTTGGCATTAAATTTGGAATATTTTTTGCAATTTTTTTGGCAATTTTTTGTAACTTGAAATCATTTTTGGCAATTTGCTTTTCTAATGCGATTAATTTATCAAATTCAGGTGTTTTTGTCCAAATTGTTAAATTTTTTAAATTTTTTTCTTTTTTATTAAAGAAATTGAAAATTATTGAACCAAAATAGGCAAAAAAATTAGTAAGAAAAAAGGAAATTAGCGCCACATATTCGCTTGCAAATTCAATTACTAAATTTTTAGGGATAAGTTTTTTGTTTGTAAAAATTCATAGAAACAAAGCGCAAATAAAAGCGACACTAATTCCGAGAACAGCACCAAAAGAATTTGTTCTCCGAGTCAGAATTCCTAACATAAAAATCGCACCAATTGGGACGCCAAAAAGTCCAACTATCGCTAGAAAAAGTTCGAATAAATTGGTTTGACCTGAAAAAGCTAAAAGAAAAGCGACTAGCATTCCTTGAATTCCGAAAAATGTGATTAAAATTTTTGAAATAATCAACATTTTTCGGTCTTTTATAGCTGGTTTTTTCTGAAATTTACGGATTGGTTCAATAAAATCGCTGACAATAACATTAACTAACGAGTTCATTGAAGAAGAAATTGTCGACTGACTTGCGGCAAAAATCGCGGCAATAATCAAGCCTGAAAGTCCTGCTGGTAAAACTTTTATGATAAAAAAAGAAAGAAGTTGATTATTTGCCGCGTTTTCGCGACCAACAATTTGGTCAATTGCGTCTTTGGCATCAACATTAAAACCTTGAGATTTATAGTAACTATACAACATTGAACCAACGCCAAAAAAGACAAAAATTGTGATAATGGTCAAAATTATATTAATATAGATAGTTTTGTTAGTTCCTGAAATAAATTTTGAAGTTTTATATCTTTGAACAATATCCTGAGATGCGGTATAGGAAAAAATAGTTTCAACGTATTTTCCTAAAAAAAGCAAAAACATCCCGCCACTAGCTGCACTTATTTTTCACTGACCTGCATTAAAAACTGATTGTAGAATATCTTTTTGACTCCAGTCAGTTTTTGCTAATCCAAAAATGAGAATGCAAATAATTCCTAAAAGTAAAACAAGACCTTGAATTGCATCAGTTCATAAAACCCCTTTAAAACCGCCTAAATAAGTGTTTAAAATCACAACTATCGCCATAATTCCGACAATTAAATAGATATTCAAATCAACAAAAAGTGACAATGTAAGCGCGGGAATATACAAAACAATCGCAATGCGAACGATATGAAAAACAGCAAATAAGCCACCACTCAAAGCCCGAATTAGGTAATTATAACGACTTTGGAGATAAGCATAAGCGGTATTTGCGCTAATTTGACGATAAAAGGGAATAATTCATTTAATTAAAATTGGGCTAATCAAAATAATTGCAACCTGTCCAACAGATCACATTCATCCTGTTTTAAAAGCAAGACCAGGAAGCCCTAAAAAAGTAAGTGAAGAAAGTCCGGTCGCCCAAATTGAAAGGGCAATAACAATTGCTGGAACTTTAATTGCTTTAGCCACTAAATAAGAATCAGTGCTTTTTTGCTTGTTATTTTTTTCCTGATACCAAAAAAATAACCCAAGCACTAACATTGAAAGTATATAAATTGCTAAAATAATTCAATCAGTTACGGAAAAACTAGCTTTATTTTCAGGCATATTTTCTCCTTTTTTTCTAATTTTCTAATTTTTTTAATTAGAAAAAAGTAAATATTAGTCTAAGAACTTTTCTTTAATTTCAAGAGCTTTTTTCTTTAATTTTTCTTGATTAATTTTTTTAAAAGGAAGGCGATTATATCCTGCATCTACGCCATAAAGTTTCATAATTTCTTTAATTGTTTGCATTAGACCAACTTCTAAAAGCGACTGGATGTAGTCGTTATAGATATGAATTTCGTTTTTAAATGCTAAAAAATCGCCTTTTTTTGCTAAATTAATGATTTTTCTTGCCTTAATTGCGTTTGTATTATAAGTTGAACCGATAAATCCACGCGCACCTAAAAGGTAGGCGAGTCCAAATGCTTCATCAAAGGCATACATTCAAATTTTTTCTGGATAAGTTTTGATTAGTCTTTCAAATAAAAAGATATCATTTGAACCAAATTTGCAACCGATAACATTTTTAAGATTCAAAATACTACCAAATTGTTCGATGTTAATTTTTGAACCTGCAAGTTGTGGTAAATAATAAATAAACATCGGTAAATCAACGTTTTTTGCAATTTCTTCATAGTAATTTTTAATTTCATCAAATGAAAAATTATAATAAAAAGGTGTGATTGCGCTGATTGCATCAAAACCGAGTTTTTTGGCTGTTTTTCCAAGTTTGATCGCTTCTTCAAGATTCAAACTTCCAATTTGGGCGATTAATGTTACCTTATTTTTTGCCTTTTTGGCTACAATTTCATAAATTTTTCCCCGTTCTTCAACAGATATTAGCAAAAATTCACCCGTTGAACCAGTGACATAAAGACCATCAACTTTTTGGACATTAATTAAAAAATCAAGAATATCCTCAAGATTTTCAGTCATAAGTTTACCTTTTTCATCAAAAGGACTAATTAATGCAGGGAAAAACCCGTGATATTTTTCCATTTCTCTCCTTTTTCTATAAAAAAATCTTTTATATTTATATTTTATATATATTTGTATATAAAATAATTATATTATAAAAAAACCCGTATTTTAGCTAAAAACGGGTTTGTTGATTGTTAATTAGTGTTTTACTAATCTGATTACTAAAAATTAAATTTTTGCTTCAAAAGATAAAAAGCACCGAGCATACCGGCGTTATTTTTTGATTTTGCAATTAAAAGTTCGCATTTATAAGGTGTTTGTTCCAACATTTTTCGGAATTTTTGCTGAATTTTTTCAAAGTATTTCTTATTTATATAAGAAAACCCGCCACCGATAAAGATTTTTTCTAAATTCTGGAAAATTGCAAGTTGATAGGTAAATTCAACCACTTTTCGGAAATAATCATCAATAATTCTTTGAAAATCAGCGTCATTTTGGTACAAATTATCAAAATTTTCGTAGTCAGAAATTCTGACATTATAAAGTTTATTAATTTTTTTATCAAGCGAACTAAAAGAAAGTCAATCATCAAGTCTTTCGCCTTCATAAATTAGATAACCAAATTCACCAGCAAGAAAATTTGATCCTCGAACTAATTCGTCTTTAACAATTCCAATCCCAACACCAGTTCCTAATGTCACTGTTGCATAATTTTTTAGATTTTTGTGATAAAACTTTTCGGAAATTGCAGCGGCATTTGCATCATTTTCAACAATAACAGGCAAATTGAATTTTTTTTCCAAAACAGAAAAATCACTACCAAAATACGCCAATGTTTTATGATTTACAAAGATAATTTTCTTTTTTTCAACATCAACTCCACCCATTGTAGCGATAGCGATTCCTTTGATATCTTTAGAAAAAATTGAATTTTCTAAAATCGAGTTGATAATTTCTTCTAGATCCTTTAGAATTGAACTGATGTTAGTTTTAAAAATTTTTCTTTCGTGGAAAAAGTTTTTATTATCAATAATTGCCATTTTAATGTTAGTTCCGCCAATATCAAAAAGAATGAATTTTTCCATTTTTCCCTCTCGGTCAAAAATCTTTGTTTTTATAGTACTTTTAAATTTCACTAACCTGAATTCAGGTTTTTCCTTAAAAAATTATAACTTATATATAACTTATATATAACTTATAAATGTAAAAGAAATTAAAATAAGGGAGTGTTTATAATTTTGTGTTTTAAATTTTTATGGATTTTTCAAATAGAAATCTAATTTAATTTTACATTATTTAACCATTAGGGAAAATAATTTCTAATTGTTTTTTAATTATGTCTCAATTTCTTACCTGGCTTTGTCATTTTATAGATGCGCTTTTGCAAAAAAACAATCTGATTGATGGCTAAAAATTTTTGTTGCTTTGCAACTGATTAATATTATTTATGTAATTTAATAGTTTTTTTATAAGATAATAAAATTCTAAATTTTAGTGTAAATTATTTATGCGCAATTAACTTGTGCCTTTAGTCTAATAAGAAATTCTCACAGAAAAATAAGGCTTGTTTTAATACAATACCAAAAATCCCGCCACTTTGGCGGGAATTTTCTTTAAAGTTTTGAATTGTTATACTAGTCAATAAATCAACTTACTTTTTGATTGGCAATAGTTACATTTTCAAAATTTTGACCTTCAATATTAATTGTGGCTACAAAATAGCATAAAAAATCATTGGTTAGTTTGTGGTGGTTATTTTTTGAAAGTATTAATTTATTTGTGCTTTGATTTTCTAAAAAATTTACCCAATTCTAAATTTCTTTAGGAAGATAAAATCTGATAAAAATACTTTTAAAGGCTTTTTTAGATTCTTCAACAGAAACAGTCAAAAGATTTCTAAAAACTTGTATTAATTTGATTGTTGATTGATTTAATCATACTCCGGCAGCAATACCAATAACAAAAAATATAATACCAGTTATCACCGAATATGTAAAATTAGGAATAACAGATAAATTATTAACTTTTGTTATAACAACTGAAAGCATTGTTGTAATCATAAAATAGTAAGATAAAGCAAGGCACGCAATTAAAATAGTAACTAAAAATGATTCAACAATGTAAAATTTTAAAGTAATCTTGTATAAAAATTTTTGTTTTTCTTCATAGTCGGGATCTTGTTCATTAAATTTAGAAGCAATTAAAGGTAATTGACTTTTTAACCAAGTACTATAATTTGAAATTCTTTTTGCAAATCGAGCTGCATTTTTTTCAATTCTTAAAAGTTGGGGAAACTTTTCTTCAAGTTTTTCATTTGATAAATTCAAAGCCTCTTTTTTGTATTTGGGAATAAATCAAATGTATCTTGAAAAGTTAAGAAAAATAAGCAAAAAAATCGAACTAAAAATAAATATTCTTAAAATAAGTATATGTTCAGTAAATAAGAATTGAAAAGGTGTGGCTAATGCAAGAATAAAGAATAAAAAAACGCTTGAAACAACATAAACGGGTTTAAAAAACAATAGTCTATAAAGTAGTAAAATTGATTTCATTTTAATAACCACCTGCGATAATTTTTTCTAAATCAAGTCTAAATTAGTATGCTAATTTAGATGCAATAGAGCCTAAATATTATAAACTATTTTTAAGAAGTTCAGTAACAGGTTTTTTGTAATATCTTAATGATATGAAAAAATAGATAAGAAAAATAAGTAAGCTAGTTGAGAATCAAATTGAAATGAAATTGATAAAAATTTGTGTATAAGTTGGACTTATAAAATCAGCGGTTGTTATCAAATTATAAAAATATGGCATACTAGGCAAACTTATTATTAGGCCTGATATTAAAATTAAGGATGAAATTACAAAAATATTTAATATGTGTAAGAAAAAGATTTTTCTAGTTTTTTCGCCTAGTGATTTAAGAATTCCAATTGATTTTATCTTTGATTGTGTTAGATTTTTTGCATAAAGAACTGAAAAAACTACTAATAAAACTATAAGAATTATTTGAATAACAAGTAAAGCTGCTTTTACTAAAAAAGTGGAGCTTAAAACTAAAATTTTTATTGATTCAAGATCGTTTGAATATAAAAAATTTGAAAAATCCTTTTTAAATGAGGCTAAATTTTCACTGATATTGTCAGATTTTAAAAATATTTTTGCACCACGCGGTCTTATTTCGTTTCTATATTCATCACCATCATTGTGCATTATGATTTGGTGGTTAAATTTATGTCTTTGTTCTTCGGGCGCGCCAGATTCTGATTTTTGTTCCTGCAAATGATGGTTTTCCTTTAGATCAAAAGTTCCGACTATTTTAAAAGGAATATCTTGTCCAGTTTTGTTTGATAACCGAACTTTAGACCCTATTTTTAGCTTCTCGTATTTGTCGATTTTAAAATCATTGTTTTTGTTTAATTCAGTAACTCTATTGTTAAAATTATCTATAATATTATTTATTTCATCAATAGTGTTAACTGAAACAACAATCTCATCTTTATTTTTAGGAAGCCCACCATCACTAATTTTTAAATTTTCTACCTTTAAATCTTTTAAAAAATGTTTTTTTTCAACTACAAATACTTGAAAATTTCTTGTATTCAAAGGACCGATTGTTATGTCGCTGAAAAGCGAATCGCCGACTGTGTTTTTACCAAAAAAAGCTTCATTAATTTTTTTTGGTAAATTATAATGTAAAAAAGAGGGTATTCTGCCAAAGGCATCAGTTGAATAGTTTACTCCGACAATAGTGACTTCAAAAATTGTTGAAATTTCATCAACATTCGAATTACGTATAGCTTTAATTTTAATTTTTTTGCCAATAGGATCAGTAATTTTTAATTTTGTGACAACTGAATTTGAAATAATTATCTCATCTTCATTTTGTATAAAATTACCTTGAAGGTTTTTGTCATCAAATTTAAACCTATTTTTAAAAAAATCAGATTGGTCGATTAATTCAATAGCATCTTTCTCAGAAATTAATTCTTTGCCCTTATTATTATAAGTAAAAGCAAAGTTTTGAGTTGAATAAACGGGAATAATTTTATTAACAATGTCTTTTTTAGCATTGAATTTCTCAATTTCTCCGTCAAAAAATGGTGATATTCCCTTTTTTTGAACCTCAAAAGAATCCAAATTGTATTGATGAATTCGTTGCGAGTCAACAGCATTCGCTCGCGTATCAAGTGTAGCAAATAAATTTAGACTTAAAATGCTAATTAGAAATGTGATAATTAGTAAAGTTGTAATAATTATTTTATTTTTAAAATCTAGCTTCAAAAATAAAATAATTGATTTTAATTTGTCACTTATTTTTAAAGGTTTTTTTTCAAATTTAAAATTATAATCAGTTTTATTTAAAGATTCGGCCTTATTTATTTCTTCGATTTTATCAATTTCTAATACAGACTCATTTTTTAGATAAATTATTCTATCGCCGTATTTTTTAGCAAGATCTAAATTGTGGCTAACTATCAAAATAGTTTTATTTTTCTTTAATATTTGTATTTTTTCAAAAAGAATTTTAGCATTTTCGAAGTCAAGATTTCCAGTAGGTTCATCTAACAAAATAAAATCAGATTCACGCGCTAATGATCGCAAAATCGCAATCCGTTGTTTTTCACCGCCTGATAAATTACTTACATTATTTGCTAAATTTTCTTTTGAAATATTAACAAAACTTGCATTTTCTTCAATATTCTTTTCATCAATATTAAAATTTATCGCATTTGCGCCAATTTTAATATTTTCCATACCAGTAGCAGATTCAATTAGGTTAAAATCTTGAAAAACAACGTCAATTAAAGGGTTTTTAACAATTTTGTTATCTTTATAAAAAAGAATTTCACCTCCATCTTTTTGACTAAAATTAGCGATTAGGTTAATAAGAGTAGTTTTCCCAATCCCAGAAGGTCCAACGACAAAGATCAACTCATTAGACGGGATGTCTAGGCTAAAATTTTTAAAAATAGCTCTTTGGTTAAAATTTTTAGTCAAATTTTTAATTTTTATCATTTTTAAGTAGCCAATCTATTTGATAAGTCATATAAATAGTTTTAATATTCAAAAAGTGTGTTTTACCTATTTTTTTATCTATTTTATCTAAAATATCTTTTTTTAACAATGAAATAAATTTTTCCAATTTAGTAGAGTCTATTTGGTGCTCTAATTTTGATTTAATTGCACTTTGAAACTCAATATACCAAAAAAGATGCTCTAAAAATTCAGTGTTATTTATATTTTTTTCATCAAGATTTTGGTTTATAAATTCAACAATTTCCTTGTTGTCATCTAATTCATTTTTAAAAATAAACTTAATAAATAAGTTAATAAATTTTAAAAAAAATGGAGCATTTTTTTCTAGTTTTGCGTTTATAATATTGTCAAAAATTTGCTTGGAAACATTAATTTTTGCCGGCTTGTCTGTATTATAAAAACTATTTAATAGCGCAATTGTTTTAAACAAATAAAAAAAATGAATTGGTTTTTTTACAAATTTACTATAACCAATTATTGTATTTAAAAAATCTTTTTGACTCTTAAAAAAATCGGGATAAGTCTTAATTGAAAAAAATACATAATTATATAAGTCCTCAAAAAAATCAGGATTATTTTCCGGTTTTTCGGTTGTTTGCTTAAATAAGGTTTCTATTGTTTGATTTATTTTTTGCACTTGATTATCTTTTTTCTCACACAAGTCTAAAATCTGTTTTACAAAAATAGTTTTTGTGATGTCAGCCTCTTTAGCAAACAAACCATTTTCAATAACATAATCTACAATTTCTTCACTTTTTTTAAGTAATTCGGGTTCTAATTTTTTGTTATTTCCAAAATAATAGTAAAGAAGTATGCCACCATAAACCCCAGGATCGCCGTCTATTTTAAAATTTATCAATCAGTTTTTAGTGTATTCATTTATTTTTGAGAAATACTCTGGCGAATATTCATAAAAATTCTTGCTAAGGTAGTAAAAACTAAACATTGATAAAGGTGAACCATCAAAATTTCTTATATTTTCTTCTGCATTCTGATTTTCAATAATTTGTCTAAAATATTTATCCCATTTTTCAATTAAAATATTTATTGATTTTTGTTTTTCTTTTATAATATCAGAGAAATGATTGTTGCCTAAAGTATTTATTATTGATAAAATCGAGATATATTTTTTAATGAGTAGTCAAAGTTTATCGTCTAATGATTTAGGATTTTCACTCCCGTTTATCAATACTTCTTCGCTTTCAAAATTCATTTTCTTGAATTCATCGCTAATTCAATCTTTAATATCGAAATATTTTTGAAAATCATGCCCATTTAATTTAAAATAGAAAATATTTCAAGCTAAAGGTTGAAAGTCATCCTTGATGTCAATAAACTGTTTTTTATTTTTATCATAATATTTCGAAATAAAATTAATAATTTTAGAAAAATTGTTAGACGGATTAATAGCGAAATAAATGTTAATTAATTGATAAATATCAATTAAATCAAAACGTATCATTCCTATCAAATTAGGTATGACTTTTAAGGTTGATTTTGCTTTATCGCTCTGATTAATGTTATTCGAAATTTTTAAAATTGCTAAAATTTCGTTTGCATATACGTAATTATAGTCTCCCTGAAAATTATTTTTTAGAGCATAACTACTTTTTTGCACACCTTTTTTTAATTCATTTTCTAAAATAAAGCTATTTATTTTTTCTAGATCAGAATTAGAGAAAACAGATGCGGATTTTGAATTACTAGTTAATGTTTTAGGCTCAAATCTATTTATTTCAACTTCAATAAACTTATTAAAAACATAATAAATTAATGGAACACTTATAGCAATTGATCCCAAACTTGCGCCAATAATTGAGAAAATAACTCATTTTTTCCCAAAAATTTTAGAAATCATTTACTATTCTTCCAAACTTTCAGATAATTTAGAAACCTTATAAAAAGAAGAATTAGACAATATATTCGAAACTTTTCATTTATCGTATTCAGCTCTTGCTGACGCTCAGCTGCCGAATTTTGTTACTTTGTATTTTCAACCGTTAAACTCATAATCTATTCCCGCATATTTATGATTATAACTAGTGATTGAGTCAACAAGATATCCATTTGAATCAATCGAAATACCTGCATTCGCACTTGTCTTAGCTGAAAATTTACCATCATATTTTATCTCGCCACCAACTTGAAAAGAAGGGCTTCCAATCCCCGAAATTCAGGATGACACTTCTAATTTTAAATTTTTTGGATTATCTTCATATTTATTTTTTAATCTAAATTTTGTTCTTGCTTTTCCAGTTCATGAAATTTTGTCTTGATAAAATCAACCACCATAATATGATAAATACTGGTAACCTCTCAATCCTATTCCGAAATAATAGTCTTGTTCATTTCTTTCAGCAAGTTGTTCTACATAATTTTCGTTTGCTAAAAGCGCAATTCCTGGAAACAATAAAAAAGCCTTCGCATTTATTTTTTGACTAGCAACAATTGCCGGTGTTGTGACTGCAAGCGTTAAACTTGTTAATGCTGTTAAGTTTAGTAAAATTTTTTTTATTTTTTTTGTAAATAGCATAAAATCTCATTAATAATTTTTTTCTATAAATAATTTATATTTGTCATAATTATATCATGCTAAATTAAATAACAAAGAACAAAACAAGAAAAATACAAAAATATAATTTTTGTTAAAAAACGGTAAAAATTATATTTTTATTCATAGCTATTTTTGCAAACTATAAATTCTATAAACATAAAACAAAATTTAAATAACAAAAATTAAGTTATTAAAATTTCCAGCTGTTTCTTCATTTTTCTTTTTTATATATAGCATTCAAATTCTTTAATTGTTAAAATTATGCTTAAAATGCCTTTATTTATTTCTTCGATTTTATCAATTTCTAATACAGACTCATTTTTTAGATAAATTATTCTATCGCCGTATTTTTTAGCAAGATCTAAATTGTGGCTAACTATCAAAATAGTTTTATTTTTCTTTAATATTTGTATTTTTTCAAAAAGAATTTTAGCATTTTCGAAGTCAAGATTTCCAGTAGGTTCATCTAACAAAATAAAATCAGATTCACGCGCTAATGATCGCAAAATCGCAATCCGTTGTTTTTCACCGCCTGATAAATTACTTACATTATTTGCTAAATTTTCTTTTGAAATATTAACAAAACTTGCATTTTCTTCAATATTCTTTTCATCAATATTAAAATTTATTGCATTTGTGCCAATTTTAATATTTTCCATGCCAGTAGCAGATTCAATTAGGTTAAAATCTTGAAAAACAACGTCAATTAAAGGGTTTTTAACAACTTTGTTATCTTTATAAAAAAGAATTTCACCCCCATCTTTTTGACTAAAATTAGCGATTAGGTTAATAAGAGTAGTTTTCCCAATCCCAGAAGGTCCAACGACAAAGACCAACTCATTAGACGGGATGTCTAGGCTAAAATTTTTAAAAATAGCTCTTTGGTTAAAATTTTTAGTCAAATTTTTAATTTTTATCATTTTTAAGTAGCCAATCTATTTGATAAGTCATATAAATAGTTTTAATATTCAAAAAGTGTGTTTTACCTATTTTTTTATCTATTTTATCTAAAATATCTTTTTTTAACAATGAAATAAATTTTTCCAATTTAGTAGAATCTATTTGGTGTTCTAATTTTGATTTAATTGTACTTTGAAACTCAATATACCAAAAAAGATGCTCTAAAAATTCAGTGTTATTTATATTTTTTTCATCAAGATTTTGGTTTATAAATTCAACAATTTCCTTGTTGTCATCTAATTCATTTTTAAAAATAAACTTAATAAATAAGTTAATAAATTTTAAAAAAAATGGAGCATTTTTTTCTAGTTTTACATTTATAATATTGTCAAAAATTTGCTTGGAAACATTAATTTTTGCCGGCTTGTCTGTATTATAAAAACTATTTAATAGCGCAATTGTTTTAAACAAATAAAAAAAATGAATTGGTTTTTTTACAAATTTACTATAACCAATTATTGTATTTAAAAAATCTTTTTGACTCTTAAAAAAATCGGGATAAGTCTTAATTGAAAAAAATACATAATTATATAAGTCCTCAAAAAAATCAGGGTTATTCTCTGGTTTTTTTGTTGTTTTATTGAATAAGGTTTCTATTGTTTGATTTATTTTTTGCACTTGATTATCTTTTTTCTCACTCAAGTCTAAAATCTGTTTTACAAAAATAGTTTTTGTGATGTCAGCCTCTTTAGCAAACAAACCATTTTCAATAACATAATCTACAATTTCTTCACTTTTTTTAAGTAATTCGGGTTCTAATTTTTTGTTATTTCCAAAATAATAGTGAAGAAGCACGCTGCCATAAACCCCAGGATCACCGTTTATTTCAAAATTTATCAATCAGTTTTTAGTGTATTCATTTATTTTTGAGAAATACTCTGGAGAATATTCATAAAAATTCTTGCTAATGTAATAAAAAATAGACATTGATAAAGGCGAAGCGATAAAATTTCTTTTATTTTCTTCTGTATTCTGATTTTCAATAATTTGTCTAAAATATTTATCCCATTTTTCAATTAAAATATTTATTGATTTTTGCTTTTCTTTTATAATATCAGAGAAATGATTGTTACCTAAAGTATTCATTATTGATAAAATTGAGATATATTTTTTAATGAGTAGTCAACGTTTATCACCTAATGATTCGCGATTTTCACTCCCGTTTATCAATACTTCTTCGCTTTCAAAATTCATTTTCTTGAATTCATCCCTAATTCAATCTTTAATATCGAAATATTTTTGGAAATCATACCCATTTAATTTAAAATAGAAAATATTTCAAGCTAAAGGTTGAAAGTCATCCTTGATGTCAATAAACTGTTTTTTATTTTTATCATAATATTTCGAAATAAAATTAATAATTTTAGAAAAATTGTTAGACGGATTAATAGCGAAATAAATGTTAATTAATTGATAAATATCAATTAAATCAAAACGTATCATTCCTATCAAATTAGGTATGACTTTTAAGGTTGATTTTGCTTTATCGCTCTGATTAATGTTATTCGAAATTTTTAAAATTGCTAAAATTTCGTTTGCATATACGTAATTATAGTCTCCCTGAAAATTATTTTTTAGAGCATAACTACTTTTTTGCACACCTTTTTTTAATTCGTTGTCTAAAATAAAGTTATTTATTTTTTCTAGATCAGAACTAGAGAAAACAGATGCGGATTTTGAATTACTAGTTAATGTTTTAGGCTCAAATCTATTTATTTCAACTTCAATAAACTTATTAAAAACATAATAAATTAATGGAACACTTATAGCAATCGATCCCAAACTTGCGACAATAATTGAGAAAATAACTCATTTTTTCCCAAAAATTTTAGAAATCATTTACTATTCTTCCAAACTTTCAGATAATTTAGAAACCTTATAATAAGAAGAATTAGACAATATATTCACAACTTTTTCTTCATCATATTCAGCTCTTGCTGACGCTCAGCTGCCGAATTTTGTTACTTTGTATTTTCAACCGTTATACTCATAATCAATTGAAGCGTGTTTATGATTATAACTAGTGATTGAGTCAACAAGATATCCATTTGAGTCAATCGAAATACCTGCATTCGCACTTGCTTTAGCTGAAAATTTACCATCATATTTTATCTTGGCACCAACCTGAAAAGAAGGGCTTCCAATCCCCGAAATTCAGGATGACACGTCTAATTTTAAATTTTTTGGATTATCATAATATCTATTTTTTATTCTAAATTTTGTTCTTGCTTTTCCAGTTCATGAAATTTTGTCTTGATAAAATCAACCACCATAATATGATAAATACTGGTAACCTGCCAATCCTATTCCGAAATAATAGTCTTTGTCATTTCTTTCAGCAAGTTGCACTACTCTATTTTCGTTTGCTAAAAGCGCAATTCCGGGAAACAATAAAAAAGCCTTCGCATTTATTTTTTGACTAGCAACAATTGCCGGTGTTGTGACTGCAAGCGTTAAACTTGTTAATGCTGTTAAGTTTAGTAAAATTTTTTTTATTTTTTTTGTAAATAGCATAAAATCTCATTAATAATTTTTTCTATAAATAATTTATACATAATTATATCATGCTAAATTAAATAACAAAGAACAAAACAAGAAAAATACAAAAATATAATTTTTGTTAAAAAATGGTAAAAATTATATTTTTATTCATAGCTATTTTTGTAAATATAAATTCTATAAATATAAAACAAAATTTAAATAACAAAAATTAAGTTATTAAAATTTCCAGCTGTTTCTTCATTTTTCTTTTTTATATATAGCATTGAAATTCTTTAATTGTTAAAATTATGATTAAAATAAAAAAACAAGGGAGTGTTCATAATTTTGTGTTTTAAATTTTTTATGGATTTTTCAAATAGAAATCTAATTCAATTTTACATTATTTAACCGATTAGGGAAAATAATTTCTAATTGTTTTTTAATTATGTGTCAATTTCTTATCTGCCTTTGTTATTTTTCGCTTGCGTTTTGGAACATCAAATAAGTTATTTTTGAAAGGTAATTCACACTTTGAATTCGGCTTTTGTTTTTGTATTTTTCCTAATTAATTTATTCACTGATTCAATTGAATTTGTCGTATAAATTGTTTGTCTTAATTCATATGGATATTTAAAAAATGTCGTTAATTCAGCGAAATTTGCATACCAAGATTTGATAATTGAAGGATATTTTTGCCCTCATTTTTTCGCAAATTCATCAAGATTTTGCATTGCAAATTCTTAATTAATCGCTTGATAAATCTTTTTCATATCATAGCCAAACTCTTTTTTGTCCTTGTTAGAAACTTTTAAAAGCGAGTTTCTAATTTGGTGAACAACACATTTTTGAACATCTGTTTGCAGAAAAACCGCTTCAATTGCTTGACTAATTCCGCTTAGATTATCACAAGAAATTATTAGAACATCTTGCAGTCCACGTGTTTTTAGTTCGCTAAAAACATCGACTTAATTACTTGCTGATTCGCTATTTTTAATCCAAAATCCCAGTACTTTTTTATTGCCTGCTAATCAATTGCAAGAATAAGATAAAGTGATTTTTTGACAAAAACACGTTTTCTTTAACATTAAAAAACATCCTATCAATGTAGAAAATTGGATAGGAATTCTCAATTTTTTGCCATTTTCACCTTTCAATTTCAGGTAAGCTTATTCAGTCTATGCACACCATTTTTGCTTCGGTTGCTTTTTTCATAGCCTAAATGTTGGTTTAATTTCGCCTTTAAGAGCGCCTCAGTAAAAGTTTTAAACATATGCGAAATTTTGTTGTGAAAATCTTCTTTTTTATTTTTTTATAATCAGCGTATTTGTCAACAATTTTTTTAGCTTCTAACTCAAATGGGGATAATTTTTTTGCTCTTTTTTGATATTTTAGTCCTTTATGATAAATTTTATCAAAACAGATTTACTTTAAGACACAAAATATTTAATATTCCCGTTAATTCTGCTAGAGTATTTCTGTAGAAGTTTTAAATACATAAGTTAGGAAAAAATTAACCAGTTTTCGCGTATAAATTAACAAAATCTTGGTAAACATCTAGTGATTCAAATTTTACATTCCTAATTTGTGGAAAATGAATGCCCCAAATTAGGAAATAAAAAAGCGCTAAATCATATCCCTTGAAATATTTTTCAAAATATTTTAGTGAAAACAAAGTTGGACGTTGTCCAGGATTAATGAAAATAATTACATTTTTTGTTTTTTTACCGTTAGGTTGGTATTCTTTATCAAAATGAAAGCTTTGACTATCAAATTTCCATTTTTCAATTCCTTTTTTAGCTTTTTTGATCATTTTTTTACTAACTAAAGTAGTACCAAAAACTGCGGTTCCAATAAATAATTTTCCAAAACCAAAAGCCCCTGGAATTATAATTAATAAAAATATTGCTGATTCATCATAAAAAATATTTCATATAATAATAAATTCAACTATAACAACAAAAAAGTGAAAAATTAGACTAAAAAGTAGAATTTTATTATTTTTCCTTGCAATTTTTTCAATTTCTGACAAACCAGTTTTAAATAGGGAATTGCACTTAAGTGCTATTGATTTTTTATTAAGAATTTTGATTCTTCTAAAAACATTGCGAAAATAATAATTAGGTCTAATCTTATATAAAATGAATAGATTAAAAACTGCAATTGCAATAAAACTTAAAACTGGTGGGTAAATAAGTCAAAGTATGTTAACAAAATTATTAAATAACATTTTTTAGTCTACCATTTTTTTTCTTTCTCTACTACAATCAGAAAATCTTTATATAAAAACTGGTATGAAAGGCTTACTGAATCAGATTCTTGAAAATGCGTGCCCCAAATTAGGAAATAATATAAATCAGTTAGTTCATTATTTTTTAGTTCGTAAAAATCTGTAAGATTTTTGAGAATTGAGAAATTGAGCGGAAAAGAGTTATATTCACTATGCAAATTGCCATTTTTACGCATTTTTTTTAATTCTGGGAGTTCAAAATTAGTATAGTCATCATCGAAAAAATAATCATTTCCGCTAATAAATTCAAAATTTTTAATCTTTTCCTCAAATTTTGAAACTAATTTTTTATTAATCCCGAAGCGAAAATAAATATATAAAGGAAAGAAAATTGTTTGAAATATTAGAATAAAAGAAATTTCGGGGTAAATACCGAAAAAAACAGTTTTAGGATTAAAAGCAACTTTATATAAGACAAAAAAGAGAATTTTTAACAAAAATAAAAATGTAAAAATCACTATTAGAATTTTTATTTTAGTTTTATTTTTAAAAATTATTTCTTTTGCTTTTTGATAACCAGAAAAATAAATTTGGTTGGTGCTAATTTTTTGCTTTCTTTCCAATTTTAAAACGAACTTAAAAACCTTGCGCAAATAAAGGTTAATTTCAAATTTATATTTAGAATAAGCGTTAATTGCCAAAAAAATAATTATAAAAATTCCATAAAAAATATGGAAATCTAGTGCCCGAAATTTTGCTAAATTATTTAAGGTTTCAAGTTCGCTGTTTTCCAAATTTAAACTCCTTTTCTTTTCAAAAAGCTATCCTAAATTGTCTATTTTTGTTGAATTAGGCAATTTTCTAATATATCATTCGTTAAGAAAAGGGTTAAAAACTTTAATCATTCCTCATTTTCTTAACCTTAATGGGTCAATTTCTAGCATTTGCTCAATTGTTTTTGTTTCATTAGTTTTTAGATTTTTAAAAACTAAATTTTTACCTCCCGTTCCACTATTATAATAATAATCAGTTTGCGGAGTTTCATTGATTACAACTCACTCAACCTCTTCAATTACATTGTATCTTGATCATAAGGATACCGATAAGGAATGTAACTTTTCTTCAAATTCATTAATTTTTGCTATTCTTTGATTCGATTGCAATAAATCATAAATTGTAAACCCCATACCTATTAGTTCGAACGGAACATTAAAATTAGAAATTAATGATGGTTTAAGTTTTAAGCTACTTGGTGAAATAACTTTAAAAGAATTACCAGAAGTAGCTTTTGACACTAGATCATAAAGATTTTTTTTAATTCCAAAAATTGCAAATGATAAAAATCCATAAACTGTTTTAAATAAGGAAAATTTTTCATCCTCATTTGGTATAGAAAATAATTTCGTATAATAAGTAATTTTTTCACGGATTTGCTCAATTTTTCTATTTGTTTTCTCAATAATTACCGAAATCACTCCAGATGAAATTCCAGTAGCAAAGGTTAGAGTTGTTAGGAATGGAAAAAATAACGAAGCAATTCCAGAAATTATTGAAGAAACTGTTAAACCAATTTGTGCTGAAATTAGTTTATTTAGAAGATTTTCAGAAGTTTTCAACTCTTGCAATAAATCATCATTAATCTTCTTATTAATTTTTATTAATTTTTTCAACTCTTCGAGTTCAAAAATTAACTGTTTAGAATTTTCTTCGCCGTCAATAATGTTAACTTGATATTTTTTTTCTTGGTCGATGATTCTTGTTTTTAAACTTTTTTTGAATTTTTTTGATAATTCTTTATTCTTTTTTACATCTTTTTTGAATTCAAGAGCAATCTTTTTAACTTCTTTTTGAAACCTTTTTAGGTGTGAATCCGAGATGGCTGCTATTACAATATCTTTTTGTTCTTGTGTTAGTTGATTTTTCAAATCAGTTTTTCCAATAAGTTTTTTTACTATTTTTGTTAAGTCTTCTTTTGAAATTTTTTTTGATAATTTTGTTGCCGAAATTTTTTTATCAGCAATTTGCTCACTAATTTTATTAAGTTCAATAAAATCTTCAGTTGCAATAGTTTTAATAAAATCAGAAATTTGTTGATTAGTTTCAATGTTATTATGATTAAAATTTGGTGAGACAACACTAGCAATATTAGATACTGCTGTTATATAATTTACGTTTAATAAAAGTTTCTTCATTTTGAGTAACCTAAAAAATATATAAGAATAAATTTTAGCATAAAAGTTATAATTTCCAAAACAAAGGGAATATTAAATATTTTGTGTCTTAAGGTAAATCTAATTTGATAAAATTTATCCTAAAGGACTAATATATATAAACATTACTTGATCTAAAAAGTTAAAAAGCGCATTGATAAGAAAAGAATATCATAACCAAAATTTCAAATATGTCTAAAACTTTATAGAGGCAATCAAAAAAGCGAGATTAACCCAAAATTTAAACAATAAAAAAAGGATAAAAGCGAAAAACGGGTAATATCTACAAGTAAATTAATGAAAAAATCAGTAAAAAATCGTTAATAAATGCTTGTTTTTGCTAATTTAGTATTTGTGCTTAATTAATTAAATCGCTAATCTTGTTCAAATTTAAACCATTTTTTGCCGAAACAAACAAGCAATTTATTTTTAAATTATCACATTTTTTCAATAATTTTGCACGCTCAGATTGGTTTGTTTTATCAATTTTATTTGCTAAAATTTGAATTTCTAGTTTTAATGAAACTAGAAATTCAATCATTTCAAAATCAAGATCGGTAAACCCAACTTTGCCATCGATTAATAAAAAAACAGTTAAAATATATGAATTTTTACTAAAATAGTCAAATACCATTGTTTCAATTTCACGTTTTTTTGTCTGCGATAATCGTGCATAACCATAGCCCGGAAGATCAACAACCAACTTTTTGTTTTCGTTTTGATAAAAATTTAAAAGTTGCGTTTTTCCAGGTTTTGAAGAAATTCGCGCTATCTTTTGTTTAGCAAGTGCGTTAATTAGCGAGGATTTACCAACATTAGAACGCCCAATAAAGGCAAATTGTGGTTCTAAATAACAATTTGTAGGGCAAGATTTAAGAAATTTTCACATTTTTTTGATAATATCTTCCGAAAAATAATTATAAAACTAAAATTTAGTTAATAAATAATAACATAAAAATTAGACAAAATTAATAAATATTAAAACTTTTCTTCATAGTAAAAATTTATTTAAAACGATAAATTTTTACTATGAAGAAAGCTTCAAAAACTTAAAAAAATATTAAGAACCTTTTATTCACAAAAAAGTTTTTCAATAATAATCATAATAATATAAATATTTAATTATTATATGAAATATTAAAAAAAATAATTTTATACTTTTTTCCGTTTTTTCTGTATAATTTCTTTTTACGTAAAAGGACTTTGAAGCATAAGGTTGCGATACACGAGAGAGAGTTGTTATCGTTTATCGGTTTTTATGTGGAGTTCGTTCAAATTTTATGAACAGGAGCAACTCAATTGATTTTTTTATGAATACAACGTCAATTAAAATTAAACTAAAAGCATTTGACCATCGTCAAATCGATGCAGCAGCTAAGAAAATTATGCTTTTGGCTCGCGAACTTAATGTCGAAACTCGTGGACCAGTGCCACTTCCGACTTCAAGAGCAATTTATACAATTCTTAGATCAGTTCACATTAATAAAAAATCACGTGAACAATTTGAAAGTCGCACACATAAACGACTTGTAATTTTAAAAGTATCCCCTACAAATCAAAAAGCAGTGACTGAAAAAATCTCGCGATCACAATTACCAGCAGGGGTTTGATTAGAAATCGAGGTAAGTTAAAATGAAAGGAATTCTAGCAAAAAAGATCGGAATGAGCCAACTTTTTACAACAGATGGTGTCGCTATTCCTGTTAGCATAATCGAAGTTCCCGAAAATGTGGTAACTAAAGTTATCACCAAAGAAGAAAATGATTACAACGCTATTCAACTTGCTGCTTTTGATAAAAAAGAATCACGTTTTCGCAAACCCGAAATTGGTCATTTTGCAAAAGCAAACACTAAACCAAAAAAGTTTGTCCGTGAATTTCGCGATGTTCAAGGGTTTAAATTAGGTCAAATTGTTGATGTTTCAATTTTTAGTGCTGGTGAATTTGTTGATGTAATTGGAACATCAAAAGGAAAAGGGTTCGCTGGAACAATTAAACGTCATAATCAAGCAATCGGACCTAGATCGCACGGTGGTGGGGGTGGTTCAAAACCAATACGTCAAACTGGATCACTTGGAGATATTTCTGGGAATAAAGTTGTAAAAGGAATGACGATGCCAGGACATTTAGGTCATTCACGCGTTACAAAACAATCACTTGAAATTATTAAAGTTGATAAAGAAAATAACTTATTAATAGTAAAAGGTTCAGTTCCTGGTCCAAAAAAATCTTTTTTGATGATAAAAACTGCATCGAAAAAGCCGTTTGCTAAAACTCCAGTTAGTCTTTTTGAGATTGAATCTAAGGTTCAGGAGTTAAAAAATGAATAAAAATTCAGAAATTACTATTCAAACTAGAAAATATGAAAATCTAGTTAAATTTAATTCAAATAATGATTTGCCAGCATCATTATTTGAATTAAAAGATTTACATTATCAAGCGATTTTTGATTCAATTTTATCTGAAAGAGCATCACGAAGATTTTCAACACACAAAGTAAAAAATCGCGCTGAGGTTTCAGGAACAGGGAAAAAGCCTTGAAAACAAAAATCGACTGGTAAAGCTCGTGCGGGGTCAAAAAGATCGCCAATATTTGTCGGCGGTGGGCGTGCTTTTGGGCCAACTACCCAAAGAAATTACGACTTAAAAGTTAATAAGAAAGTGAAAAAAATCGCCTTTATTTCCGCTCTATCCCAACTTGCACAAAACCAACAAATTCTTGTTAGCGACTTTGCAATGGATAAAATTTCAACAAAATCACTTGTAGATCAGTTAAAAACATTTAAAATCGACCATCTTCGTCACATTTTAATTGCTTCTAGTGATCCAAATTTATTTTTATCTGCAAGAAATTTAGCAAACATTGAACTAGTAAAGCCAAATTCACTAACAGTTGAGTCATTAATTAAAGCTGATTTGTTAGTGATTTCAAAAAATGATGTTGCAAATCTTGAAAAAAGGATTTAAAAAATGAATGTCAATGAAATTATTAAAGGTCCAATTTTAACGGAAAAATCCTACCAGTTAATGTCTGCAGGAGTTTATTCTTTTAAAGTTAGTCCAAAAACAAATCGCTCAGAGACAAAAAAAGCTGTTGAATACATTTTTAATGTCAAAGTCGATAAAGTTAATATTTTTACTGTCCCAAAAAAAGAAAAAAATCTCGGAAAATCAAAAGGTTTTACTAGCAGATACAAAAGAGCGCTTGTGAAATTAAAACCAGGTTATACAATTAATCTTTTCGGTGATGAAAGTCCAGAAGTTGATAACAAAGATAGTCAAACAAACGATGAAATAACAACAAAAATTGCTGAAAAAAGAGCCGAATTAGATGCAAAAAATAAAGAAATCGCCGAAAAACTTGCTAAAAAACAAGGAAAAACTGTATCAGAGCAAGCACAAAGTAACGAACTAAATCAAGACTCAGTAAAAACTGATAGTGAAATAATAGAATCCGAAAACCAAGAGAAAGGAGAGTCTAATTAATGGCGCTTAAGTATTATAAACCGACTACAAACGGTCGTCGTCATATGTCTTCACTTGATTTTGGTGCAAATTTAACCACTGATAAACCAGAAAAGTCGCTCCTTGTAATTCTTAAAAAACATTCAGGACGTAATGCTCAAGGTAAAATTACCGTTCGTCATCAAGGTGGCAGACATAAAAGAAAATACCGCTTAATTGATTTTAAAAGAAATAAAGATAATATTCCTGGGATTGTTAAGACAATCGAATACGATCCTAACCGTTCGGCAAATATTGCGCTAATTTCTTATATCGATGGGGAAAAACGCTATATTTTAGCACCGAAAAATCTCAAAGTGGGACAGAGAATTCTGTCAGGAACTGATGCTGATATTCTTGTCGGAAATGCGCTTCCGCTTGCTAATATTCCTGAGGGAACTTTCATTCATAACATCGAATTACATCCTGGCGCAGGCGGGCAATTAATTCGTTCAGCGGGAACTTGAGCACAAATTCAAGGTCGCGATGAAAGTGGAAAATACGTTGTTATTAAGTTAAAATCTGGTGAATACCGTCGGATTTTAGCTACTTGTCGGGCAACAATTGGTGTTGTTGGTAACGAAGAAAATTCACTTGTTAACATCGGAAAAGCGGGAAGAAATCGTCATAAAGGAATAAGACCAACGGTGCGTGGATCAGTTATGAACCCTAACGATCACCCTCATGGTGGTGGAGAAGGAAAACAGCCAATTGGACGTAAATCACCATTGACTCCATGAGGTAAAAAAGCGCTTGGAGTTAAAACAAGAGATCCGAAAAAAGCATCAACTAAATTGATAATTCGTTCAAGAAAGGAAACTAAAAAATAATGGCTCGTTCACTTAAAAAAGGTCCGTTTGCTGATGAGCATCTTCTGAAAAAAGTCGATGATGCAATTGCGAATAATTCACGTAAACCAATTAAAACTTGATCGCGGCGTTCAACAATTTTCCCTCAGTTTGTCGGACTAACATTTTTAGTTCATAATGGCAAAATTTTTAACGAAGTTTATGTTACCGATGATATGGTTGGACATAAATTAGGTGAGTTTTCGCCAACACGAACTTATTATGGGCATGGTAAAGATAAGGCTAAAAAGAAATAAAAAGGAAATTAACAAATGAGTTTAACTAATAATAGTTTAGTAAGTGCATCGGTAAAAACACAACGGATTTCTGCATCAAAAGCACGTCTTGTTGCCGTCTTATTAAAAAACAAACCTGTCTATGAAGCTCTTTCAATTCTTAACCATACCAACAAAAAAGCTGCACCGATTTTTAAAAAATTAATTAACTCCGCAATTGCTAATGCAATTAACAACCACGGTCTTGAACAATCTAATTTAGTAGTAAAAGCCGCAATTGTTAATGAAGGTCCAACTTTAAAACGTTTTCGTCCACGAGCAAAAGGTTCTGCAAGCCAAATTTTGAAACGAACTTCGCATTTTAAGGTAGTTCTTACTAACGAATATGCTGATTCTGACTTCGAAAACACCGATTTTACTAGTGAAAATCACCCATATGAGAGCGATATTGATACAAACACCCAAGAAAGCGATCAAAAACAAACCCATATGAGCGCCGAAATTAATGACTCAGCGGATAAAACCATTGAAAATAACGCCACAGAAGCAAATTTAGTACAAGAAGCGGACGAAAAAGGAGATAAATAATGGGGCAAAAGGTCAATCCAAATGGTTTCCGTTTCGGAATTACGAAACCGCATAATGCAATTTGGTATGCTGATAAAAAAGATTTTTCAAAAAATTTATTAGAAGATGTAAAAATTCACCGTTTTTTTGAAAAATTAACTCGTGAATACCAAATTGGGAACACTGTCATTCGTCGTGATCGTAATAATGCAATAACCGTTTTAGTTCATACAGCAAAATTAGGATCTTTTCTTGGAACTTCAGGGGAAAATTTAAAGAAAATTGTTGAAAAACTAAAAAAAACCTTAAAAAATCGTAAAATTATTATTAACATCGATGCAATTGAAATCCAAAACCCAGAAGTAAATGCAAAATTAATGGCTGAAGCGATTGCGCAAAAACTAGAACAACGTGGATCTTACCGAATTGCCCAAAAATTTGCAATCCGAACCGCGCTAAAAGCGGGTGCAAAAGGGGTAAAAACACTTGTATCTGGTCGTCTTAACGGTGTCGAAATGGCTCGTTCAGAAGGTTATGCCGAAGGGGAAATGAAATTACATACTCTTCGTCAGAATGTCGAATATGCAACCGCAATTGCTAAAACTACCTACGGGATTCTTGGGGTTAAAGTTTGAGTTTCGCACGGGGAAATCAGACAAAAAATTGATATTGAAACTGTAATTAAAAGTGATAAAAGGAGATAAAAATGCTGCAACCAAAAAAAACAAAGCATCGTAAAACTTTCCGCCTTTATCACGACAAACGTGATGCCCATTCTGGTAATTACCTTGCTTTTGGTGACTACGGACTACAAGCAATCGGCTCAGCTTGAGTTTCAGCTGCCCAAATTGAGGCGGCTCGGATTGCGATTACAAGAAGAATGGGACGTGAAGGACAAGTTATTATTCGAATTTTCCCTCATTTAGCGCTAACTTCAAAACCAATTGGGGTCAGAATGGGATCAGGGAAAGGTTCAGTTGATCGTTGAGTTGCCGTTGTCAAACGAAATACAATGTTATTCGAGATTAAAGGTGTAAAAGATGATGTTGCCCGTGATGCGCTTCGACTTGGCGGTCATAAATTACCACTTAAATGGAAAATAGTAAGTATAGTTTAGGAAAATCATGGAATTTAAAGAACTTTTAAAAAAAACACCAAGCGAGTTAAATTCGCTCCTTCTTGAATATCGTTCCGAATTATTCATCTTACGTTTCAAAAACCAAAGCTCAAATTTAGACCAAAGTCATAAAATCGCCCAAATGCGGAAAATCATTGCCCGAATTTTAACTATCATTTCCCAAAAAAACCTCCAAGAAAATCCTAGACCAAAAAAACTAACTAAAAAACAGAAAAAACTTAAAAAAATTACTTTTTCTCACAGATCAAAGTCAATAAAAGCCAATTTTAATGCAAATGTAAAACCACTTTTAGCACCGAAAATGCAAAACAAAATAATAACAACCCCAGAAATGAGTGTTGAAAATGACTAATTTAAATATAACTAACTTGTTAAAAAAACCACAAACACGTAACCTTCGTAAAACTTTACAAGGAAAAGTGATCCGAACTTCACCAAAGACAATTATGGTTGCCGTTGAAAGCGCTTATAAACATAAACTTTATGCAAAACGTTTTCGTAAAACGAAAAAATTTGCTACTCACGATGAAAAAGGGCTTGCCAATGTTGGTGATTTTGTCAAAATTGCCGAATGTCGACCAATTTCAAAAACTAAACATTTCCGTTTAGTTGAAGTTGTCCAGAAAAAAGGAGAAATCTAAAATGGTTCAAGAACTCTCTCGTCTCAATGTCGCTGATAATTCTGGCGCAAAAGTTGTTGGGGTAATCCGTAATTTAGGTGGTTCAGTTAAAAAGACTTCAAATATTGGGGATATTGTTGTCGTTTCTGTTAAAAAAGCAATTCCGAACGGAATTCTTAAAGAAGGTCAAGTGGTTAAAGCTTTAATTGTCCGTTCTACTTACGGACTTCGTCGCCCAAATGGTTCACATATTAAATTCGACGATAATGCTGTTGTAATTATCAAAGAAGACGGAACACCGCGGGGAACAAGGGTATTTGGTCCAATTGCTCGGGAAATTCGTGAAAAAGGTTATTTAAAAATTGCTTCCCTAGCACAGGAGGTATTATAAAAATGGCAAAAATTCGTAAAAATGATACCGTATTAGTTTTATCTGGTGATGACAAAGGAAAAGTATCTTCGGTTTTAGAACTAATTCCAGCAAAAAAAGCGGCAATTGTTAAAGGTGTTAATACTAGAACAAAACATAAAAAACCATCAAATAAAAATACGAGCGGCGAAATTGTTAACTTTGATGCCCCAATTTTACTCTCCAAGCTAGCGCTAGTAGCGAAAAAAGCAACAAAAGACAAACCTGCAATTCCGACTCGTGTCGGTTTTAAACTCGAAAATGGCAAAAAAATCCGTATTGCAAAAAAAACAGGAAAGGCAATTTAGAATGACAAAGCTCGAACAGCACTACCGTGAAAATGTTTTTGGACAATTAAAAGAACATTTTAATTTCAAATCGCCTTCACAAGTTCCTAAAATTACCAAAGTAGTTGTGAATATGACTGCTGGAAATCAAGTAAGCAATGCCAAAGCAATCGAAGCTGTTCTTGAAGATCTAGCAAAAATTACGGGACAAAAACCTTACAAAACCGTTGCTAAAAAATCACTTGCAACTTGAAAATTACGTCAAGGAATGCCAATGGGCGGAAAAGTTACTTTACGACGTCAGCAAATGTGGAATTTCCTTGCAAAAGTTTTACATATTGCTATCCCGCGAATCCGTGATTTTCGTGGGCTTTCACTAAAATCTTTTGATGGTAATGGTAATTTTGCCCTTGGTTTTAAAGAAGCAATTGTTTTCCCAGAAATAACTTTTGATAAAATCACCAAAATCCATGGACTTGATGTAATTATTGTTACAACTGCTAAAAATAATGAAGAAGCACAGAAATTATTAGAATTATTAGGTTTTCCTTTTGCTAAAAAAGTTTAACTTTAGCAAATAAAATTAAAAAATTTAAAAAACCAATAATAAAAAAATCAAAGGATAAAACTTATGGCAAAAATGTCGTGAAAAGTAAAAGCAAACCGGGTACCAAAATTTAAAGTTCGCGCCTATACACGTTGTCAGTTATGTGGTCGTTCCCATTCAGTTTTGCGTAAATTTAGAATTTGCCGGATTTGTTTTCGTACATTAGCACACCAAGGGCGAATCCCTGGAATTAAGAAAGCGAGTTGGTAAGAAATTATGGCTTTTATTACAGATCCAATTGCTGATATGCTCACCCGTATTCGCAATGCAACACTTAGAAAACATAAACAAGTATCATTCCAACATTCAAAAACAAAACAAAAAATGTTAGAAATCATTAAAGATGCAGGTTATATTAAAGACTTTATTATCGAAGGCGATCTAAAAAAAACAATTACCGTTGAACTAAAATACAAAGGTAATGTTTCGGCCATTTCTGGACTTAAACGAATTTCAAAACCTTCATTACGTGTTTATACAACCGCGCTGAAAATTCCTTTTGTCCAATCAGGTTTCGGAATTGCAATTCTTTCAACTTCAAAAGGACTTCTAACAGATTCACAAGCAAGAAAGGAAAATATTGGCGGAGAAATTATCGCCTATATTTGGTAAGGAAGCAAAATGTCACGTGTCGGTAATCGTCTTTTAGTTATTCCGGAACAAGTTTTAGTTGAAATTAGTGGATCAAATGTTAAAGTCAAAGGACCTTTAGGAATTTTAGAGCGTCAATTTTCGGAGTCAATTACAATTTTACAAGAAGAAAACATTCTTAAAACAAAAAGAAGTTCGGAATTAAAACAGATCAAACAACTTCATGGAACAACCAATTCGCATTTAGGCGCAATGCTAATTGGGGTATCAAAAGGTTTTCAAAAAGAGTTAAAAATCAAAGGGGTCGGATATAAAGCGACTTTAAAAGCGAATCTGATCGAACTTTTAGTTGGTTATTCCCATCCAGTGGAAATTAAAATTCCGCAAGAACTTGATGTTTTAATCCCAAATGCAACAACAATTCAAATCAAAGGAATTGATAAACAAAAAGTCGGGCAATTTGCCGCCCAAATTCGTCAAGTGCGTAAACCAAATGCTTATTCTGGAAAAGGAATTTCTTATAGTGATGAAATTCTCAAACTCAAAGAAGGGAAAAAAGCTTCAAAATAATTATGCAAAAATCACGTAATTTTCATCGTAAAGTAAAACATGTTCGTATTTTAGCAAAACTAGTTGCAAAAAGGGAGAATGAGCAAAAATACCGTATCGGTGTTTATAAATCGTTACGTCATTTTTATGCTTATATTTTTGACCCTTGAAAAAAACAAGTGATCCTTTCTGTTTCCACACTTGATAAAACTGATAAATACAGTGGTAATATTCTTGCAGCAACTAATTTAGCTCCAGAATTATATACCAAAATTAAAGAACTAAAATTAGAAAATAGTCCCTTTATTTTCGATCGGAGCGGTTATTTATACCACGGACGCGTTAAAGCTTTTGCCGATGCACTCAGAGCACAAGGAGTAAAATTCTAATATGGATAAAAATCTGGAAAAAAAGAATAAGCAAGTCAACCAACCAAAAGAGACACAGAATCAATCTTTTGATAATAAAAACCAACAAAGCCCAAAAGATGGCAAACAACAATTTCAACGCCGTCGTCCACAAAGACCAAAACCATTAAAAGATAAAAATTTTAAACCTGAATTTGAAGAAAGGGTAATTTCTGTTGCCAGGGTTACAAAAGTTGTCAAAGGTGGTCGTCGTTTTTCTTTTAGTGCTTTTGCTGTTGTTGGTAATAAAAAAGGCAAAGTTGGCTTTGGTCACGGGAAGGCAAACGAGGTTCAAGACTCAATTCGTAAAGCGGTAAAAGATGCCCAAAATCGACTTGTAAGCGTGCCAATTTATCGTAAATCAACCGTTCCCCACGAAATTAATGCCAAATATTCGGCATCAAAAATTCTAATCAAACCTGCGCCAAGAGGAAAGGGAATTGTTGCTTCTAATACCGTTCGTGCTGTTGTCGAACTTGCTGGTTATACTGATATTTATACAAAAACTTACGGCTCAAGAACAAAAATTAACGTTGTTCGCGCAACTCTAAAAGCACTTTTAGGACTTAAAACAATCAACCAAGTCGCTGAATTACGCGATCTTAGTCCTGCACAAGCACACGCGCAATCTTATAGCCAAAAACGTTAAAAAACTGTTAAAAAGTTAAAAAATCGTTTGAAAAACTAAATATTCTTTTTTTAATTTTAATAATAGTCCTTTTCATCTTCATTTTTCTTTTTAAATTTTGTCTTTTAAAAAGAAAAATGAAGTATAATTATATAGTTTAAATCAAAAGGATGGAAAAAATGTCAATCAGACTTGAAAATCTTAGCTACATCCCTGGTTCACGGACAAAAAAACACCGTAAAGGTCGCGGACACGCTGCTGGAAAAGGGAAACAAGCAGGTCGGGGACAGTCAGGACAAAAAAAGCGTTCTACTGTTCGTCTTGGTTTTGAAGGGGGGCAAAACCCTTGGTTCCGTCGGGTACCAAAAGTTGGATTTCACAATTTTAACGCAAGAAAATTCGAAATTTTCAACCTGTCCGATCTTGAAAGCCGCTACCAAGATGGTGATAAAATCAGTTTAGAATCTTTATATCTTAAAGGAATTCTAAAAAAACGAAATCTCCCTGCTAAATTACTTGCAAAAGGTGAACTTACAAAAAAAATAACAATCACCACTAACGCTTATTCGGCGGCGGCGCTAGAAAAAATTGAAAAACTTGGTGGCAAAATCGAGGTTCGCTAGTGTTTAAATTTTTGGGAAAAATTTGGGAAAAAATAAACTCTGGTTATATCATTCTAAAGAACCGTGCTTATTTTGCTTATAAAGAAAAAATTTTAACCCGAAAATTAATTTTTACTTTTTTTTTACTAGTAATTTTTATCGTTTGTGGTACAATTACTATCCCTGGATTAAAATTATTACAATTTCAACTTGATGCTAATTCCTTTTTAGGAATTATTAATACCGTCGGCGGCGGCGGACTTCTTAATTTTTCAGTTGTTGCACTCGGAATTAGCCCGTTTATAACGGCATCTTTGTTTATGCTAATTGCGCAGACGAAATTATTCCCCCCCATTCACCGACTATCGCAATCAGGTCCTGCAGGTAGACGAAAAATTAATATAATCACCCGTTTTTTAACCCTTTTAGTTGCACTTATCCAGGCGATTGTACTAATTCGGACCGTTATTTTAAATACTGACTTCGGTTTTGTTCGTCTTGAAATTAACACGCCCGTATTTATTTGACTAGTTTTACCGTTAATACTAATTTCAGGTTCTCTTTTTTCGTTATTTCTAGCAGAACAAATCACCGACAAAGGTGTTGGTAACGGAACTTCGCTTTTGATTTTTTCAGGAATTATTGTCGGTTTACCACGTCGTTTCCAACATGCTTTTGAGTATCTTGTCGATCTTAACTCGCCTTCTTCACTCATTACGCAAGTATTAAGTTTTATTTTATATGTTGTCGGATTTTTAGTTGTTTTATTAGTTTCAGTTTATGTTTATTTAGCTGAACGCAAAATCCCGATCCAACAAACTGGATCAGGGATGTCAAAAAATGTTAAAGAAATTTCGATCCTACCATTAAAATTAAACCCTGCTGGAATTATGCCCGTCATTTTCGCATTAATTGTTGTATCGCTACCGACACTTTTTAGTGGTTTTCTTGACCGTAATACCTCAGCAGTTCGAAATTGAATTGATAATAATATGCAAATTCACCACCCGCTTGGTCTTAGTATTTTTATCGTTTTCAATATCGCCTTTAGTATTATTATGTCTTTACAGCAATCACGGATTGATAAAATTTCGCAAGATTTTGCCAAAAATTCAACTTTTATCCCTGGAATTCGTCCTGGTGAACAAACTGAGGACTATCTGATCGGAGTTGTGTTAAGACTTTCAATTTTTAGTGCAATTTATCTTACTTTTCTCGGAATTCTCCAACCAGTTGAAATTATGTTAGGACTACCTTCGGCGATTACTTTTTCAGGTACTTCGATAATAATTTTAGCAACAACCACACTTGAGACGATCTCACAAATAAAAGCCCGTTATGATGCCCAAAAAGTTCTAAAACAAAGTAAAAAAATTCGTAAAAGTCTTAATCTTAAAGGATCTTCGAACTCTTCTAATTCAAATCGCGATCTTCTATGATAAAATTTATGTTTAAAATTTATGTTTAAAATTTTTTTAATCAAAGGATAACAAACTTCACAAATGCCCAGTAGCAAAAAAATTCTTTTTATCGGTGCCCCTGGTTCAGGCAAGGGCACAATTTCGAAAATTTTACTTGAGAAATATCAGTTAATTCATATCTCAACTGGCGAACTTTTCCGAACTAAAATTAAACAAGATGCTGAATTTGCAAAAAAAATTCAAAACTATGTAAGTTCTGGTGATTATGTTCCTGATGAAATAACTAATAATTTGGTATTTGACTTCATTTTCCAACTACCAAAAAATCAGGGTTACATTCTCGATGGCTATCCGCGAACAGTTGAACAGTTAAAATTTATGATTGAAAACAAAATTGATGTTGATCTCGTTTTTTATTTACAAATAAAAAACGAGACAATTATTTCCCGATTATCGCAACGTCTTTTTTGTCAAAAATGTCAAAAACCGTATAATTTGTTATTAGCAAAACCAAAAGTTGTCGGCAAATGCGACATTGATAATAACGATTTAATTACCCGCAACGATGACCGACCAGAAATCATTAATGTTCGGATTGAAAAATTTATCCAATCTGTTGCCCCGATTGTTGACTATTATAAAAAGAATAACAAAATTCATTATTTAGACGCCGAGCAAAATCTAGAAAATATTATTAGTGAAATTGAAAAATGGCTATAATTAAAACTGATTTTGAAATAAGTCAAATAAAAATTGCTAGCAAAATCCTGGCAGAAGTCAAAGCAAAAGTTTATGACTTTGTAAGACCAGGAATCTCTTTAAAAGAAATCGATGCCATTGCTTTTAAAGAGATAAAAGCAAAAAATGCAGAACCAGCTTTTCTAAATTATCAAGGTTTTCCAGCTACAATTTGTGCAAGTGTTAATGAAATTCTCATTCACGGAATTCCAAGTGATTATGTACTTAAACAAGGCGATATCGTTTCGATCGACTTAGGTCTTTCTTATAACGGTTTTTTTGCTGATAGTGCTTTTACAAAATCACTTGGCGAAAATGCAGAAAACGAAAAATTAATTAAGTGCGCAAAAGAAGCCTTTTTTGCTGGACTGGGCGCAATAAAACCTGGCGCTAGCACAGGCGATATTGGTTTTGCAATCGCCAATGTAATAAAATCTTATGGTTTTTTTACTCCCCGTGAGTTTTCTGGTCACGGAATCGGGCGACAATTACACGAAAATCCAAACATTTACAATTTCGGAACTCCTGGAAAAGGGGTAAAATTAAAAGATAATATGGTTATTTGTATTGAACCAATGATCTTGCAAACATCAGCAAAAATAAAAATTTTAAACGATGGATGATCGGTGATTGCAAAAGATGGCAGAAAAACCTCCCATTATGAACAAACAGTTTTAATTCAAAATGGCAAAGGTGTAATTTTAACAGAAATGGATCAAAATTAGAATGTCAAATTCAACAAAGGAACAAAAACTATTATTCCAAGGGAAAGTAACTCATGTTTTTAACGCTCAAGAATACGAAGTAACACTCGAAAACGGCGTTAAGTTAATTTGTCATATTGCTGGGAAAATGAAACTACACCATATTAAAATAATTTTAGGTGATAGCGTTCGTGTCGAAATGTCTCCTTATGATCTTTCAAAAGGAAGAATAGTTTACCGTTACAAGTAAAAATTTAAATTTTTTTAAATTAACTTTAAATAAATTTAAAAGGAATAAAATGAAAGTTCGTGCAAGCATTAAAAAAATTTGCAAAGATTGTAAAATAATTAAACGCCGCTCAATTAACCGCGTAATTTGTTTGCTTAAAAAACACAAACAAAGACAAGGTTAATTTTTAAAAGTTTCCAATTTTGATCTGTTTTTACAAAAATCAAAATTATTTATTAATAAAAATAAAAATTTTGATTTTAAAAGATAATATTTTAAATTTTCAAAAAATCTACAAAGGATTAAATATTTATTTAAATAATTTTCAAATATGGCACGTGTTCTTAATGTTGAAATTCCAAATCATAAAAGAGTTATAATTGCTCTTTGCAGTATTTTTGGAATTGGTAAATCCTTAGCAGCAGAAATTATTGATAAAACTGCTAAATTACAAGAAGAAAAATTTGGGAAAAAATTCCCAATTTTAACCGAAAACACGAAGGTAAAAGAAATTAACGAGGAAGTTTTGCAAATCATCCGTGATGTTGCCAAAACTTACAAAACCGAAGGTGACTTACACCGCGAGGTGCAATCAAATATTAAAAGACTAATTGAAATTAAATGTTATCGCGGCATTCGTCATCGGAAAGGACTACCAGTTCGCGGTCAGGTAACACAAAAAAATGCCCGAACTCGAAAAGGACCAAGAAAAGCAATTATGGGCAAAAAGGATAAAGGTAAATAATTATGGCAACTAATACTCGTAAAGTTAAAAAATTACGTCCAAAAAATGTTACCGTCGGGATTGCGCATATTCACTCTTCACACCAAAATACAATTATTTCTTTTACTGACAAACAAGGTAATGTAATTTCTTGGGCATCTTCTGGTTCAATTGGTTTTAAAGGGACAAAGAAAAAAACCGCTTATGCCGCAACACTTGCAACTGCGGCAGCCGCCCAAAAAGCCCGTGAACACGGGATGCGTGAAGTGCTTGTGCATTTAAAAGGGACAGGACAAGGGAAAGAAGCGGCAAGAAAACAGATTATTACCTCTGGAATGAACATTTTACTAACAAAAGATGTTACCCCTGTTCCGCATAATGGAACTCGACCACCACGAAAATGATTCAAACGTCAAGAAAAAAGGTAGGCTTTTCAAATGAAAAAACACGCAAAAGTTTATTATTCTGAAAACCTTGTTGACCAAGTTAGTGAATTTGAAACAAGTTTTGAACTAAAACCATTAGAACGTGGGCTCGGAAATACAATCGGAAACGCACTTCGTCGCACAGTTTTGTCATCAATTCCTTCCTGTGCCGTTTTTGCGGTTAAAATTGAAGGTGTAAAACACGAATTTAGTGTTCTTGATGATGTAATCGAAGATGTTGTAACAATTCTTAACAATCTCAAAAAAGTGCGTTTTTTCTACGATCCGCGCTTTTTTGAAAAAAATCAAATTCAAATGGCAAGTTTCGATGGCCAAAAAGCTGGACAAATTTTTGCCCGTGATATTCAATCTCATAGTGGTCTCAAAATCGTTAATCCTGATTTGTATATCGCCGATATTTCCCGTGTTGGGGCACTAAAATTCGAAATTTTTATTACTTCTGGTAAAGGATTTAGTGATTTTGAAACTAATAAAAAGTTTGTCAACGAAGTAATTCTAACACTTGAGTCAAAAATGGAAGGCACAGTTTTAGCAGTTGATAGCGATTTTTCCCCTGTTGTTAGTGCAAATTATCAAGCAGTTGAAATTAACTCCGCAAGTCCAATTGTTGAAGAAAAACTGAATTTTTCAATTAAAACTGACGGTTCAATGTTGGCAAAAGATGCACTTTCTTATGCATCTCAGGTTCTAATTGCCCATCTGAATATGCTTGCAAATGTTGATAATCTTAATAAATTCAGTGATGAATTTTTTGAGGTTCAAGTTATCAAAGAAGAGCCAGTTCGCCGTCCTTCTGATAGTATCGATGCCCTTGATCTTTCGGTTCGTTCACTTAATGCGCTGCGACGGGCACAATATTATAAAATTTCTGATATTGAAAAATTAGGTCATGATGACTTTGAAAACATTAAAAATCTTGGTCGCAAATCTGTGCAAGAAATTATGGAAAAATTGCAAAACTATAAAAACGAACAAAAAGGAGAGAATTAATTATGGCAAATCCGCACCAAATTTACTCTCGCGATGCCGCCTGAGACCGTCAAGTTTTCCGCTCACTTGCAACTTCGCTAATTTTGCACGGACATATCAAAACTACACTAACCCGTGCAAAACGTCTCCGTTCTGTAACTGAAAAATTAATTACGAAGGCAAAAAAGAACGATCTTGCCTCCCGCCGTCAAGTTCTTAGTTTTTTATATAACCAAAAAACTAAAGACGGAATGAAAGTAATGCCTTATTTATTCAATAAAATTGCTCCACGTTATCTTGAACGCAATGGTGGATATACCCGAATTATTAAAATTCCGAGCCGACTTGGCGATAATACCAAAATGGCAATTATCGAACTTGTCTAATTTTCTAAATCGATCAAAAAACTAAAAAACTCCTTTCAAACAGGGAGTTTTTTATTTTTTTAGAATCTCTTTTAGCAATTCTAGTTCATAAATTTTTTCAAAAACAAAATGAAATTACCTAAGTTTTTTAAATCTTTTACCCAAATCTAAATATTTTTAGAAT
Organism: Mesomycoplasma dispar; assembly: GCF_000941075.1. NCBI lineage: Bacteria > Bacillati > Mycoplasmatota > Mycoplasmoidales > Metamycoplasmataceae > Mesomycoplasma > Mesomycoplasma dispar. Next base: position 410,536 of record NZ_CP007229.1, read on the forward strand.
CAGAAAGTAATTTATAAAAAATTCATAGCAATTAATCTATAAATAAGATATAATTTAACAATGTCAATCATTAAAGTTAACTTTTTCAAATGAAGTAATACCTAAAAAGTCAAACTTTAAGATTATTATAGTTAAAAGTTGCACTTTATTGCCTTTTTATAAAAAACTAGGAGTGATTTAAATTATTATGAAAAAAATTAAACTAAAGTATATAATTTTTTCAATTTTGGCAGTTAGTGCAACTGTTAGCGTTGCTACTTCAATTCCATATGCGCTTATAGCGCAAACTGAAAATTTTAATTCACAATTAAAAATATTTACCAAAGATGTATCAAGTGCAAAAAGTTTAGCAAGCACAACTCAATTTGATAGTGCTGAATTTGATAAATTAGTTGCCAATTTAAAACCTAAAGAAAAATTTGCAAAGCGATTAAATGCTTATGATGCTCTAAATTTGCATTTTGACAGCGTTTATAATTTCGACTTAAATGATGCTGTTGATTTTAGTGAATTAAGCAAAAAATACCCTGATTTATTGTTTAAATTGGTTTTACCAGAGAGTAAATCTGCTATTGAAATTAAGCAAAATGTGCTTAAAAACCTTGGAATTAACGTTTCAAATGCTGCTAAATCTATAAATTATACCACAAAATTCGATTTAGATTTTTCAAAACAGGAAAAATCCTTTCAATTTTCTCCAGAAAATTTCTCTGCTTCAATTAGTCTTTCTAAACTAAAATTTTTAGAAGGCAAAACTGCAACTGAAACTGCAATTTTATTTTATAATTCTTTCCGTAAAAACTTTAATGAAACTAACGATGCAACAAAAGCTTTGTATAAAACTTTTTCTGAATTTGGCGGGATTTCCTTTAGTCTAAATTCAGAACCAATTTTTGCTCTCCCATCAAACTTTGAAATTAAACCGCAATTAGAAGTTGAAAAATTAGTGTTTTCGAAAGTTAGTGATGAAAAAAACGAACTTGTCTTAAATATGGTTTTATTTAATAAGTTAACCCAAAAAGAAACTAGATTTTTACTTAAATTTGTTGATTTGCCAAAAGCAAATCAGAAATATGGGGCAAAATTCTTAGAAATTTTCAAGAAAAACTACCAATTTAGTAATGAAATTTCTAAACATCTAGCAAAAAATAATTCAACAGTTTATGAATTATTTAGTAAACATTCTGAACTTAATGGTTTAAACTTGTCCGAATTTGACACTTGATTTAAAACAAAACAAACTACTATCACAAGTTTTTTAGATGAAATTAAGCATTTAGTCGCTGATTTTAGTCCTACAAAAACAAGTTTTACTGTTAAGAAACCAGAAAAATCGGTTGAAAACAAAAATTTAGTCACTATTGAGTTAAAAATTGATGGAAACCTTAAGAACCAAGAGTTGCCCTTAGGTCTAAAATTAGGCGAAAATAATCAATATAGCTACACTTTCGAGTTCAATTTTGATGCAACTGAGTCAATTTATTCTGGTTATTTTAAAAATGCAATTGAAAATTTTGATGCAAAAACCGCAGAAAATCTTGATGATTTAAAATTTGAAGTTAAAAAAAATTTACCAGTTACAATTTTTGCATCAACAATTGATGATAAAATCAAACATCTTTTAAATCGACCATTAAATCCTAAAAATATTACAAAAGAAATTGCACCTTTATTTACTTTTTTCAATTATTTTGCTGATAAAAATGAAACTGAACAAACCGAAGAAAATGATAAACAAAATTCTTCCAAAAGTCCAGAATCTCCTGAAAAATCAGTTCCAGTTTTGCAAAACACTCAGTCAGTTCCAGTTTCAACCACATTATTTCAAGATGAATCTTCCGTTATTAATTCAATTCCAAAACCTTCTAGCACAGAAAATGCTGGTGATTATTTAAGAAAGCTTTTTAAAAATTTAGAAAAAGCGAATTTTCCTAAAAATACGACTGTTTATCTTTCTACTTCTTATAAAGATAAATATACATTAGAAATTAAAATAAAAACTGGTGAACTCAAAGAAGAAAAATTAGAGATCAAAATTGATAAGGTTTCAAAAAATAATGAAGCCTATGAAGCGCTTGCAAAAAACGCTAATGTGCATTTATTTCTTGACTGAAGAACTAATGTAGAAACTAAAGTTGATGAAAACAACAAAAAACCAGTTTTATCGTCAATTTCTGCTGTAAATGATGCTAATTTGAAGTTTGAGGTGGATAGCAGTTATGAAACAAAATCTAATGAAGTTCCAGTTTTAGACGTTGAAAATCAAGGAATTTATTTGGCAGAAAAAGGAATTGTTTTGGAAAAACCAAAAGATTCAAAAGTTGCAAAAAACCTTAAATTGAATAAGGATACCACACTTTTTTACGCTTTTAAACCAACAAAGTTACCACGCAATTTGCAAACAAGATATTTTTTATTAAGATCTAGATCAACAAAAAATAAAGAATTTAGTTTGATAATCGAACCTGATAATCTTAACCAAAAATACAATAGAATTGGTGTTGATTTTATTGATTACGATAAGACATCAACTTTATCTCAAGATAAAATTGAATTAAAATGATGAAAAAAAGAAGGAACTCAATTAACATATAATGGTGATCTTAAATTGCAAAAAGAACAAAAACCAGACAAAAGTGAAACAGTTGATATTTCAAAAAAATCAAAAAGCATAATTGATGAAAACTATGATTTTCTTAACGATGCAGATTCAACAATAATTTTAGTTGTTAATGTTAAAGAAGGTGAAGAAAATAAACCCTTCCTTGAAATCGCTTTTTATTCAAGTAAAGGTAAAAACCCATTAGAACCAAAATTTAAATGAAATTGGGAACTTTCAGAAAAAGATATTGAAATTGATTTGTCGAAAGATCTAAATTTAGGAACAATTAAATCAAAAGAGCAACTTTTAGTTGATAAAGTATACAAAGTTTTGCATAATATGGACAGAAACATCACTGGAATTACCTTCAAAGCTTTTGCGCTATTCGATAAATCTAAAAATGACAGTGATTATAACAATATATTAGAAAAATTTATTCAGGAATATATCGATTAAAAAATTAAGACTAAAATATAAAGATAAACTAAAAAACCAAAAAATAGTAATTTTTTCTTTAACATTCCGGTTTGTTTATTTAGCTTTTTAGAAAAAGTTCCACTTTTTACTTTGTTTTAGGAACAATAGTTTTTCTAAAATTTTAGATAAACTTTTTACAACCCCAAACAAAATTAATTTTTATGTCTGGGTTTTTGTTGATAAAACGACAAAAAGATCATAAAAAATAGGTAAATTCAATGCTTTATTGTATTTAAAGAATTATTATCAATGTTTTGTAGTAATTTTATCTATTAATTTATGGTATAATTAAAATTAAAATAAACTAATTCAATTTAGTTTTATGTTCTTTTTGATAAAAAAAAAAAAAAAAACGGAAATACCAATCAATGCGTAGATCACTCAAGTGAGTTTTGGCTTTATTACCTGTAACGGCAGGAACAGTTGGAACTGCAATTTATTTAACATCAGAAAATTCAATTTCTAGTTTGAATGAAGTAAATCTTAACCGACAAAATGTGCAAGTTGAGACACGAATTGCACCACTTGCAAGCTCACAAGATGCAAAAACTAATACAAAAACTGAACTAATTAGTTCGAAAAAGTCGGATGAAATCATTCAGGAACCAAAAAAAATCATTGTTCCAGATGTGGTAGATATTTCGCCAAAAACTAATGAAAATAAAAAACCTAATTCTAGTGAAAAGCAGGAAAAACCACCAACGATAATCGGTAAAATTCCCGCAAAAACTGAAAAAATTCAGCAAAAAGATGAAAAAAACATTACTAAATCCAAACCAAATATTCTAATTTTCCTACCACCAAAAGTCAGTCCAAAACCTAAAAATATAGAAAAACAAGCACCTTTAAAAACTCAAAAATCAGAAAAAATTGTTATTGCAAACGAAAATCCTGATCCAGTAAATCCAGAAACTAGAAAACCTAGTTTACCTACAAAACAAATTCTTCTTAATGTTCCAAAAGTTGAACCTGAGAAAAAACTAGAAACTCCTAATAAGCCGGAAGTTGAATCACAAATTCTTGGCAATGAGGAAATTAAATCACCAGAGCCAAAGGTTGACCAAATTCCTTCGCCAACTCCACAAATTAGTCCTGCCCCACAAGCGGATGAAGAAAAAGAGGAGGAGAAACAAAGAGTTTTAAGAGAACAAGAGGAAAAAATTCGAAAAGAAAACGAAGAAAAAGAGAGACTAAAAAAAGAAGAGGAAGATAGAAAACAAAAAGAAAAAGAGGATCAAGAGCAGCACAAAAAGGCGGAAGCAGAAAGAAGAAAAAAAGAAGAACAAGCAAAAATTAAACGTGAACTCGAGGAAGCTGAACGACTCAGAAAAGAAGAAGAAAGAAAAAGACAAGAAGCTGAAGAGGAACGCAAACATGAAGAACAGGCAAAAAAACTAGAAGAACAAGAAAGAAAAAGACAAGAAGAAGCGCAACGAACAGCAGAAAATAGTAGTGGATCTGCAAATTCTAGCTTAAATGGATCTGGAAAATCAGATGAAGAAATAGCCACTCAGATTGCAAATGATATCGGAAGTGACCCTAATTTTTCTAATGGTTATGCTTATAAATTATCAGAAAAATATCAATTTAGTAAACCAGAGCAAATGAAATTATTTCTAGATAAAATAAGACCGCCAAAAACTCCACAAGAAACAGCGAATTTAATTACTTTTTGGCAAGATTCATATGCAAAATTCAGACCAGATCTTGCTAGCGATCGCGGAACAAGATATATGTGGCGCGATGAAATAATCACAAAATTAAAAATCCAAACTCAATGAAATAGAGAAGATTTGAATATAAGTTCACAAAGTGGTGGTAGATTTCCAGGTGGAGGAATTGATTTTCGCTAATTAATTATTAAATTCTCTCCTTATTTAAACAAGAAAAGAAAGAGAGAATTTTTTTGTTTATTATAAAAGAAATCTACAATTAACTTGTAAGTAAATTAGTAAAAAAAATTGAGACACACCAAGAGAGGTGTGTTTTTTTATGAAACAAAATAAATTTTCAATTAATGAAAAAATCAAATATATCAAAATCGCTGAATCGCAAGGATTCAAAATCGTGACTATACATTTTGCAAACGAGTTTCGTGAAATTTATAAAAATAAATCAGTTAATAAAAAATCGCAAAAAGAGGGTTTTTTACAGACATATGCGAATAATTTAATTCGAAACTGACAAAAATATTATAATTATGGTATGAACGGATTAATTAGCACACGTGGTAAAAATAAATCACCACCTAAGTCAAAAAAACAATACACAATTAACGATCTTTCGGAAAATAAGCGCAGAATTTATCAAGAAATAATGGAAAACAACATTCAACAATCAATGTCGCCAAAAGGAAACGCGCTTGCAAACCGCCCGATTGAATATTTTTATGCTATTTTACAAAGAGAATACTTGAATGTTGAGGGTAAAATTTTTGAAAACCTTGAAGATGCTCATCAAAAAATCAGCTCATTTGTTAAATGATACCAGAAAACTAGAGTGCAAAATTGCTTTTCATATTTGAGACCAAATTCTCATTTTGAACAATTCGATACTCAAAAAAATTTTCACAATTTTGGAGAATAAAAAAAATAATAAAAATTTGTTTTAAAAATAATTAAAAATAATGATGTGTCTCATTTTTCTATACTAATTCAGGCGATACTTATATCTTTTTTATAGATATTTTTTATTGTGTTAACAATATTTTCATATGACATCCCTGATGCAAAAAGTGAAAACACTTGCTCTTCGATATCACTTAAATTTGCTTCGTATTTAGCGATTAATTTGTTCTCAAAATTGCCATTTTGATCTCTTGGTATTTTTAGATGCATATTATTACTATTATAATTCACAGTTTTGCCCGAAAATCCGTTTCGTTTATTTAGTCTATGCACACCATTTTTGCTTCAGTTGCTTTTTCATAGCCTAAATGTTGGCTTAATTCCGCCTTTAAGAGCACCCAGCAAAAGTCTTAAACATATGCGAAATTTCGTTGTGAAAATTTTTTAATTTTTTATGATCAGCGTATTTATTAACAATTTTTTCAACTTTTAACTCAAATGGGGATAATTTTTTTGCTTTTTTTTCATATTTTAGTTCTTTATGATAAATTTTATCAAAATAGATTTACCTTAAGACACAAAATATTTAATATTCCCAAATTTTAAAAATAATTAAAAATAATGATATGTCTCATTTTCTATACTATTTTAATCTTTTTAACTAAACCTTTGCAATAGGAAAATTCAGATTTTTAAACCAATTTTAGACTAATTTCTGCACCCTATTTAATTTGCTTATCAGGTAGTTCCGGAACCTCGAACGGACCTAACATATCATAATAATTAATTGGATCGTAAAGCAAAGGATAACCTTGGGGATTGGTAGTCATTGAGATAATCCAAGAAGATCTTGCTCTTTGATTTTCAAATCCAAAAGAATATGTTGCTTGTTGTTGGTAATTCCAATTTGCATCCACTTTTTCAATGGTTGGCTTCGATTGATGACCTTCCCTATTTTTAACATATAAAATTTTTCAATTATGACCTGTATATCTTGTTCCTCTAGATCAATGTGGATCTCCTGTATTTATTGCTAATTGGTTTGTGCCATTAGCAAGAATAGGATTTTTCCGATTTTGATAAAAAATAGTATTTAAATCGCCTTCATTTGTAGTTCATTCACTATAAGAAGGAGCAGACCAAAATACTTTTGAAATATTTCTTTCTCGTTTTGTAATTCGCGGAATTAAATCATCAGTATGACTTTTTTTTCATTTTGCTTGATAATCTACGCCTTGATTTATGATTGAAATAGCATCATGAGGTTCAACATTACTAGAATATGGCATAATAAATCCTGGTGTTGCAAAAGGTGATTTTGCAACAAAAGAGTAAATAGCAAAATTTGAATCCTTTGATTTTGTTTTAAATTGCAGCGAAATTGGCAAACTAACAAGTTTTCCAGCTGGATATCATAGATTTTTTGCATTTTTGAATTTTTCTGGAAATTGGAATTTTCCAAGATTTGTTGGTATTCTTCAATATAGCGTTAAATATTTAACACCATTATTATCCTTTTTGAATTTAGTCTTTGTTCTTATTGCTACTGGTTCTTCTGGAATATCAATAATAAAAGGGTTACCATTAAAACCACTACTTGGATTTTTAAATATATTTCTTTCAGGTCTTTCAATTTGACTTCCTACATTTTGTTTTCAACCATTATTAGCAATAACTTTTAGTCAATTTTGTTCTTTATAAGGTGTTAGGCTCGTAAATTCACCGAAAGGATTATAATCTTTTCCTGTTGGTTCTATTAAATCAGCTGGATCATAAATTGCAAATGAAAACCCTATTAATCCAGGGTTCATATAATCAACATTTGTCGGTGTGACAACCATTGTTTGAGTTGATACCTTGAATCTAATTGACTGTTTTCGTAATATTATGGAAGGATTAGGATACGGGTTGCTATTTGCATAAGTAGGATCTTTTGGATAATTATTTTTATCATTTATCGAAATTTCAAGTTCTGATCCAACAATTGCTTTTAAAGATCAAGGTAGTAATTTAAATTTAGCAATCGCTGTTTCGGGATTTCACTCTAAATTAGCAATTTCTAAATCATCGTTTAACACACCTTTATTTTTTTCTGAATATGCTTTGCTTTGACTTAATCTTTTTATAAGTTTTTCAGGATTTTGACTTACATAGGAGGCGGAAAAAGTTTTGTGTGGAATCAATCTTAAGGTTAAATTATTTTTCAATCACTCTTCATTAATCGCAGTCGCTGATTCTTTATTAAATCGAATATAAACTTGCTCACCTTCATAATAATCATATCTTAAAGGAACAGATCATCCTCTTTCTAATTTAACCGGCTTATTCATGGATGTAAAATAGATTTTTTTCTTATTCCCATTTTGCGGATATGGATTTCACGGAGTATTAGCAACTTCATCTAATAATTTTAATAAGTTTTTTTCAACTTTAAGTGTTTCTTCCCTTACTTGATGATCTTTTCTAATAGCCGGATCCAATGGTTCTAGCCCTTCAATACTATAAACAATTCCCGCTTCTAAATTACCAAGATTAAATGTTAATTTTTTTGTTTCAGTATTAATCAATACAGGTTGGGATGTTTGTTCTAGCGCATCTTTTGCATAAACGTTTGGTCATGCTTTCTTATATTTTAAAATAAAAGGAATTTCTGCAATTGATTTAGCATCTTGTTCTTGAAGTTCGATTTCGATATTAGTACTTGTTGTTGTAATCGGGATGATCTTAACAGGATTAGAAGTTGCTAGTAATAAATCTTTTGCAGTTGTGCGAAATTCGCGTAGATTTTGCTTTGCACCAGATGAAATTTCGGGAGCAAAATCGACTTCTTGTTCAGAATTAACAGAAGCAACATTACCACTTCCACCTCTAATTTTTAAAGTAATTTGGTTATATTCGGTGAATTTAGTTAGACTAGTAAAATTAAATTTTCGTGAATTATTAGTTTGACTAGTATTATCTTGTTGACCAGTTTTGGGTTGTTGTTGTTGTTGTTGTCCTGAACTAGATTGTTTTTCCTTAACCGTAAGACTTGCTGTAAATCCTGCATCAGTTAAGTCTTTTGTTCAGCCAACAATTTCAATTTTGGCGCTAGTATCTTGAATTTCTGTTGTTTTAATATCAGTAATTAGTGGCTTAGTAATAAATTCAAGGTCTACTGAACTAGTAGTAGTAGTAGAAGAAGAAGAAGAAGAAGAAGATTTTCAACCTCTTGCTAAATCAGGGGTTACTGCTTTTGTGTTCTGTTCAACACTTAAATTAACAGTTTTAGAAGTTATCGTTTTAATTTTATATTTAGTTCCGGCTTCAAGGGTGTTCAAAAAATTAAAAGTAGCCTCAAGTTTATTACTATTTTTACCTGAATTTGAAGTGATTGTTGTAGTCGATCCGATTGATTGAGATTTATCGGTTTTTTCTAAATACAAAGTAATTGTATCACCATCTAAAAACACATCTTCTTTATCAAACTCTAACACAATTTTGGCACTATCATAAGTAACTTCCGAAATAGTTGTTTTTGTAAGTTTTGCTGTTTCCGCTTTTGAATAAAAACGACGCTGTAGTGCGTATTCGTTATCAATTGGGGTATCAAAGGTAAGTTTTTCCGATTTTTTTCCTTTATTACCATCATCAACGGTAATTTCTTTGATATTATAGATTTTATCTTTTTTTAGGTTTGAATTTATACTAAATTTGACTATATTATTCTTTTGAGTTGCTTTGCCAGAAGAATTTGTTTCTACATTGCCTTCGCCCGAAACTTTAAGCCCTTTTTGTCCATCTTTCCTTCATTCTTCACTTACTTTTCCATTCCCTGATCTTGTGTCCATTTGGGCACTTAATTTAAGTTTTTTACCATCAAGATTTCCGTTATTATTATATAATTCGACAGTAATATCCGTTTGACCTTCGGCTTTTGGCTCGTGTTTTATTGACTTAATTGCATTTTTAGTTAGAAGATTAATAGAGTCTTTATTTTTTGGCGGTTTTGCTATTAAATTAGCAGGTAAATTCACCCCATATTTATCTTGTTCTCCTGGTTTTAAAGTAAATATATAATTTTTAATTATATATTTATCCCCAGGAATGAGACCATCAGCTTCAACGACAACTTTAGTAGTTACACCACTGCCACTAGAAGAAGAAATTGGAACTGTTTTTGTATAAAAAAGTTTTTTCTCAACTGATTCAAGCTCAAGTTGAATATTATATTTATCTTTTAAGAAAGCAAGATCTTTCTTATCAAATTCAACTTCAAATCAACCTTTACGGAGTTCGGGGGATTTTTTGGCAACTTTTTTACCACCTTCTTCAACTTGAATACCATTTTTGTCTGTCGATGTTTTAACTTTAGAAATTGTTGCAGTTTCAATTGAAGTATTGACAATTGTTTGCCATTTTTCGCTTTCTCTAGTTGAGATTTTTTTGTCATTAGGTTGCATTTTGTCTTTATCAATGTAAAGACTTAAAGCTTGTTTTTTATTTTTAGGATCAGCGATGCTAACTTCATCAATTAAATATCAACTTCCTTTTTCAAGCCCTTTTAGATCAGCTTCAATTCTGGTAATTGAAGCATCACTATCTTGAGAAACTGGTCCGCGATCAACAACTTTTTTAAGTTTGATTTTGCTAACTGTAAAAGGTTTTTGAATTCTACCATTTGATGGATCAGTTCATCCATATTTATTTTTTTGATTGTCAAGTTTTTTATACTTAATTTCCATTGACCAATTACTAAAATCTAATTTTTGTGAGTTTTCGACATCAAAAATTAGTCTTACTTTGTGCTCGTGAGAAACATAAGCTAATTTTGTAATTAATGGCGCGGTATTAAAAGTAAAGGAAGGAGCAAGAGATCGACTAGATAAACTAGCAACATTTACGGTTGTTCCAACTGGAGCAGGTAGTCCGATTTTGATTTTATTTTTTTTATCTTGAAGACCAATTACGGTATATTCAGCTCCTGAGTCTAAGTTATCAAGTTCAAATTCATAATAAAAATGGGCCTTTTTTGGAATGATGTTTTTTCAAGTTTTATCCTTTTTTAGTTCTTTTTTTAAATCTTTGACTAGTTTTTTTTCTGCAGCAACAAATTTTTCTGAAATTTTCGAAATTCCCGCTTTTGACGATTGATAAACAAGTTTTAATTCAGTTTTGGTTTTTCCTTCCATTAATGGAGTATCAATTTTACCAAAAAACACACGAACTTTTGCTTTTTTTCAAGGAGTCGGGTTTAATTTTTTTTGATCTAATTGGTAAGTGATTCCCAGTGCTTTTGCTTTTCGGAATTTAGTTTTAAATTTTTTAATTTTTTCAACAGTTTTAACACGTTTATTTTCAGGTTTATCTTTATTTTCTTCTTCTAAAATTTTAGCATCATCAAAACTTAGGTCTTGTTTTGTAGCAAATTGACTTTTATCCCCGCCTGTTTGGCCTTGTCCTTGTTCAAATTCTAATTTTGAAATTGTATATTCAGTATTTTTGATCAAACTTCTAAGATTAAAGACCGCTTTTGAAGTTTTGCCGATTTCATCGGCAACAATTGTAACGCTTTCAGTTCTAGTTTTACTTTGATCTTGAGTTTGCGGAGGATCTAGTTTTGGAATAAAAGTCCCGCTTACTTTTTTACCAATAAAAGATCCATTTGGATCATCAAGGACAAATTCAATCAGTGCGTGTCTTTCGCCAATTTGTTTTTTCCGAATTGCAATAATTTTGGTATTAGTATAAAAACTTCGGTCATTTATACTAATTGTTTCTTTAATCGCCACTGGCGGTAATTCTAAATTAGAAATTGCTTTAATTTGCTGTGATTTTTCATCGGCAAATTTAAGGCTGTCAATTATGTACTGACCTGGTTCAGAAATGTTATTAATTGTAACTTCGACTTTGGGTTCGCCGCTGCTCAAATCTGGATTAGATACAAAATTATCTTTATCAACTTGAACTTCTTGCGTGATTCCTTTTGGATTTTTATAGGCAATTGTAAAATTTCTATAAACTTCTAAAAAAGGTTTATATTTTGCATCAAAAGTGAGTTCAACTTTGGCAGTATTTTGTGCAAAATCAGGTTTAATATCAACTTTTTTAATTTCAACTTTATCGGGGAAAGTCACAAATGCCCGTTTTTTCTCGGCATCATCTGAAAATTTAAAAAGTCCGGAAGACTCGGAGTTTGTAACTTGAGCAGGATTTTTTGCTTTATTTAGAATACTATCAGTACTGCTATTGCTATCATAAGCAATATTTTCAATATAATATTGGGCAAAAATATCAAGTCCCGTTAGTGTAAATTTAAAAGTGGTACTTTTTTCAAGATTTTCTTCATCAGATTTTTTCTCATTTTGGCTAGAAATTCCACCTTGTCCAACTTTTTGTAATTCTGCTACTACTTCCTCAATAGTTGCTTTTGCTTGATTTCCATCAACAACTTTTTTATACTGAATTTTAGCTTTGATATTTGTTTTATCTTTAAAAACATCGCCAGTGTCTTTTAAGGTTAAAAGAAAATCATAATCTTCTGGATTTTTATCATTTCTGAACTGCAAAATTGAATTAATTATTGGTAAAGTGGCAAATTTTTTGTTATCTTCTTGAACTTGTTGGTCATCAAAGTAAAAATTGATTTGGTTTTGTGCATTAGTTATTGCATCTGTTGAACGGCGACGGCGGGAACGAGCCTGTGCTGCATCATTTTCAATTCGCACAATTCGATAACCATTTCCGCCGCTAAGATCAGTTAAATCCGCTTTGAATTTGACAGCATCATCTTGAGCACTTTCAAATTTTAATTCAGCCTTTTTCTCTTCCGGATCACCAACTTGATAATAAACAAGTTTTAACTTTTCTTTATAATCTGAATGTTCTAAATATTTATCTTTTGGATCAAAAGATACAGTAATTATTGCTGAATTATCTTTTTTGTCATTTTTTTCAATATTTATAATTTTAGCTGATTCAGGTTTAATGATGAAATTATCGCCAAATTTTTTGCGCCCATTTCCAGCAACATTTCCTTCGATGTTGGAATCGGTACTTCCATCGAGTTTTTTAATAGCAAAATTTTCAAAGTTTTGAGTTCCAAGTCCGTTTGTATTTTTATCAGGTTTGGAAAGTTTTACAGTAGGATCCTTTTTTTGAGAACCTGTGCCGCGGTTACTAGTTTTGTCAGCCCATTCAACACTTTTTACTTTATAGGTAGCGTTTTTTTCAAAACCAGTAAAATTATCTTTAATTTCAAAGTTAATTTTTGATTTTTGAACTGTAGATTCTACTTGTATCTCTTTGGGTTTATCTTCTTTTGCTTCTTCGCCATTTGGTTCAAAAACTCTTTCAAGTTTTACAGTTACATTTCGCCCTTCAAATCCACCTTTTTCGATATCTCTTCCCGCTAAAGGATCGGCGATATCGAAATTAGCAACGTAGGTTGTTTCATCTTTTTTCTCAATTGAATAGGCAATAATTTCTGGTTTTGTTGCAAAAAAGAGTTTTGAAAGCACTTCGGGAGTTTGGGTTTGTGCTTGAGGTTGCGGTGCCGGAGTTAAACTAGCAAGATCTTTATCAAATTTAAAGGTTTTAAGTTTTTTAGGCCCGCCTTCTTCAGTTATATCCTCAACTTTAGTTAATAAATAAAGACTTCCTGCTTTTAAAGGACTGTTTTGAACAGCGCCGACCCCAGTTGCAGCCGCTTGACCACCTAAGTTAAGAGTTAATTCTGGCTGTTGAATTCGTTTTTGTTGCTGTTCTTGATTTTCAAATTCTTTTTCAGTTGTAACTTCTTCGCCGGTTTGACTATTTTTAAAGTAAAACTTTAGTTTTCTTTTTTTACCATTAGATTCTTTTGTTAAAAAAGTTTCTGTTGAATCAAATTTTACAGTAACATCGGCGGAATAATTATCGGATTTATAAGAAATATCGGTAATCGTTGCTGATTCGGCATCGAGTTCGAATTCTTTTTTAATTTTTTCTTGAGGTTGTTGGGGATTATGAGTTTTTGAAAACCCTTCTACATCTTGACCTTGAATTGAACTTGCAGAATTTTCGGCTGGATTATCAGAATATTTCATCTCCTTAATCTCGTAATTTCCTGCTTTTTGGAGTCCGCTAATTTCAAAAACCGCAAGTCCGTTGGCGATTTGAGCAGTATAAATTGAATTTTGAGACTGTGGTGGAACTGCATTTTTTGACTCTAACTTGATCTGCAAAAATTTTCCGTTTCAGTTTGCTGCTTTATCGTTTAATTTGACAGTAATTCTAACCGAAGTTTCAGAAGTTGATTCTGGTTTAATTTCAGCAAGATTTGGGATTGGTGAGAAAAATTGCTTCTCAAATCCTGCTTGTGTGGTAGGTGATTTGTCAAATTCGAACTTAAATTCTGATTTTTTAAGTTGTTTTTCGTTTCTAACGCCAGTAGTTTCATCTTTTAACTGGAGTGATTCAATTTCATAACGATCACCGGGGTTGAGTCCGGTTAGAGGGAAAGAAATTGTTTTGTCTCCTTCATTTACAGTTGCATCTTGAGTTGATTGGGTTTTATTTTGACTTAAATTTTTGTAAGTTAAGGTTATTTGCTTACTTCCCAAATAATCATCAATTTTATCTAAGGTTAATTTGACTGTAAGACTTGTAGTTTGCTGACTTTCATGTTCAATTTTTGTAACTTTTGCACTTTGAGCACTAGTTACAAAGGTTTTTTTAGGCTCTAATTCTGATTCTTGATTTTCAAGAAGATCAATTTCTTCTTCATTTGTTAAAGCAGTTTGAACATTAACAAAAACCGCTTTAAATTGCTGAATATTTGGATCAACTAAAGAACGTTTGCTTCGTGAAAGTACAAGATTTGCTGCCTGAGTCTGTGCTTGTGAAGCTTGAGGTTGAATTTCGGGATCTTTTTCAAATTTTACTGATTTTATTTTATATTTTGCAACTTTTTCTAAATTTAAGAAGGTAAAATCATAAATTCCGTTAAGTGAAGTTGCTTCTTGTTTAAAAGTTGAACTTTGTCCAACTTGTTGTGCTCCCCCGCCAGTTCCATCAACTTTCTCAAGTTCAACAGTCACTTTTTTCCCAGCAGTATATCTTCCGCCATCCTTGAGCTCGAGATGAACTTTTGCTTGGGTTTCGACAGAAGTATCAACTTCTAATTTTTTAATAACTGCAGATGTCGCAATTACTTGATCTTTGTAAAAATCAAGATCATCAAGATTGATTTTTACTTCAGGTTTTTCTGAATTTTCTTCTTTAACCTGTTCAAAACCAAGAATTACGTATTGCTGACCGTTTTCGAGACCTGTAAGGTTGAAAGTTGTTTTTTGGGTTTCGACATTTTTTGTGGCTTGAACTTCTTGGACTTGTTCTTCACCACCGTATTTTTTAAAGCGAACTTTTAATTTTTGGGTATTAAGAAAATCGTCAAGTTTTTCCGCGCTTTGCACAACTTCGGCAGTTTTTGAAAACTCTTTTCCGAATTCAATTTCGAATTCGGCAGTGTTTTTTGTTCTCTTTTTTAAAGTCAAACTTGTAACATTTGCCGTTTTTGGAATAGTTGAAAACTGTGATTTTTCAGTAGAATCAAGCAAGTTTTCTTTGAAAGGAATAATTTTTGCTTGATTCTGTTGAGCTTGAAACTGACTAACTTCACGCCGAACGCGACTTGAAGTCTGAACTGCGGCACCAGCAGGGGCAGCAACAGCGGTTGTTCCATCCACAATTTCAAGTGAATTTTTATCGATTTCGTATAAACCTTGTTTATAAAGGTCGGTAATATCGAAACGAATTCTTGCGCCAACAACGGGCGCGGTGATTTCACCTTCTTTTTTCTGAGCAGATTCTGCCTGTTTTTCATCCCCATTTTTCTTTTTAAGTGTATATTTTAACTTCGCAGTTTTCCCTAAAAAATCACCTTTGGCATCCGCGAGTGTAAAAGTTGCAATCACTCTTTGCTCGTAAGAATTATCATAACCGACTTCAATTACGGCGCTTTTTGTGAAAAATGATGACTGACTTGGTTGAAATTGATGACTTGCATCCCCAAATAAAATATTTCTTTCAGTGGTAATTGTTTGCTGATTTGGCAATAAAGGTTGAATTTCCCGAACTAAAACAACGGAATTAATGTTATATTTTGAACCAATTTCGAGATCTTTTAATTCAAAAGTGACACTTTCTTTGTTTTGTTGTTGTTGTTGTGTTCCTAAACTCGCCTCAGCACTTAACAATTTCGATGATCCAGCAAGTGAATAATAAACTTTTACCCTATTATTTCCGATTGCTTTGATTGTTTCAGGACTAAATTTAACTTCTAATTTCGCGCTAGTTTGCTGTTCTGATGTGTTTTTAATTTCAGTCAAAACCAAAGGCGCATGAACTCCAAAAATTCGCTGTGCGGGTGTAATTGTTTTTGAAACTTTGAGAATATCAGCATCACCTTTTGATGATTTATAACCATCAATTTCGATTGAATCAATACGATAATCTAGACCTTTTTCCAGATTGTCAACTAACAAATTGGAAATAATGGAATTATTGTTGATTTGAGCTTGAATTGTTCTAGTTTGTCCGCCTGGTTTTAACTCAGTATACTTAATTTTTGCTGTTTTTAATGGCTCAAGAATATTTTTAATTGCAATATTTAGCGCAACTGAGTTCTCACTTCTGGGGATATAACTAATCGAAGAAACCGCTGGTTTTGTCGTCCAGTTTAGCTTTTCAGCACCGATATTAGCGCCAAAATTTAGGTATAATTTATTAACAAATTGCTGATTTGCATCGGCGATCCCGATTGAGTCAATTAAATAATTTGTCCCTGGCTCTAAATTGATGAGATCTCAGGTGAGTACTAATTTATTGCCGTTGATTTTAAAAGCTTGAGCCTCGGATTTGATTAAACTATTCGATCCAGCAACTCTAAAGTACAAAGTGGCAATTTTATCTTTAATAAAATCATCAATTGAGTCTAAAACCACGCTAATTCGCGTAGAATCTTCGCTAATTTTATCAGTTGTAATCGATTCAACTTGCGCGCTCGTTGCGTGGGTAAAGAATTTTTTCTCTTTTTGGTCAAAATTTTGTGAAAAGAAAATTGTGCTAGTTTGCTGTTGACCACTTTCGTCAAAATTAGTTGCTTTATTGACAATTTCGAGCGAAGAAATTGTAAAATGTTTCTCTTTTTCTAAGTTTTTCGCAAACGAAAACAGTTTATTTCCGACAACTTGACCGATTGCTGAGAGCATTTTTGTTGGTCTGTCATCGGCAAAAAAGTTGATTTTAACGTCTTTTCCGTTTAAAAGTAACGACTGATCGTTGAATTTAACATCAAAACTGGAAGTGTTATTGCCATCAACGAAAGTTTTAATTCGGGCAATTTCGGGCGCTGAAATAAACGAAAGTTTATTTTCGACTTTAATTGCCAGTGTTCCTGAATTATTCCAGATTCGCGAAATTCAAAACTTCGCCCCTCCAGGAATTTGCTTTAAATCAAGATTGGCATAAATTTTGTTATTAGCATCAAAAACGAGACTGACATCGTTGGCAACCCCGAATTGGTGAGCGCCAGATTCGTCTTTTCAGTAATATTCAAGGTTAATTTTCTCGTTTTTTTCCAGTTTTACTTTTTGATTATTAAGTGCAAGCGAAATTTCGACTAGTGCCGAATTGAGACCGTAAGATTTTTGACTTAAATTAACAATTTTTCCCCCAAGCGGACTAGCGGCAAAAAAACGACTAGCAAGTGGGGAAATTTCGAGATCAAAAGTTTGGTCTGGATCGTCAAAATGATACTTGATTGCAACAACTTCGTATTTTGCTGTCTTTTTAAGGTTTCGCAACACAAAACTTGCCTGTTTTTCTTCAGTTTGGCTGCTAAATTGTCCGTTTGCAGTCAGAATTTTGTCGGTACCAACTTCTTTATAATAAAGAATTAAATTCGCAGATTGTAATAAATTCTGTGAATCAAATAAGTTAAGATTCAAAATTGTATCATTTTCGATATCATAATGACTAAATTTTTCGACCTGGTTTTTTGTCGAAAAAAATTGCGAACTGTTCGTAAAACTGAAATAATATCTTGGATTATTAGCAGCAACTAGCTGAACTTCATAAACCGAACCGCCGACTAAATTATCGGCAAAAGTGAAAAAACTGTTAGTTTTTGGATCGTATTCGACTTTAGTTTTAACTTGATAACGCGAATTTTTGCTAATATAGACAAGTTCGAGGTCGGCTTTTTTAACTCAGGCAGTATCGGCTTGATTTTTTCCTTGGAGTTTGAAACTAAATTCTCCCGAGTTTGCCGTGACATTATTAGCGACAAAATCGGTGACATAAATCGTTTTCGGCGAGATTATTTTTGCAAGATAAGGCGATAAAGAAACAATGGCACCGGTGACAAAACCACCGGCGGCAAGTAGTTTTTTTGTTAAATGACTGTTAAGAGTTTTGCTGTTTTGGTTAGAATTAGCTTCATTTTTCATAATTGATCTCCTAAATTAGTGAAAAATTTATGAAATTTCATTATTTTGTTGTTTTAAAGTTCTAAATTAGTAAGTTATTCGATCTCAAGCATTTTCATTTGAAACTCAAGGAACAAAATAAGGGTTTTTGGCATCTACTTGTAAGCCGTCATAGTCTTTTATAGGGAAAAGATATTGTTTTTTTTCAAATCCTTGTAAAAATTCATTGTATTCTCCACCAATTTTGTATGAATCTTGACCAACTAATTTTCTAAGAAATTTATTTTCCTTAAAATTAGTTGGTAAGTATGGAAAAACAAGTAATCCAACAAAGTTTAAATTGGTTTCAGCAGGCGGAAGTTCATTTTCTGATCAATTTAGAGGTGCTAAATTAACCAAAAGTGTCATTTCCCTTTTACTTTTGTTAATTTGTATATCATCCTGCAATCTAATGGGTTGGCCATTTTTATTTCCAAATAAATAAATTTTTCCATTTTGGTCAATAAAAGTTGCATACGAAACAGTTGGCATAATTTCCTGAATTTTTTCAATATTGTTTAAAATGAAATTAAAATAAATAGTAAAAAGTTTAGCACTTCTTTCGTATTTAATACTTTTTATTCCAAATGGGGTTCGAGTTTTCCGTCCCAGGAATTCATTGTTTACGGTCTCATAGATTGTTAAACGTTTTCGAGATCCGGTGTTGTCAATTACTCGTGTCTGTTCAGCGATATTATCATCTGCTTTTTCAGGTGAATCACCTATTTTTTTGACAGGTCCTGTTGGCCCAAGAAAAAGTGTTTTCGTAAAATCAAATCTACCGAAATTATTATCAATTTTTTTAATTAGAGATTTTCTGAAATTTTCATTAATTATTTTAATATGTTCAGCTCTAGTATGATCATATTTTCTAATTTCCGATGTGTGCCAAACATTCCCAGATGGATTAGCTCAAAAATTTCCTCAATACGGATCTTCTTTTTTAACAATTGGTGAAGTCATAAATGTTAAATTAACATTTTTTGATAAAGTAGGGATTAATGGTTGTAGGTTATTATCTTCGTCGATGTTATTATTGCCACTTAAAAGTTTGGGAAAAATATTAATTATTTTTGATCCAAACGATTCCGGGTTTGTTCAATAATATGTAATAATTAATCCAATTTTTACAGAAGTGCTATTTGTGTTTGCATCAAATTTTGCTAATCTTAAGGTATAAAAGTTATTTTGTGGCTTGTTTTCTTTTAATTCTAATTTAGGTTCAATTGATTTGTTAATATTATCAACTAAATTTACGTAATTAAGATTTGAATTAGATAATAATGATTTAAAAGGATTGTCAAGTGAGTAATCGTATCCTCTTACAAGAAATTCTAGATTATATTTATTTCCAACAGATCCTGGAGCTGTTCAACCATTTTTTGGAACAGAATTAAAACCATTATCATTAGAGGAGTCAACCTTATATTTATTTCCCCGTGTTACATTTGGATTTCTAATTTGATATTTTTGTATGTCATCAAAAAGAATATTAGAAGACAACTCGAATCATTCTTGTAAATCATTCTTGTCTATAATTCTTGCATTTGTGAATTTTCCATTCAAATTATTTAATAATTTTTTGGGATCATCGAATTCCATCTCAATGTAAGCACCAACTTGATTTAAGGGTTTAATTATTGATTTTTTAAGCAGAATACGATTGGTGTATTTTTCAAAATTGGATAGATCAATTGTTTCAATACTTTTAACGATCGAAATATTTTTTTTATTAGAATTTTGAGTTTGGTTTGTATTTATTTTGCTAATTAATTTACTAAAATCGGATGTTTTTCGATTTTTATGATCCTTAAAATATTTGTATTGAATTGCAACTCGCATTTTATAATATTTTAGTCAAGATGCGTTTCCTTTTAAGGTGAAAACAAAATATCTACGATCAGGATGTTGTTGTTTTTGTTGTTTTTGTTGTTTTTGTTGTTGAAGATAGTTTTTATATATTTGCAATTCATTTAATTTTTTTTTTCTTTCCTCCAATTCTGTTTTTCTTGTTTGAATTTCAGTGCGAATTTGTCTCGACTCTTGTTTTAATTGTTCTACAAAATCCTGTTGATATTGTGAATCTGCAAGTGATTTAACAGTATTAATTCTTTCTTGATCACTTCGTTCAAAATTTAATATCCTTTCACTAATTACCGCAATTTTTTCTTCAATTTCTTTCATTTCAATTAAAACACGTTGTAATTCTGGATCTTCATTATATTCAAATTCTAATTGTTTTAATTCTCTTGGATTTGTAATATAAACATCTCCACTAGTAGCTTGTGGGTTGTATTTTACTACTTCTTGTCAACTACCAGCATCATTTATATTATTTTGCTTATTTTTATCGGTTACACCTTGTAAAATTATTTTCCAATCTTTCATTGATGTTTCATCAATTGCACGATATGGATCATCGAAAGCAAAGTAAATTTGTTGTTCAAAAGTGTTTTCTTTTCCTTCTTTGTTAATGAAATTAGTGATTTGGGCTTCTTTTAATTCTGGTTGTGCTAACTGTGTGGTAAATTGCAAATTATTTGCTTTTTGGGCATCATCAAGATTTAAAGTAATTTTGTTATCAACTGTTCTTATTTCACTTACTTTATAGGTTGTTGATGGATAGAGATTTAGATCATTATCATCAGTAACTTTTTGTTTTAAAATAGCAGTTAGTGATTTTTGTGCTTGATTTGGAGTAACTTGAAACTTATATTCTCGTTCTAGAGCATTTGTCGATGTGCCTGCTCTTAATTCACGCCCTTTAGAATCTAACGGCTTGAATTTAACGTTTATTTCTTTACCAGCAAGCGATCACATTGAAATTGGATCAAGATTAAGTTCAAGATTTTCATCAACATATTCTCTACCGCGATCTGGTTGGCCGTTTGTTTTTTGTATTAAAATAATTTTTTCAGGAGAAAGATTAGTGAAAGTAGTTTTAAAGGTTTTCGGATCACTATGTGAGCTTGTAGTAGATCCTTTCATTTTCAACTTATAGTCTGATGCTCCAAAAGGAATCTCAATTCCTTGAGCTTGTAATTTTAGAATTTTATATTCTAAATTGGGGATAAGATCTTTAAGATCATATTCAATTTCGAATTTTGACTTATCAACAAAATTAGTCACAAAAGAAGTATTTTTAAGTTCAATCGGGATTTTTGAACTACCAGCGCCAAAATTCCTTTTCATTGTTTCATTATTAGGATCAGGTTCAATCGTTAGTACAATTGGGTTATCAACAATCCGAGAGAAATTAGCCGGATCACCTTTGAGTTTAATTTTTAACCTAGCGCTATCATCATTTAATTTATTAACTTCAACAGATTCGATTACAGTAGGAATTGTGATCTCTTTTTCAATTTTAGGCGCAGTTTGTAAATTGTATTGTTTTTCAGGAATTTCAATTAAAATATCGTTTGGCTTTTTATTTTTAAGGTTAGTTCCATGTTTAGCTTCTTCTAATTTAAACTCAAGACCAATTTTACTTCCGGGTTCAATTGGAGTATTTCCGGCAACACCACCACTAGATTGATTAAGTTGTTTGTCGATATCAATTTCGACTTTATATGGTGTTGCTGGGGTTTTTCTATCATTAGTTATAGTTATATTATCAAGTTTTGTTAGTTCCCTGCCAGAATTTATATCCTTGATAGTAATACTAACTCTCCCGTCTTCTAATCAAGCATCATTTTTATCAAAATAGGCTTTAATTTTTCCAAATACTTTTGACCCATCTTCTGCTACCGGCGGAGATCCGGTTCCATTATGATCTTGATTTCCAGTTCGAAGTCCATCAACTTTTAAATCAGCAACATAAATTTTTTGAGCAACAGGAGTAAACTCATTTTTAGTTGTTGGTGGTTGTAAAACTTGTCCTTTTAAACTTTCAAATTCAATTCCACCAATTTCAAGTTTTTTAATTTCATAAGTTTGGAAGCGATCAAGATTTTCTAATTTGAAAGTAAGTTTCCCTTGATTTTTGTTAGGTTCATATTCAGATTCTGAAGTAAAACTAATTTCTTCAGAAGAAGAAGAAGAAGAAGAAGAACTAGCTTTTTTAGCGACTGTAATAGTTGCGAATTTTTTCGGAATTTGTAAAAATTTATCATTAAATTTAAATTCTAAAGTTGCTGATCTTCCATCAGCATTTTTATCGGGATTTTGAATGAAATTAGTCTCTTCTTGATAATCAAATTTAGCTTTAGTTTCAAAAAAGGCATCTTTTTGATCAGCTTTAAAATTAACAACCTCAGCAGATTCAACTTTTTTAACTTCCATTTGTCCATTTCCGAGATTGGTAGGAGTTGCGGTATTTTGTTGATTAACAGTGTCGATTTTTAATTTATTATTTTTTTGTTCAGGCGAATTTGCTTGACTTTGGCTAGCGCTTGTTTCAGGTTCTTTAATTGTAAATTTAGTAATTCTATAGACGGTATTTTCTTTGATTTCAAGGTTTGAATTTTGTTGATCTTTATTAGAATTTTTATCAATTCTTACCTTTGTAAGCGAACCTTCAGGCACAAAAGTATATTTAAGAGTTTGCACTTGTGTTTGTTGTTGTAAAGCCGAATTTGGTTCAGAAGTAATCTCCAATTCAATTTTATGTTTGTTTCGTCAAAGATATTCATCTTTTTCATCAAATTGGAAATAAACAGTTGCGGCATCATCTTCGTAAGCACCAATTTGCGAAAAATTGGTTAGTCAAGCTTTTTTCCCTGGTGTAGTAAATTCAGTTTTTTCTACCCGAGGGGTTTTATATTCTGACTGATCAATTTTTTGATTTTTATAAACAAAATGTTCAATTTCGTAAAGCGAAGCTTTATTTAAATTAATATTAAAGGTAGCAACATAGAAATGAGATTTACCATTATTTTCATTAATTTTTTTAATCGAAGTTGCTTTAGTAATTGTTTCGTATTTTTTCAGTGTTTTATTATAAAGTTGAACTTTGAAGTGGTTTTTGTCTTGATCTTGTAGCTCATCTGATGAAATAAAATAGGCATAAATTTTGGTATCAATCCCCGAAGATTTATCTTTTTCTTCAGTATAAATTAGCTGATCATATAATGAAATTGGGATTGTTTCAATTGTTTTTTTGGATTCTTCAAATGTTTGTTGCCCCTGAGTTTGAGGAGTTGAACTTTTGGCTTCAAATTTAGCTTCTTTAGTAAATCCAGCGTTAAACTCGATTAAATCTTGATCTTGAACTGAACGTTTTTTTCGACCACCTGAAGATGCATCTGGTTTTTGAATAAGTTCAACTTTTTCAATTTTATATTTAAAGCCTTCAAAAAGTTTTTCAGAATCAATGTTTTTATTTAAATTAGTAACTCCACCGATGTTTTGAATTCCAAAATCTGTTTCTAATGTATTTGTAGTTTCACTAATTTTTGTAGTATCAGGTCGAATTGGAAGGAAAAAACTTTTCTGTCCTTGTTGCTCATATCGATCATCAAGAACAACATTAACTGAACCATCAGAGTTAATTACTCCTTCAACTGTCGAGATTGGGATTGAATTATTTGTTTCATCCTGTCTTTTATAGGAAATTTTAACTTTATACCCTTCAAGATATTTAGTTACTTGATCATCTAATTGCAATTTAACATTAGCAGTTTTGTTTGTTTTATTATAAGTTGATTTAATATCAACAACAGCAAAACCTGTCGGCGTTGTCCGAAAAAGTCGGTCTTGATAAGAAACTTGATCCTCGTCAAAGTTAATTGTTTGGACATTTTGCCCTTGATTTTCGTAAGTAATTGAAACTAATTGGTAGTAATTTAAAGGAGTTAAATTTGTTGCGCTGAAAGTATATTCAGAAGTTGAAGAATTCAGTGCCGGACGACCTTGAAGGACTGCTTCATGTTCTTGTCCATCACTAATATCAATATACTTTAGTTTCATTGACGCTAAAGCAGCGCCTTCTAAAAGTTTTGTTGAACTTAAGGTGATTTTAATCTCACCGTTTGTTCCTGCCAAATTTACTTTTTCCACTTTTGTTATATAAGCAGCGGTGTCAAAAGTTTTAGTAAGACTTTGAGTGCCTGTTCCTCCAGTTTGCAGCGGTTCTGTTCTTAGATTTACAGCAGCAAAATTATTCTGTCCTGTCTGAGTTTGCACAGTTTGAAATTGACTTCCCACATTTTCAGTTTGATTTTCAACATCACCTTCAGCAAATAAACTAACAACATCGCGGCGGCTACGAATTCTTGTTGCTTGAATTCCAGCGCTTGCTGATAAAACCTGAACTTGATCACTTCCAGTGATTTTATTTAACGGGAAATTTTTGACAATTTCTTGGTTAGAATTGGTTTCAGGTTCAAATTCTAACTTCGAAATTTCAAATCTTGTTCCTTGCGGAACTTTAGTTTTAACATTTTCCTTATTTATATTAAAGACGGCAAGTCCGTCATTTTGAACAACGGCTTCGGCGGTTAGTTCTGGATCATCGGGTCCAGTTTCCCCTAACTTTTTAAAGTTAATTTTAACTTTATTTCCCACTAAAAACCAGTTTTTATTAACATCGAAAACCATTCTAACAACGGCACCGTGTTTTTTAAACTCGGTTTGGTTAATAAATTCGGGTAAAACTTCTTTGGCGGTCGTATGAAATTGCTTTTGTTCTTCCGTTAGACTATTTAAAAACCCAACTGGAACGCCGTTGATGAAAATATCAACAAGATTATAAATTGTATATTTTTCCAGATTTTCGAAGCTAAACTTAGCGGTTGCGGTACTTTGGCTTTCATCGTATTCAATTTGCGCCCCAGTTTCGGCAATTGCCCCAGTTCTATTTGATTTAATAATAAGGCGAATTTGATTTTGTTGGCCGTTTTTGGTTTTTCCTGTTCCATAATCAGCAAAAAATTTCTTTGGATCTTTAATTTTAAGTTCGATTCCAGCGCTTGTATCAGATAGATTTGTTTTGTCAATTTGAACTGTTGCTGGTTTTTTCGGAATCAACCCCGAGTCAATTTTGACTTCAGAAATTAAAGATTTTGTGGCAAAATCTTTTTTGTTTTTTGCTTCAACTTCAGTTTGATCAAATTTAACTGTTACATTTTGAATTGGTTCTGGCGCTTGTCTGCGAATTCGAGTCAACGATCTTGTACTTCTAACAGGTGTACTTTTTTTCGTTAATTTTAAATCTTTAATTTCATAACCAGTTGCTTCTTGAAGCCCTTCAATTGTAAAAGTTGCTTGATTATTCGAAATGTCTACCTTCGATGATTTTCTAACTTCTTGACTTCCTTTTAAAACATATTCTAATTCCGCCTCAAAACGATTATTTAGCGCGTTATCCTCGAGTGAGTCAAAAAAAGTTGTCAGTAAAACGCTTGTCGAAGAAATATCGGTATAACTTATATCTTTGACCGTAATTGAATCAAGTTGGGTGGTAAATGATTTTTTACTTTCATCATTTTGAATCGTCGATGAAAACGGAATTGAATAAATTCCGTTTGATCTTACAACTTGAATTGAACTAATTTCGTATTTTGTAAGTTTGTCTAAATCGTTTCGAAATTCAAAAGTTGCGCTTGCGCTGGTTTGTTTGTTTCCTACAGTCGATTCTTCAGCTTGAATATTTGCCGAAGTTAGTACAAGTTTTCCAGTCGCTTTATTTATTAAAGTGATTGTAGCAACTTGATCTTTTTTTAGTTTAAGAATTTCGTTATTTGAATTTGAAAAAGTTACTTTAATTGTGGCAGAACGTTGTTTGTCTTGTTGAGCAGCGCCAGCAGCATTTGGATTAATTTCTACATCAGAAACAACGACATCGGTGGCAAATTTTAGGGTTTTTTGTTTTGAAGCATCGTTAATTTCACCAATTTGACGATGTTGTCCAACTGAATCTGCCGTGCTAAATTCGTTGACAATTTCGAATTTAGGTCCGGTTTCCTTGTTATCTTCATTAGTTTGAATTGCACCCTTGTCAAGTTTTAATGACTTAATTTTATAATCAGAACCTTCTTTTAGTCCTGAAAAGTCAAGATTTGCAACTAATCTTCCGTCCTGTAAGCGTGTAATTTTCACTCTTTTTTTCATTTCAGGAGCAGAATTTTCTACCACTCCTTGAACCTGAACAAATTGCGCAACAGGATCGCTGTCCTCGCCAATCTCAACCTCAATTTCTTTTTCTGCTAAATAACTATCGCGAATTGGATCGAAATAAATTTGAGCCTTAACAGAATTTTGCTTAATTTCTGAAAAAACAAGATTTTTAACTTCAATTTTATCAACGTTAACGGTGAAATCTTTCTTACCTTCAGTGAAAGTATCTTTATTGTATCAAATTTCTGAATCAGCTTTAGAATAATCATTGACTGAAACAAGTTCATATTTTACATTTCGATCAAGATTAGAAAATGTAAATTCAGCAGAAATTGTGCCATCTTTTTCTTGAGCTTGGCCATTTGCAGTGACAATAGCTTCTGTTTTTGTATTTTTTAATAATAATGTAAGGTTTTGATTATTCACTCCACCGTTGCCGTTGTTTTTAACAAGAACTTTTTCGGCATCGTTAAAAGTAAGTTTCACTTTTACAGTTTCATCTTTGTTTTCACTAACACTAAATTCTTTTAATTCTGGAGCGGAATAGATTTTCTGGTCATCTTTTTTTGGATCTGCAAGATTTGGCTCGTAATTCTCGGCTTTTTTAATCTCAAATCCTACTGAAGTTTGAATATTTTTATCTTTTGTCAGATCAGAAATTTTACTAATTTCGTATTCAGTTCCAGGCTCAACATTTTCAGTAAAATCCAATTTTAACACTAAATTTTGATCAACTTTTGCTTTCGTTGTTATAATTTTTGAACTACTTTTATTTCTTAAACTAACCTGAACTTCATCACCTTCTAAAAACCGATCTTTGATCGGATCAAAAGACAATTCAAGTCCAATTTTATTGTGTTTTTTCTCTGTTTGAACAACTTTTTCCACCGTTGCCGTTGTTGCGACAGTGTTAAAATTACGTTGCTCGGCGTTTTCCTGTTTCAAATTTTCAGCAAATTGAATTTTCTGTGAATCGATCAAAATTTCAGTAATTGTGTGATGAGTCAATTTGGAAAGTTCTTTAAGATTAAATGTCGCAGAATTGCTGTTGTCTTTAAATTCTATTTTCGCCGTCGCGCTTGCTATACCACCGGTTGCGTTGTTTTTAACGAAAATTACCGCGGTTTTCTGGGTAGAATTTGTTCTTTCTTTGAATTTTGGATCCTTTGTGGTAAAATTTACCGTCACACTAGCCGCATCCTGTTGAGGATTTGTTTGAACTGATGCAATGTCGGTTGTCGTATAAACATAAGGCGCTTTGTCTTCGGCAGTTTCGAATTTTTGTCGTTGGGAGTTTGTTGTTTCTGAAACTAAATATTCGAAATTAAGGTTATTTAGTCCGTCTGCATTTTGTCCAGGTGCTGGTTCTAGACCGGCAAAAGTGTATTTTTGCCCTGGTTTTAATCCGGTTAGACTAACTTTAATTTGATTATTTTCAACTTTCTGGTAACTTTCAGTGTTATTGTTAGCCTCGTTTGGATAAGAAACAGTTTTTCCATCTTCGTCTTTGAATTTGACTTTAAATTTATAACCATTTAAATAACTATTGAAAGTTGGATCAAAATAAATTGTTGCTATCGCTGAATTTTCAGTAATTGAGTCAAAATTTGACCCGAAAATCTTAACTTTTTGATATTCAGTTGTAAATTTTGCGTTTAATTCTAAAATTCCTGAAGAGCTAAAAAATTCAGTTTGTTCAGGAATTTCAAGATCGGCTACTTGGTATTCAGTTTTTGGATCTAGATTGTCTAATTTAAAGTAAAGAATTAATTTATTGTCCTTAATTTCATAGTTTTTTTGATCTGTGGTGCCAGCTCCTGCAGTTAGTGAACTATCCAAATTTACACTTATTGATTTTGAAAGATTAGCAAAACCAGGTTGTCCAAAAACTAATTTAGGACTAAATTGATTTTTAATTCCACTTTTGGTAATATTTTTAAAATCACCTTGAATTTCAACGATTGCTTTTGCGCTTGTTTCGGTAATATTTTCAAATTCGATTTTATTAACGTGAAACTTAATAAAAAATTCATCGTATTTTAGTTTTTGTGCTGATTCTTTGCTTTCATCAAATTCGATTTTAACCGCTAATTCAGGATGGTTTTCAATTTCAATTTTATCAAGTTTATAAACCGAAGAAACTTCAAAATCACTTAGTTCAAATTTTATCTCTGAACCTTGAGCACGCGCAACTTTGGACTTATAAAGTTTTCCTGGTTCATCTTTTTTATAATAATATAAATAGAGGTTTTTATCATTTAGGTATGAAGATTCTAGCAAAAATCCGAAAGTATATTCAACTTTTGTTGGATAAATTTTTGGTTCTAACTTAATAAAAGTTTTCAAATCGGAAATTTTGGTGACAAAATTCCGCTTTGGTGAGCTAATTTCTAAATCATTTTCCCAACTAACATTGCGATAATCAAAGCCGTCGTGATTGGTTGCAAAAACCGAATTGGGAATTTGTGAGGCAAAAATTAACTTATCAAGGGCATATTTTGTTGCATTTACAAGCCCTTTTGGCTGCAGTTTGATTTTATAAACATTATTTTTATCAGTTTTTGAAAAAGTTGCTGATGCAGGAACAATTGAGCTGTCATCAAGATATAAAAGTGCCTTTTTATCAGTTAAGTCATCAGCAGAAGCCACACTAAGTTCGACATCGGCAAAAGTTGCCCCAACTGCAATTTTTGAGTCAATAATTGCTGCTGGAGTGTAGAAATTTTTCGAAAAAGTGTTACTAAATTCGATTGTTGATGACTCAAGGTTGAAACTTTCAATTTGATAAGTAGAACCTGGATCTAATTTATCAAGGTCAAAACTGGCTAAATTAGCACTAAAAAACGATTTACTTGAAAATTTTTGCCCAGTTTCAACATTTTTATAATTCAATGTGATTGGTTTGTTCTGAATAATTGCAGTATTATCGAAATTCGCGAAATTAACAGTAAGTCTTTTTTGCGAATATGATAAATTTTGGTCAACTAAAGTTGTTGCAATTAAACGGAATTTTGCCGTTTTTGTCTCAAAAAGACCCTTTTTTGACTTATCTTTTTCAAAGTCAATCTTTGGATCTAGCGGAATTTTCTGCATCGGCTGCAACGGAATTTCGCTACGATTTTCGCTATCAACATAACGAATTGCGCTGATTTTATAATCAAGTCCAGGGTGTAAATTATTTAGACTAAACTCGGCGGCACCGTTTTTAACAGTGGCAGAATCAACATAAGAAGTATGAATTTCTTGAGCATTATTGATTTTATTTTCGAGATTATCTTCTTGATTTTTAAGGACAAAATAATACTCAAGGGCGACTTTTTTCCCTTCTAAATTCGCGGCTTCATCGGCAAATTTAACCGAAACTGATGCTGTAGAAGGTGTTTTTGACTGAAAATTAATCGTGCTAACCGCAGGCGGAGTATCAACAAAATTGGCAACATTTTGTCCAAAACCAATTACTTTTTTTGCCGCAAAACGTTTTTGCTTTTTGTCATCAAGGTAAACTTTTAAATAATAACGTTTCCCGAAACTAAGGCCAGTATAATTTGAATTTATTTTTCAAGAACGCGAAAACTCATCGTAGTTTGCGATGTGCGAAACAACGACATTTTTTCCTTCCTGGTCGTTTGTCAGATCGACATTTAGATCTTGGTAATTTAACTTATAGGCATCAAGATCGCTTAGTGCAAATTCAATTTCGTAACTTGCATTGTTATGATTAATGTGTTTGAAATCAACAATGTTATACTGGAGCGTGTTCCAGGACTTTAGCAGAAAAGGTAGAAGACCGAATGAGCCAATTGAAAACCCGCCGAATGCTAAAAGTGATAGTGCTAATGCACGTTTTTTAGATTTTTCCCACCTTTTTTTTTTTTTTTTTAGTGGTGCTATTGTCAGTCATTTCTTCTCCTTTATTTTATCTAAAGTAAAAATTTTTGTTCTTAGAAAAAGTTAATTTTTCTTTTTTTAATAGATAAAAAATCAATGGATTTTAGTAAAACTAACACCATTGATTTTCTCAGAGATAGTAATTTTTCTAAAACTAAAAATTTAGCAACTAATATTGACTAATTTTTAATTCGATAACCAAATTATACTACATTTAAAATTTTTTAGAATTTTTTTTTTTTTTTGTAAAAAGCTTGCCTAAATACCTACTTAATTTAACAGTTTTTACGCTAAAAAAATGATTTTTTAGCTGCTAAAAAGTTTAACGAGTGTGATTATAACCCGAAAAATTCGGCTAAAAATTCGGCTTTTTTACTTTTACCATTATAGTGATAATCTAAGGAAAAATTAACATCGCTTTCTGAGACATCGTTTGAAAACGATTTAGCATATTTTAGATGCATTCTGGCAGAATTTTCGTCTTCTTCGTTTCTAAAATGATTTTTAGCAAAACTGTGGTTTTGAACACTTAAGTCTGTTATTTTCTGCTTTGCTTTTTTCTTGTAAATATTCATTTTTAAGCCGTTTTTGTTTAAAATTTTGCGAATTATAGCTCTGTTTAATTTGATGCTATAATCAATTTTAAGCCTTTTTTGTATTTTGGTAATGGTGCCTTTATCTAAAATTTCAAGCACTTTGTCTTCAATGTCAATGTCATAATTTAATTTTTGCTTCTTTCTTTTCGGAAAAACAAGCGCTAGATTTTGGGACTAAAATCTTAATTTTAAAATTTTTGTCAATATTAGTGCTTTTTAGTTTTTTCACTAGCTTTTTCCGCTGTTTTTCTTTAGGAATACCGAAAATTCCAAAAAACCCCCTATTTTCCGAGTTGTAAAATAAAAACATAACCTGTTTTAAGAATTTTGAGTGTAACAATACAAAATCATAAATAGACCCATTTTCAAAACAGGAAATTATAAACACTGACATAATAACGGCTATATTTCTGTATAATATATCTACATAATATTAAATATTTAATTATTATATTAAAAATTAAAGCATTTAGTTTTACAGCAGGACTAATCCATCCCCGTAAAAATGCTCGTCTTTTAAAAAATTTTTAATTTTAAATTTAATTACTAAATTTGCTAAAATAGTTTTAATTTATGCTATAATTTAAATTGATTGGTTAGGGTTTTTCTTTCTAGAAAAATTTAGTCAATCAATTTTAGAATTTCTAAACTTTATAAACAAAACGGGGGGTGTGCTGGATTTGACAATTAATAAAATTTATTAGATGCAGTGGTTTGGTAGACCATAAAACCGTATAAATTAAAACGCAAAAAACTCGAATAAATCTATAAACGAAGCTAATTTTGATTACAATCTTTTAAATAATCAATATAATTTCGCTTACGTTTAATTTACTAAAAAAAGTTTCATTTAGTAAATATCCTTTTTAATTTTTATAATTTAAGTTTTCCTTTTGTAAAAAATAAATAGTGTATAATCTTTATCTATTTTAGATTCGATAATTACTCGTTTTAAACTTTTCAACTCCTTTGATTTATTAATTTTATTCTTATTCTTAATTTTTGATTTTTAAAATCTAAACTGTAGACTCTATTAAATTTTTTTATTTGGATCGGGGTTCGATTCCCCGCACCTCCACCATGTGAAAGATACCCGGCAGAACCGGGTTTTTTCATATGGTAAAATTTTTTTCAACTAAAACAATAAATATTTATGACAATCTAATATTTTTTTATTTTTTTATACTAATTACTTTAAATTATTTTATAATTATTATAAATAGAAAAACTTTTTGAGGAATTATGATTTGAGAAAACCCATTCGGAAATAAAAAAATTCCAACTGTTGAAGAGTTATGAAAAAACGAAAAAAAGCAATACCGAATTTGAATTTTCACTTATCCGGTCTTGCTATTTTTGCTAGTTGCTCTATTAGGCGTTCAACTATTTTTAAATTTCGACACTAAAAGTTTAGCGCGTGTCTTTTCAATTTTGTCAATTTTATTTACAGGCGCTACATTATCTTTTTATTTAGTTTCACTTTTTATTTCCTATAGAGAAAAGGATTTTGCAAGCATTGGTAATCGATCTTTTCTTGTGACTTTTGTCGCCTTTATGTCTGCATCGCTTTCGATTATAATTTCAACAGTGTCAATGGTTAGCGATTTAAAACCTGAAAACGAAAATTTTGTTGCAATTTTAGTAATTCAAATCATTCTTTCTGGACTTGTCTTTATTTTAATCCCCTATTTTTATTCAAGAGTTTTAAAAATTAAATCAATTTTTAGACTTTCACGTTCAATAATAGTTTTTGAAGAGCAAATTAGCGAATTAAAAAAAGATCCACAAGCTTTTTCAAAATTTATGAATATTTTTGATTTAAGCGAGGAAAATATCAAAAATATCAACATAAATATAAATAACGGAAGTTCTACTAATGATAATACGAACTCAGAAGAACAAACTGAAAAAAAACCTACATCTAAGTCTGAAAAGATCAAAAAAGCATTAGAAAAATTAGCACTTTCAAATTTACACGAAATTGCCCAAAAACTGGAAATTTCCGGTTATCAAGACTTAAAAAAACCGGAACTTATCGATCTTTTAACCCGTATTTTGGCAGAACAAGAAAATAAAAAGTAATTTTTTTAATTTTATTAATCTTTTTTGGTATAATTACTTTCTGGTAATATTTTATTACTGGCACCATAGCCAAATGGTAAGGCATAGGTCTGCAACACCTTGATGTACCGGTTCGAGTCCGGTTGGTGCCTCCAGAAAAAAGCGCCCGTAGCTCAATTGGACAGAGTGTTTGGTTACGGCCCAAGAGGTTGAGGGTTCGACTCCTTCCGGGCGCGCCATATACAAATATTTCCACATTTTAATTCATTAAAAATGAAAAAATCCTTAAATTATTAAGGGTTTTTTCATTTTTAATGGTTATAAACATATATAATAAATATTTGATAAATTGTTTGAAAAATAATTGTTTTTGTTATAATTATTATTCAAACCTATTTTTAATAAATTTTAAAAATTAAATTACTATTAAATCCTTGGCTAAATTTAGCCCATACGTCCATAAGGAGAATAAAAAATGCCTAAATACGAAATTATGACAATTTTAGATCCAAAAGCAGAAATGTCAACACTAGACAATTTGCTTTCCACTGTTTTTGGACAAAATTCAACACAAAAACTTCGCAAACTTGAGACAACAAATCTCGCCTATCCAATTAGAAAAACCAAAACAGCACAATATTTTTTGATAAGTTTAGTTGCCGAACCAAATTTAATCGAGGAATTTGTTCGTCGCGCTAATATTACCAAAACAATCTGGCGATATTTAGTCGTAAATCTTGATAGCGAAAAAGGTCTAAACCAAAAACCAAAAACCAAAGATCGTTCCAAACGGTTCGTTCCTAAACGTGAGCGGCTTGAAAAACCAGTTTTTAAAATTAATGTAAAACCACGTTCTGAACAAACCAACCAAAATCAGTCTTATACACAAGATCAGAAACAAAGTCAAAACCAAGTTCAAAGTCAATCTTTAACACCAACACAAACCCAAGCAGATCAGCATCAGCGTAGCCAAGATCAATCCTACCGAAACCAACAGTTTCAAAGTCAAAGAAATGAAAAAAACTTTGAAAAACGTCCTTTTCGACAAAATAATCAAGGTTTTTTGAGACAATCACAAAACCAACAAACTCAACAAAAACCGCAATCTGATAAACCTAGAAACACTAAATTTGTAAATCAAAAGGATAAAGAACAAAATAGTTATAAAAAGTAGCAGGTTCTAATTAATTTTTTCAATTTTTTAAAATGATGAGAAATATCTTAAAAGTGTATAAAAACTATGAATAAAATTATTTTAATTGGAAGAGTTTCTTCAAAACCTACCTTTTTAACAACAAAATCAAATATTCCCTTCATTCGCTTTAGTTTAGCGGTTTCTCGTCGAAGATATAGTCAAGATGTAGAACCAATTACTGATTTTATCCCGATTGTCGCATGACGTCAAAATGCAACTATTTTAGATCGCTCAATTACTGTTGGAAGTTTAATTGCGATTGAAGGCACTCTACAGGGCAACAGAGTTATGAATAATACTAACGCCTATCTAACAAATTACGAAGTACATATTGAAAATTTCCAATTACTTGAAACAAAAGATCAATTAGAGATGCGCCGACAAAAATTAGCGCAAAGAAGCACTGAACCAACTTTTGAAGCAGGTTTTAATGACTTTGAAATTTCAGAGCAAAAAACTTCTGCAAAAAATCAAGTAAATGAAAAAAATCAAATCACCGAATCACAAGATGATTTCAGCAATTTTAACGATAGTGATGATAACCCTTTTGCCGACTGAGACATCGATGATTTAAGTCCAAAATAATTCTAATTTGCAAAGGATGTAATTAAAATGAATAAAAAGTATTCAAAAAAATTCAAAAAAAAGATTTGCCAATTTTGCGATGGTAAAATTTTTTATATCGATTATAAAGAAACCGAAATTCTTAAGCGTTATATTAATGCCTTTGGCAAAATTCAACCATCACGAATTACTGGAAATTGTGCAAAACACCAACGAAAATTAGCGCTTGCAGTTAAAAGAGCGCGTTATGTTGCTTTATTACCTTTTGTCGGCGACCGAATTCGTGGGAACTACGATAAATCACGCGTTAATTAATAAATAAAATGAACCTAAAAGCTGGTCTAATCGGACTTCCTAATGTGGGAAAATCTTCCCTATTTTCTGCATTGACAAAAATGCAAGTCGAGATTGCTAATTATCCTTTTGCAACAATTGAACCAAATATTGCAACTGTCGAAATTCGTGATCCGCGACTAATTCAGTTAGCAAAAATTGCCAACCCCGAAAAAATTGTTTTCTCAACTTATTCATTCGTTGATATTGCCGGACTAATAAAAGGGGCATCAGTTGGCGAAGGTTTGGGGAATAAATTCCTTGCAAATGTTCGAAATGTTGATTGTCTAGTACACATTGTCCGTTGTTTTCAAGATCCAAAAATAATCCATGTTAATAATAAAATTGACCCGATTTTCGATGTTGAAACAATTAATCTTGAGTTAATTTTTGCCGACCTTAGCACAGTTAGTACAATTATTTCTCGACTTAGTAAAAAAGTTAATAACACTAACGATAAGCAGGCAAAACTTGAATTCGAACTTGCAAAAAAAGTCGAAATTCATTTAAAAAACGAAAAGTCAGTTCGTGATTTAGAACTTGATGATCAAGAATTAAAAATAATTAAAAACTGGCAACTTTTAAGTATCAAACCGATTTTATACGTTGCTAATTTAGATCAAATTTCGATCCAAAACCCACGTAAAAACCCCCATTTTCTTAATTTAGAAAATTATTTAGCAAAAGAAAAGGCAAAATTAATTCCAATTTGCATTCTTTTAGAACAAGAAATTTCCCAACTAGATGAAGAAGAAAAACAATTATTTCTTAGTGAATTCAATCTGGATAAATCATCACTTGATTTATTAGTTCTTCACAGTTTTTACCTTTTAGATTTAGCAACTTTTTTCACTGTTGGCAAAAAAGAAGTAAGATCTTGAACTTTCAAAAAAAATACAACCGCAGTTGATTGTAGCGGCATTATCCATACTGATTTTCGCAAAAAATTCATTCGTGTTGAAATTATTCCCTATGCCGACTTTATCGAATCGGGTAGTGAAAAAGTCGCAAAGGAAAAAGGTAAAATGCGACTCGAAGGTAAAGATTATTTAATCAAAGATGGCGAAATTTGCCACTTCAGGATCGCCAATTAATTAAAAACTTTTAATTAATTGTAAAATTGCAACAAAAACAAAAAATTATCCCAATTTATTAACTTTTTATTTTATTTATACAAGTTAATCGGGATAATTTTTTGTTTTTTAAGATTTTGACTTAATTCCAAAATTACTGCATTAAATTGCCACTCATTTTGCGAAATA
Source organism: Mesomycoplasma dispar (assembly GCF_000941075.1). Lineage (NCBI taxonomy): Bacteria > Bacillati > Mycoplasmatota > Mycoplasmoidales > Metamycoplasmataceae > Mesomycoplasma > Mesomycoplasma dispar. Next base: position 446,624 of record NZ_CP007229.1, read on the forward strand.
TGAAATTTCGTACTTTTATTATAACGAATTTTATTATAAACATCAAGAAAACGCACGCCAATTGCATCGTTTCCTGGTCCCGTCATTCCGACATCGGTGATAAACAAAGTTCCTAATGATAACTGTCGCGCATCGGCAGTTTGGACATGTGTATGCGTCCCTAAAAGCGCGTTAATTTTCCCGTTTAAATAAATTGCTAAAGTATTTTTCTCACTGGTTGTCTCAGCGTGAAAGTCAACAATATGAAAATCAGCATCGTCATTAATTATTACTTGGTCAATTGCATCAAAAAAATCGTTAGCAAACTGGTGGTTCCAAGGTTTTACTAATTTATTAAACGCAACACCAAGAAGTGATGTAATTCGGTAACTAATTCCGTTTTTTTCAATTACCGTCGAACCTTTTCCTTGATATTCTTTATCAATATTAAGTGGTCGAACAATATCGGGATTATCAATTATTAAATTAATTTCAGGATTTGACCAGACGTGATTGCCAATTGTGAAAATATCAACTCCAAGTTCTTTTAAATACAAATAGTCTTTCTTATTAAGACCTTTTCTGCCAGTAATATTTTCAGCCTGAACAATTATTAAATCAAAAGTATATTTTTGTCTCAAAATTTCTAACTGCTCTTTGAACATCTTAATCCCTGGGGTTCCAAAAATATCACCGACAAATAAAACAGTAGCAGATTTCATTTAATTTCCTTTATACTTTCGAACTAATTTAACTAAAACTAAAACTAAAACTAAAAAAGATGCTAAAAACAGCATCTTTTGGTCAAAATGTTATGGTGCCAACAACAGGAATTGAACCTGCGACCCCATCCTTACCATGGATGTGCTCTACCGACTGAGCTATGATGGCACAAATTACTATTAAATTATAGCATTTTTTTAATAATTTGCAAGTCAAAATTAATTTAAATTAATTTTTCAAATCAATAGTAACGCTGATTGGGGATGAAGCAGAAACAGATTCTGTTTTATTTCTTGCTAAAGTTGAACTTATATCCTCGATTTTAACTTGGTCTTTAGTATTTAAATCATTTGATGTAACTAAAAAACTTGAAAATGTGTTTTTATCAGAATTTATATCTAAAAGTGTTTTATAAGATGATAATAATTTTGCGAATGTGTTTTCACTGTTTTTTTCAGCATTTATTTGAAAAGTTCCAGTAAAAATAAAGTTTTTGTCATTAAATTGTTTCTTAATTTTTTGTTTTAAATTTTCTATTTGCGTTTTTGATTGATCAGATTCAGTTTTCGAATCTTCCTGTTGTTGATTTTGCGCGCTATTACCGTTTTTGTTTCTTCTTCCTCTACTTCTTTTGCTATTATTTGCCTTATTTTGTATTACAACGGTTCCCAAATTTAATTCTTTACCATTGCGTGTTTTGAAAATTACTGATGCAAAACCTTGTGAATTGTTATTAATTCCGTTATTTGCTTCTTCAAATTTAGAACTCGCGAGTTCTAACAAGGACTTCTTATATAGAAAAGTATAACGTTTTTTCTGACTACTTTTCGTGGAGTTGTCTCTTGGGGAACTAATATGTGATCAATTAGCATCAGGATTTTTTTTGTTAAGGTTCGAAACAAGATAATCCACATTTTCTCCAGATGCTGGAGACATTCCGGACAACAACATTAAATCTGGATTTATATCAGAAATTATAGACTCAACAGTTGCAATTCGAGATGCACGACTTTGTGTTTTTGATTTTGGATCGGGTGAAAAGTTATTAAGTCTTCAATAACTAAATTTTACGGAATCTGCATTTTTTTTGACAATATTTTCCGAATCATTTGTTTTATCTTCACTATTTGCACCACTATTTCCAGGATTAACAGATTTGTTTGGTTTTTCTTTTTCTTTTTCTTTTTCTTTACCTTCGACTTTTTTCTCATCGGTTTTATCTGAATTTTTTGGATTTTCAGTTTTCACATCATCACTAGGTTTTTGGTTATTTTCACCAGGGTTTTCAGGATTTTTTGGTTCGTTATCTTGTGGAGACTGGTTTGAAGTTGATTCAGTTTTAAAAATTGTATTTAAATTCGAAAGATCTACTTTATTATTATCACTAAATTCAACTTTTACTAACTTATATTCTGTTCCTGGATCAAGATTGAAAAGTGTAAATTTAACTTCATCTTTATCAACTTTAAAATTGTTATTTTCAAGAACTATTTCTTTTTCCCCGTTTTTTAAAGTGATTTTTGCCTTCTCATTTTCCTTGTTAGTCGGAACCGTTTTTAAAACGCTAAAAGGGATTGAAAACTTTACTGAATCAGTTTTAATTTCTGAAAGATTTATTTGCGATTTATTATTTAAAGCGGATTTGTTTGATTCGATTACTATTAATGGCACTCCTACAGCAAGAGCGCCAACGACGCCAACACCAACGCCAGCAATTATTTTTGCTATTTTCTGCATAAAATTTTTGAATTTTTGAATTTTAATTAAAATAGACCAAATAAAAACGAAAAATGAACATTTTCATTAAATAATAACCAAAAAATATTCGGTAAAATTTATAACTAATTATAACAAAATATTAATTATTTATAGTTTTTAAAAAAATTTTTTAATTCTTCCTAAAAAAATCAAGGATTATTTTAACTTGATTTTAGATCGATTTCTATTGTGATCGGAGTAGAAGAGGCTACGCTTGCTCCACCAGGATTTTCCTTTAAAATTTCAGTAATATCGTGAATTTTTGCTTTTTCAGAATTAAATTTCATATCACTAGAAGATAATAAAAAACTTGATGGTTTATCGATAGAGGGCGATGAACCTTGCTTTATTTTTGTTTTTTCGTTCAAACCCAAAAGTGTCTTGTATGATGATAAAATTCCTGAAAAAGCATCACTTTCATTGTTATTCTCAATTTCAAAAGTGCCGGCGAAAATAAAATTACCTGATTTTAATTTTTCTTCAATTTCATCTTTTAATGATTGTAATTGCGATTGGGTTGACGTTTCTTGAATTTGCGATGATTTTGGCTGTTTTGGTTTTTTTGATTTTCTTTTTTTTGATTTTGACTGATTTTTAAAAACTACTGAACCAAAATCAAATTTTTTACCATTAAGATTAAATGTTGTATACCAAAATTGTTGCGAAAAATTTTGGTTAATTGGTTTATTAGAATTTCTAACTTCTGATATTGACATTTCAAGCAATGATTTTTTATACAAAAACGAATATCGTCTTTGCTGATTGTTTTGATTTTTTTCTGATATAATTTGATCTCAATTTGCAGTCGGATCATTTTTATTTAAAACTTCAAGTAAAGATTTAATTTTTTTATCGGAAGCCGAAGACATCCCTGAAAGCAATATTAAATCAGGTTTAATATTAGAAATAACACCTGAAACTAACTTAACTCGTTTTTCATTATCGGGTGAAAAATTATCAAGATGTCAATAACCAAACCTTATAGAATCAACAGTTTTTTTGATGTTTTCATTATCGCTTTTATTTTCAGGTTTGTTTTCAATTTGATCATTTTTAATTTTTTCAGTTTCGCCAGGTAAATTTTGTTCTTTTTTTTCCTCTTCAATATCAGGTTGCTCTTCTTTTATTTCAGGTTCAGGTTTAATTTCTGTTTGCTTTTTGCTTTCAGAATCTTCTTTATCAATTTTATCAGTGTTTTCCGACTTTTCTTCTCCAGGGGTTAGAACTTTTTCACCTTCAGTAGAGTTAATTTCTGGTGTTTGTTTCTCGGGCTCTTTTTCTTTTGGTGTTTCATTTTCATTTTCATTTGAAACAGTTTTAAAAGTTGTATTTGACTCTAAAAACTCAACTTTGTTTTTATCATTAAACTCAACTTTGACTAATTTATATTCAGTTTCTGGTTCAAGATTAAATAAGGTAAATTTAATCTTGTCGTTTTCAATTTTAAAATTATCTTCGACAATTACTTCTTTTTCACCGTTTTTTAGCGTTATTTTTGCTTTTTTGTTTTCGTTACTATTCGGAACTTCTTTTAAAATACTAAAAGGGATTGAAAACTGAACTGAATTAGGACTAATTTTGGAAAGACTAATTTTGGAATTATTTTCTGCAACTTTTTTATTAGTTTCAATTATAATTAATGGAACTCCCACACCAGCAGCAGCGGTGGTACTAAGACCTAAACCTAAAAATATTTTCGTTATCGTCTTCATATATAAAATAAAAAGTAAGTTATAACAGTTTTATAAGTTAAAAGATTAAAAATTAGAACTAAAAAACGAAAGCAGACAAGTTTTTCTTCTCTTACTTTTTGATTAGAAAAACTAATCAAAAAGTAAGAGAAGAAAAATTAATTTTAATATTTAGAAAAAATAAAAAGTTTTTAATTTTTTAGCTTCAATTCAACAACAATTGGCGGTGAAAAAACAACCGTTGCTGCTTTTTTATTCTGTTTTAAATCGTTAATGATATCAACAATTTCAGCACTAGAATTTTTAAACTCAAGATCTTTCGATGCTAAAAGAATGTTAGAAGCAGACTCAAGACTAGGGTTTGTCGAACTTGATTTGATTGAACTTTGATCACCATTTTTTAGTAAAACTTTATAGGTAGAAAGCGTAGATGACAAATCGTTTGTATTAGCATTTTCTGCTAAATTGGTAACAAAAACTAACGATTTTTTACCTATTTTCTTTAGTTCATCTTTGACTTTTTCAAATTTATCAGCTGGTTTTGCTTGCTCAAAGAAACTAGTTTCTTGATTTTCGCTAGTTTGTCGTTTGCTTCTACCTTTTTTTACTTTTGAGGTTGCACTTTGACTTTTAGTACCCAACGAAATTGATGTAATTTCAAAAGAAAAATTGTTAGCAGCAATGAATTTTTTGTTAGCAAAACCGTGGAGAGTTTTTGTTAGTAGTGGTGAAAAAGTTGAACTTTCATTAGCTAAATTAAAAATTGATTTTTTATATAAAAATGAATAACGGCGGTTTCGACTATGTTTTTCAGTGGTAAATTGCCCCCAATTTTCACTAGTTCGGCTATTTAAATCATTAAGTAAATTTTCTATATTTTTATCAGCAGCAGGCGACATTCCAGTTAGTAGAACAAGATCGAGATTTATTTTTCTAATGATATCAGCGATAAATTTTCGGCGTTCTTCGTTATTTGGGGAAAAATTATTTAATCTTCAAAAGCCAATTTTGGCAAATTGAACCGATTTTTTAGCTTGATCATCCAGATTGTCTTTTGAGTTAATATTTCCCTGTTTTTCAGCATTTGCTAGCGATTTATTTTCTTGATTTTCGCCTTTTACCGTATCAGGCGATTGAATTTTGCCTGAATTATCTTCGTTAATTTCAGAAGATGAAGGATTTGTATTTTCTTGTTCAGATTTTTCATTGCTAGAAATATTGTCCTGATCGGGATTTTCTGTTGTTGAATTAGTTGTTTTTGGAATTTTAATTACCGTATTTGAAGAAGAAAAATCTACCTGAATATCTTCGCTAAATTCAACTTTCATTAATTTATACTCTATTTCGGGGTTTAAATTAAATAATGTGAATTCAATCTTGTTTTTATCAACTTTGAAATTACTTTCAGGAATTATTTCACTATTTCCAGTTTTTAGTATTATTTTCGCCTTTTTATCTTTATTTACTACTGGCAAAGATTTAAAAGCACTTGAAGGAACTGAAAATTTTACAGAATTATGCCCTGCGCTTAATAAATTTATTTTTGGATCTGATCCTAAATTGGACTTACTAGTTTCGATCACAATTAAGGGAATACCAACTCCAAGCGCACCCGTTATTCCCAAACTTGTAGCCGTTATTATTTTGGTTATGCTCTTCATATATTTAAATAAAAGAGAAAATCAATTTTCTTCTTATTTATAATGATAGTAGAGCCAGAACTAAATAACCTTAAAATAAAACGCTAAAAAATCAAGCAAAAAAGTATAAGTAATTATAACAAAAGCAATTTTTTTTCCTAGTTTTTATATAAAAAAATACAGTTAGATGAAATATGCAAAATTAAGTATATTTTTTTACATAAAAACTTTAAATTACGTTGTTTAGGTAATTCTGAATTTTTTCAACGTAATTTATTTTTTCTCAAGGAAGATCGAGATCGTCGCGACCAAAATGTCCATAAACTGCTAAATTTCGGTAGATTGGTTCTTGTAAACCAAGTTCAAAAATTAGGTGAGCAAGTCGTAAATCAAAGGTATTTTTAACGATTTCAATAATTTTTTCAGTTGGAAATTTCGGATTTTTTAAATAAGTTAAATTAATTAATTCTGGATATTCATTGCCGATTACATAACTAAATTGGATTTCAATTTCATCGGCAATTTTTGCAGCAACAAGATTTTTGGCAATTCAGCGGGCAATATAAGCACCACTACGGTCGACTTTTGTATAATCTTTACCACTATAAGCGCCGCCGCCGTGTTTGGCAGCATCGCCATAAGAGTCGATAATTATTTTTCTACCAGTAAGTCCAGTATCGCCAATTGGTCCACCGATTGTAAAATCACCAGAATGATTAACTTTTTTTTCAAAGTCCAGATTCAAATTGTATTTTTTTGCTGCTGGGATCATAATTTTGTCAATAACAAAACTAGTAAAATTATCACGGTTGAAATTTGCCTGGTGCTGAACTGACATTAGCATACTTTTAATTTTAGCTTTGCTATTTAAGTCATAATGAATTTCTACTTGCGATTTCATATCGGCAAGCGCGAAAAGGAACTCGCCTTTTTTCCGAAGTTTTTCGGCTTTTTTAACTAAATAGTTAGCTAAATTTTGGGCTAGGGGCATAAAATTTGAGCACTCATTTGTGGCAAAACCATAAATAATCCCTTGATCACCAGCGCCAATAGTTCCAGTTTTGTGATTTACAAGTCTAGCAATTTCACTTGATTGGCGGTTAACATTGGAAATTATCGTAAAATCGTTTTCATTATAGCCGATTTCGAAAAGAATTTCTCAGGCAATTTTGACTAAATCAACATATCCAGTAGTAGAAATTTCGCCACCAATAATAATTAAACGGTTTGAAGCCATTGTCTCGATTGCAACACGGGCATTTTTGTCTTGTTTTAGAATTTCATCAAGAATTGCGTCGCTAATTTGGTCACAAATTTTATCAGGATGACCTTTTCCGACTGACTCGGCGACTGAAATTTTTTTTGGATACATTGGCTAATTTTTCGCTTTCGTTATATTTTAGATTTTTTTGCTAAAAAAGGTGAAAAAAAGTAAAAATGGTAATTTTTTCCTATTTTTTTCCACTGTTGTTATTTATTTTTTTGTTTTTTGAGCAAGAAATTCGTCAAAAGTGAGTGATTTTTGCCTTTTTGTGCTAAGTTGACCGTTTTTGAGTTTAATGATTAGATCGGCAAGCGCTTCCATCGCTGGATCGTGAGAGACCATAACGATTGTGGTTTTGTATTTTTGGTTAATGTATTTTAACGTTCTTAGCACGATGTTTGTGTTATTTTCATCGAGAGCACCAGTTGGCTCGTCGGCAAAAATTATTTTTGCGTTTTTTACAAGTGCGCGGAGAATTGAAATTCGCTGTTGTTGTCCTCCAGACATTTGCGAAGGGAATTTGAATTTGATATCATCAAGTTCAAATTCTTCAAAAAGTTGCTGAATATCAAGTAGTTTTGTTTTGTCTTTTTGTAAATAAGCACCAACTTGGACATTGTCATAGCCGTTAATATTACCTAAAAGGTTATAAGATTGAAAAATAAAAGAAACATTTTGCCGACGAAATTTGGTTAGTTCGCCGTTTTTCAAATAGGCTAAATTGGTCGAATCGACAACAATTTCACCCTCAGTTGCACGATCAAGTCCTGACATTAAATTTAAAATGGTCGACTTTCCTGAACCAGATTTACCGCTAAGAATTGCAAAATCACCCGCGGCAATATTAAAATTAATGTCGGCGAAAACTTTAGTAACAACTGAGCCAAAAAGGTAATATTTTGAAACATTTTTAAAGTCAATAATTGATCCTTCTGAATTTTTGTTATCGATTTTGCCGACCTTAACGCGGGGATTATCGTTTGCCCAACGAATTAGTTTTAGTTGTTTGTTAGTAAAATTTCCCTGATTTGTTTGTTTGATTATTTGTAAGGCTTGTTTTTGTTTTTCGGCTTTTTTCGATTTGGAGAAGAAATTATACACTATTTACCTCTTTTTTTACAATGTTTTCAAAAATTTTTTGAAGGTGCAGATTTTGTCTTTTTAATTCTACCTTCTAAGTTTTGTCTTTAATAATATAAACCGATTTGCGGTTTGTCAGGAAGTATCATAAAATCGCAAGCACAGTGATGAAAACAACACTAATAATTGCAAGGGCAACGAAAAATACAGCACTTGAAAGCCCAAGGGCTAAAAAGATCGAGTTGGAAATAAGAATATAGGAGTTAAAAATTTGCATCGCTAAAATTACAAACGGGATGGCAATTAATGATCCTAAAATTAAAACTGGTAAATAAATACTATAAAATAGGCGTACTTTTGTTTTATTGGAATAACCTAGAACATCAAGAATTGCAATATTTTGCTGATTTTCGTTAATAATTGAGGAAGCAATTATTACTAAAATGATCAGCGAGACAATTAAGAAAATAATTACAACAATGTTAATTCCGGCACCAAAAAGGTTGGCGAAATTGGAAATAAAGTTAGTTTCAATATTTTTTGCCTCAACACCAAGAACACCGATTTGGTAGATTGTATTGCCATAAATTTCGTTAAAGTTTTTCAACGCCTCTTTCATTGACGGAATGTTTTGGTTAACAAACGAAGGATCAGTTAGTGATTTAAAATTAAGGGCAGAATTTTGGTTTAGTCAGAGTTTTGCATTTGCCGGTTTTTTGAGATTAATAACTTTAAGAATTTCTGACTTTGAATAGCCTGCAAGTTGCAACACACCTTTGTTTTGGTCAACTTCATTTTCGCTAAAAGCGAAAATGTTAGCAAAAAAACCAGTTGTATCGTCTTGGTTGAGACTATCAACGTTAATTTCCGAACTTCCAGCTCAATAACCCGAAGGTGAATATAAGCTAAATGAGTTGCTAATTTGTTCAATTTCTGGACTTGAAAGAATTACACCGTTAAATGGTTTTAAATTATAAGGGGCTAAATTTTTATCAAAAATGTCAAGACCTAAAAGTTTGTTAGCAATTTCTTGCGAGGTAATTAGTTCGGAATTAATGTAGGTATTCGAAATGCCAATAATTTTGAATTTAGCCGTTTTTTGGGCAATATTTCTAATTTTCGCCTCATAACGGTCGACGGAGTTCAAAATTGGCAGTTCAATAATTGAATTAAGTCCTAAATTATGTTTTTTTGCAAAAACATAATTTATTACTAAAGGATAGATGTTGTTTTCAATTTTGTATCTGGCAATTTCGGCTAATAAATTATTACCAGCTTCGTCTTTTATTTCAATTATTGGATTTTTTTCATTTTCGGTGTTATAACCATAAATTTTTAAACCGTTTTCGACATCTGAACCAGAGGTATAATTAGTGTCAATGTAAGTATAAACTTTGTTTTTTGGTAAATTAGGTCCAGAAATCGGACTAAAGGCGACACCGGCAAAGCCGACAGTAAAATCTTTATCAACTTGCGGATTTAAATAAGATTCAACTAAAAATTTCCGGTAGGCATCACGATTACCCGATTCGCCAAAAATCGAAACTTCATGAGCGCGGTAGTCGTTTTTACTTTCATCATAACTATAATACCAAAAACGACCTTGATTTGGGTTAGAAGAATCGGCTAAATATTTAAAATACGGTTGTTTTTGCTTAATTTTCTCGGGGATATTTTGTGCTTTTTCCATTTGGTAGACGACTTTATTGGAAATTGCAAAAATGTTATTTCGTAATGATTCGGGTAGATTTGCAAGGACGATGTCAAAAATTGATAAATTGTTTTTTTCGTTAAATTTAATATTTAAACTCGAACGGGATAAGACAACTGGATTTTTTGTTAAGAGATTAATTTCGCCGTTTTTGTTATCCTCGCCAAAAACGCTCGGATTTCCTGGGCGGAAATAATTTGGCGAGTTAAAATTAACCTCAGCAGTGCCACCAACGGGAACATAAAGGTTTTTATTTAGCGATTTTGCATTATAAGGAACAAGCGGTCCGCCTTCTTTTGTTGGTGAAAATAGATTTAATTTATAAGAATAATGACGGTTTTCATAGGTTTTATTAATTGTATTTTGGAAAATATTATAAGAAGATAGTGAGAAAATTAGGATAAATTGCACAACAACAATTGCAATTACTAGTGAGATAATTTTTCAGATTGAATTAATTACTAATGAAATCGAAAATTTGTTGACAATTTTGCTTTTTCAAAATAGTTTTGCCACTTTTTGGGCAAATTTTGAGGTATTAACCTCGTTAATTCCTGACAATAACTGGTGCGGTTTTTGCCTTAGATTTCAGAGAATTACAAGATAAATTAACGCAGAAAGTCCTAAAAATGGAATAATTAAGGAAAAAATAAAGGAAATTGGCTCAAAACGGTAAATATTAATATCAAATTCTCAAAATTGCGAAATTAGATTAACTAACGGAATTTTGGCAAAAAAACCAACTAAATAACCGAGTCCGCCGCCGACTAGTGAGATAATTAGTCCAATCGAAAGAAACGATGAAGCAATTTCAAAAAGCGAATAACCTTGCGCGCGGAGAATACCAAGAACTTTATTATTTGTCGAAATATAACGTTTAATAATGAAAGCAACGGCAAAAAGCACTAAAATTGATAAAAATAAGGTTAGATAAATATTTGTAGTTGAAAAAGTTGCGATAATATTTGATCCAACCGAAATTCGTAAAGATCTTTCCGGGTTTAAATAGTCAATTTCGCTTGCGCCAAAAGTTCGCTGACGATAATTAGTGGCAAAATTTTTCGCAATTAAATTATCAGTATCAGTTTTGAACTGTTCCAAATTAGCATTTGGTTTTAACTTTACAAGTAAATAATTTTTCACTAAATTTGACCGATAAGAGTATCGCGCCTTATCAAATCCGTACTTATTAACATAGACAAGCGCTTGGTTGCTTGGATCAAGTTTGATGTTTTTCTCATCGATTACTGGATATAAATAATCAACGCTGAAATCATTACCAACAATAATGTATTTTAGTCCACCGGCATTTAAAATGTATTTTGGATCAAGTTGCTCTATTAATTTTTCAATATCACTAGCATTATCAGGAATTTCTCCGTGAAAAACTTCTTTTTTGTTTGTTTCTAAATAAGAATTGTTAACTTTAACAACATAAGCGCGGTTGTCATCGATATTAATTGAGTTATTTGCGAGTCGGGAAACGATAATTTTTTCGAAAAATTTATCATAAAACTTATAAATGTTAATTCCAAAAAATTCAGGATTTTCCTTTGATTTTTCGGCAAGCATTTTCGAAATTGATCTTAATTTGTAATAATCAAGTGAAATATTATTAACATTATTATCAAAAACAAACGGTGAAATATGATGATTTTCGTATGTTATTAGTAATTTAACAAATTCAGCTTCAAGCATTGAAGGATCAGTTTGTATTTGCGAAATTCTTGGTAGGCGGGATTGTAAAATGAAAGCAAGGTTAAAATTGTTAGCATCTTTTTCATCTTTTGCATCCGGGTTTGTCGCAAACCATAAAGGAACTTGCGGTAATTGTGCCGAGAAAAATTGACCTAAACCAAGTGAGTCTAAATTAAGACCAACAAGTAAAGGATTTAAGTTGGAAAATTCTTGTACTAACAATGAAAGAAAACGTTTTTTAAATGATGAACCAGAAAATTTATCGTTTAGAAGAAAATTTTCCATAATATATTTTACCGATTTATCAAAACGGGCATCAAAAGGATAATTTTGCGCATAATATGCCAAATAACCTAAATTTTCAACTAGTTCGGCACGATTTTCTTCTAGTCAATTTCTTAAATTTCTTTTATTGCCGTACTGATCGGTGTAATTTTTATCAAAAACGGGATCGTTTATGAGATTTTTAAAGTTTTCGTTTTGAATAAAAGATAAACTAGTTAAATAAGGTTGTAAAATTGACCTTGAAGCAGCCGGCAGACCAGCAAATAATCCTTCTTGATTTTCAAGATTTTTAATTCCACCAAACAATTCGGTTCTATTTAAATCGTTAGCCAAAGATCCTGAAGTTGATTGAATAAATAATTTGTTAAATGCTTGTTGTAAGTCAAAGTTTGAAAGGTTATTTTCGGCGACAAAGCGGATTCAAAAACGGTAGTTACGAATTGCGATTTGACTAATTGACTCAGGATTTGCGATTATTGAATTTTGTAATTTAACAACTTGATCTTCAGAAGCAGAAATATAAATTGGTTTTAGTCTTAATGCTGGTGAAGAAGCGATAAGATTATCGTCAATATCACCAGGCATTCTAATTGAATTTGTAAGATAATATAAAATATCGGCAATTGTTTCGTTATTTGCGAAAATATCACCAGCTTCAAGACTAGGAGGTTTTATATTTGCAAGAATATTTCCTGATTTTGCATAATTTCGGAAACGGAATAATTCAAAAATTTCTTTAATTTGAAGAACTTTTTCTCTAATATCAGCAAGATTATCAAGATTTGCAATTTTTAAATATTTATTTAAAAATAATCTTTCTTTTAAAGTTAAATTGGTAATTTTTAAATTAGGGTTTTCGTTAATTTTTGTCAAAATCGAGTTAGCAATAACATCAATTCGGTTGTTTTGTTCAGTTTTATTTGTGCTAATTTGCGCAGAATTTCAGTTAGAACTAATAAATTGTAAGTCGTAAATATCGATTTTTTCGTCATCGTTGGCAGGAAGAAAATAGCGTAAACCAATTTGCGCACTTCCCGAATCTTTTCCTTTTGATGAAGCGTTTATTATTTTTATTATTGAATTAATTGTATTTTGTCTTGTTTTATCATCGCGGAATAAAGTTGCAATTAATGCAGCTAAATAATCATTAGTTCCTAAATTAGTTCTTTTGAAAAATAGTTGATTTTTTTCATTTTTTTTCTGATTTTCGTTTAGTTGTAAAAATTTATCATAACCAACCGAGTAGGTAGTTTTTGTTAAATGATTTAAATTTCTTAAAAAAGAAGAAATATCAAAATTAGTTACTAACTCAATTAGCCCTTCATTAATGTTTGAATATGGTTTCTCAGTACTTTTTTTACCGTTTAGTTTGCCAAGAATTTTAATTATTTCATTTTGTTTATCGTTAGCAAATTTTTGCGCTATTGGTTTTACTAAAAAACCAAAAAAACCTTTAGTTTTTTCGTCTACTTTTGTGGAAAACAGTGCACTAAAATCAATTTCGTTAATTATGTCGATTAAACCGGATTTCAATCTTGGCTGGTCAATTGCAGCTAAAAACTCTTTAATAAAATCGGTAAGTGTAAAAATATTTGTTAAATAAGGTTCGCTAGCATTTTTTATGTTGTTAAACCAATTATGTAATTTTTCGATTAATTGTTCAAAATTAATCGAAAAAATTATCTTTTTTATACCATTTAGTAAATTAATTGGATTTTTAATTGCTCTACTTAATGCTTCGGCACTGGCAAATTTTTGGATTTCTTCAAGAAAATTCACGCCAAAAGTTGTTAAAACTGGGTTTAGGGCAAAGATTTGCTTTACAAGAAAAAGACTTCTTTCAGAATCAGTTTTTGCCGAATCTTTTGTTTGGTTAATAATTTGGTCTAGAAAGTTTGCAAAAATATCGTTAATAATTGTTGGCCGGTTATTTTTTATTAAAATATGTGCGGCTTTTACGAGTAAATCGCTTAATAAATTGTAATTTTTGAGCCGGTTTGAAAGAATATCGACTAATTTAATTTCATCAGCAGCATCAGCAAGCGCGCTAACTACGGCATCAACATCTGGTTTTAGAAAGAATTTTTTATCAACTAAAACAGAATTATTGATTGCATCGCCAACTTGGAGAAATAATGAACGTGCTGTTTTTTGCGTATCGATTTCATTTTGAACATTTGTAGAAAAATAGTAAAAAATTAAGGGAATTGTTGCAATATTTGAGTAATTATCCACCTTTTTTTGCCAACCATTTGGACCAATTTTACCATCAATTTCGAAGTTATTATTCTCAAGGAAATTAGCAAGTAGAGCCTGCATTCTTTGCTGACGTGTAACCGGATTTATATCACTATCGATTTTGATAATATTTTCTGGTAATAAAGTTCAGTTACTTTCACCTAAATTTTTAAAAATATAACCAAATTCATAGTTAGGTAGCAAAATAATACCGTGAAAATCGGACTTTGGTAAAACGTTAAAACCTAAATCAGGTTGGTCGGTTTTAATTTTTTTTAGATTAACAATTTTTGTATTACGATGATATTCGTAAGTTAAATTTTTATCGTTTTGAAATTCAACATCGCCAAATTCAACTTTTAAATCAATATAGTTTGGATCAATTCCGTAGTTTTCAAAAACATTAGCAATGATTTTTGCTTGAAAAATTGCCGGAATTTTTGTTTTGATTCCCTCAAAAATCCGCCCAACTTCTGGGTATAACCTACTTTGGCCATTAGGTTTTAGGTTTTTAATCTCCTGAAATAAACGACCTAATTGTTGTTCCTGAATATAATCTTGATTTTGAAAATTAACTTTATTAAAAATTTTTGGGCTAATTCCGGAATTAATGAAGTGAATTACTTGTTTTGAACTTGAGTCTTTGTTTTTTTGTTGAACATCGATTGTAAAAGTCTGCCTTGTGCCGATTGAATCAACGACTTTTTCGTCTTTTCCGTTAATTTTTTGTGAATAATTTTGCAAATGTTGATAAAAATATAAGTTAGCATATTCTTGCACATTTTGCGAAAGTTGTAAGAATGTTGAATTTTTAATATTTGAATTTGACAAATTATTCAATTCGTCATTTGTCACTAAAGCTAAATTGTTATTATTAAGTTTTTGAATTTCGGCGATTGTTGTTGTTAACGAAGAATTTTCTCCCTTTTTGTAAAACGGAATGGTAAGATCGGAAATTGAAAGATCAGCAGAGACAACAGTGTCTTTGTTACCATCGGTTGTTGTAATTCTTTTTTCTCAATAGTTTATATTTTGTAATTCCTGGAATTTTTTTGGATCGCTAGCTTTTAAATATGATAGATATTCTTTAATAAAACCAGTAAAATTTTGACTATTGTCATTAATTTCTTTAAGTTTATATTTATGATTTACGTATTCAATTTTTGTTCTAAGGCTACGAATTCAATTTGGTTCTAATTTGTATGTCTGCCCTGGATCGAAAATGTAAAATGAATTAGAATCCCAATTTAGATCGGTTGCCAAGTTGAATTTATCAGAGTTAATTTGAACTTCAAAACCACCTTTTGAATCATCTTTAAAAATAATAAAAGGATTAGAATTTGCACTTTCACTGTTTTGTGTTTTTTGATTATCGATTATAAATTCGCCATTTTCGCTTTGGCGAAGATTTAAAAGTGAAAGCAATTCCTGTGTTTTTAATTCATAACCGATTCCTTGTTTTTGTCAAGTAGATCCTAAAATTTGGTCAAAAGTTGCTTGTTTTGTTTGTACATTAATTACAAGCGAGTTGATAAAATTAATAATCGTTTTATCACCTTGACGAAAAAAAACAAGCAAATCGCTTGCCTTGTAATCTTTTTTATCTAGTGTGATTTTTTCAGTTTTAGGAATCGAGTATTTCTGAATTTTTTTTTCAAAATTTTTCCCATCTCTTGTTTTATAGATTGGAAAAAAAGACTGTGATTTTAAAGTAAAAGTATTATTTTCTGCTAATTGTCCGTTAAGATAAAACTCACGACTAAACTCGCTTGCTTGAATATATTCATCAGTCTTTGCATTATCAGAAATTGATGCCAAACTTATGAAATCTTTATTTATTATTAACTGTTTTTTTAACTTACTTTCTTCTAATGGTGTATAAATTTCTGGCTCAAGTGAGTCATAACCGTTGTTTTGCGCATTTCCAAAATAGTTAAATTCAGTGTTAATTGTTGCATCTTGGAGACCAGAAAATTTTTTATATTCTGCCAAACGCGTAACATAAGCACGGTTTGTGGTAAATAATACTGTAAAAATTGAGGCAGTGAAAAAAACCAAAGTTATTAAACCAATAAAAATAACTTTGGTTTTTAAAAACATCGCAAATATGTGTTTGAAAATTTTCTTCATAATTACTACCAAAACCTAAAATGCTATTATAATTGTAAATTAAAAGCAGAAAAATAAAAGCAAAAACTTTTTCTTTGATTTTTACACTTTAAGGTATAATGGATAATAATTATACTATAAAAAACGTTTTTAGAGCGGAGGATAAAATGACAGAAATTTTATATATAAAATCACATTTGCACCCGGATTCGACTTGTAATAAAGTCGCAAATCTTTTTATCGAACAGTATCGAAAAGAAAATCCTGATGTAAAAATTAGTGAATTTGACCTTAATAACGAAAAAGTGGGCAAAGTTTCGTTAAATTCCGAGAATTTTGCCCACTTTTGAAAAGATGTTGATGCAGATTTTTGAATCGAAAAGTTAAAAAATACTAAAAAAGTAATTATTTCATCGCCAATAATTAACTGGGGTTATTCAGGGCAAATTAAAAATTTTTTTGATGCTGTTTGTCTTGCCGATCGCACCTTTTCTTATAAGTACTCAAAAAAAGGTGGCTCAATTGGTTTGCTTGATAATATCGAAAATGTCCAAATTATTTTAAGCGCACATTCGAAACAATCAGAATTTATAAGTCCAAGTCCGCAAGAGACAATTGCTGGTACTTTTAATTTTCTAGGTGCAAAAAAAATTAATTCACCTATAGTAATTGAGGAATCGTATAAATATAAAAATGCTAATTTTGATGAAAGTATAACTAATTTAATCAAAGAAGCGGTTAAAAACTTTTAGAATATTGAAAAAAGAATTGAGAAATCATGAATATTTTAGTACTAAAATCATCTGTTAACGAAAAAAAAGGTTCATATTCTTCGCATCTATCTGACCTTTTTATCAAATTTTATCGCCAAATTCATCCTGATCATAAAATTGAGGTCTATGATTTGAACCAGTTCGGACTTGCAAATGTCAATTTGACATTAGATAATTTTCAGGATCATAGTTTCTACGAAAAAGTTGAATCTAATTTTTGAATTGATAAATTAAAACAGGCCGATAAAATTGTTTTTTCAACTTCAATGACTAATTTTAACTATTCAGCAACAACAAAAAATTTTTTCGATGCAATTACAGTGCCAAATAAAACTTTTACTCTTGATAAAAACAGCGGAATTTATAGAGGTTTATTAACTAATATTAAAAATGTGCAAATTTTAACTGCCCAAGGTGCGCCAATTGGTTGGTATCCTTTTGGGAATCATACCGCTTTAATTAAGCAAATTTTTGAATTCCTTGGCGCAAATATTAGTGCGCAATCTTTTATTCTTGCCGGGACAAAAGTTGCGCCGGCAAATCAAAAACCAGTTGCGGATTTTGTAAACGACCACGAAAGCGAACTCAAAAATTTAGCACAAAATTTTTAAAAATTTTATAAAAATGTGTTATAATCCTTTTTCCATAAATTAACTTTAAAGGAAATAAAAAATGAAAAAAAATATTCACCCAGAACAGCATGATTTAGTGTTAACTTGTTCTACTTGCAACTCTGAATTCACTATAAAAACAGTTGCGGAAAAATTTTCAATCGATATTTGTTCTGGTTGCCATCCCCAATTTACAGGCGATCGTTCTTTAAATCGGACAACAGGAAGAATTGAAAGATTTCGTCGAATGGCGGCAAAAGCACAAGTTAAAAATAAAAAATAATCTAGATTTGGAGGTTGGAAATGATGGTAAAAATGTTGAATCAATTGCAAGCTAGTTTGACTATTTTTTATGCAAATGCAAAAAATTTTCACTGAAATTTACAAGATATTGATTTTTTATTAATCCATAAATACACCGATAAATTAGCACAGAAAACCAATGATTTTATCGATGAAATTGCTGAAAAAGTTAGAGCACTTGATAAAATAGCGATTTCTAGTTTTTCCGAAATAAGTCAAAATTCAAGTTTTGAACAATTCCCTTCAAAAATTTGGACCACAGAAGAAGTTTTAGATAAATTAGCAAGTCAAATCGAAAAAATTATTGAAATTTGCAAAGAAATCCAACAAAGTCAAGCTAGTGAAATTGATTATTTAGTTTACCCTCTAATCGATGAAATAGTTCTTTATTTCCATAAAGAACTATGAAAAGTTTATGCACAAAAACCAAGTTCTTAATTTTATATACGAACAAGAAGAAATACGAATTGATATTCTAATTACAAAATTAACTAATTTGTCACGGGCAAACGCGCAAAATTTAATTTTGCAAAAAAAAGTGTTAATCGATAACAATTTGGTCTCTAAAAAAAACCAAATTGTTAAAACTGGGCAAAAAGTGGAAATTTTCAATGATTATCAATCTCCAAAACCATCGCTTGTGCCCGCAGAAATGAAGCTCGAAATTGTTTTTCAAGATGAAAACATTCTTTTGATTAACAAACCAAAAAATTTAGTAGTCCATCCCGGTGTCGGAAATTGAAATAATACGCTTGTAAACGGCCTAATTTCCTATTTTGAAAGTAGTTTATTTGAACTTAACAATGTTCGACCCGGAATTATCCACCGACTTGATAAAGATACAACTGGTCTTATTTTAGTTGCTAAAAATGCAAAAGCTCATAATTTTTTTACCAACCAACTAGCAAATCGTGAAATTAAACGTTTTTATAAGGCGATTGTAATTGGTAAAGTTCCCCATAAAATTATGAAAATAAATTTACCAATTGCTCGCGATCTAAAAAACCCTTTGAAAAAAACGGTAAGTCATTTTAATTCTAAACCAGCAATTACTAACGTTGAACTAATCAAACATTTTAATTACCAAAACAAAGATTTTAGTTTAGTTAAATGTCAACTTGAAACTGGTCGAACACACCAAATTCGCGTCCATCTTGCGCATATCGGTTTTCCGGTTTATGGCGATCCGGTTTATGGCAAAAAAGTCGATGAATTAGGACAACGGCTACACGCTTACAAAGTGATTTTTACTAACCTTAACGGTAAAAATCAGGAATTTCGCGTTGATTTACCAAAAGAATTCGATATTGCTTTTGATTAGTTTCTAGTTAAAACTTTTTTCCTTTTTAGTTATTTTAGAATTTTTAATTTTTTTGGTATAACTGTTTAGTAGTAATAAAAAAGTGGATCAGTACTCAAGTGGATGATGAGAATATGTTGCAAAAGTATTAGGGGTCTCAACGGATCCGCGTAGGTTCAAACCCTGTCTGATCCGCCATTGTGCTCTCTTGGCGAGGTTGGTATACACGTTAGATTGAGATTCTAATCCGGAAACGGGTGCAAGTTCAAGTCTTGTCGAGAGCACCAAATAAAAAAATTCCACGCAAAAGTGGATTTTTTTTATTTTTAGTTATTAATGCTAAAAAAAAAAAAAAAATCATCTTTTTTAAATCAAATTTATGGTATAATTCAATAGGTTTTTTTGTGTGGAAGACTTTTTTGCTAATTATTCATTAAGGATTTACGAAAAAGTTGTTTGACCACTAAGAGAATCTTTAAAAGAAAGGATGCTCGACATGGCGAAAAAAAACGTTGTCCGAGTTGCAAAATTGCAATTCAATGCAGGTCAAGCAAAACCAGGTCCAGCGCTTGCTGGTCTAGGGATTGTGATGCCTGAATTTACAAGAAAATTTAATGATGAAACAAAAAATCGCGGGAGCGAACCTGTTCCAGTAAAAATTACGGTTTTTAAAGACAAAAGTTTTGAATTTCAACTATTTACAAGTCCAACCTCATACAAAATTAAACAAGCTGCCAAGATTGAATCAGGATCAAAAAAATCCAAAGCAGAAAAAGTTGCCAAAATTACTTTTGCTCAACTTAAAGAAATTGCTGAATACAAACTTCCTGATTTAAACACTGACAACATTGACAAAGCAATTCTTACAGTTTATGGAACCGCAAAACAAATGGGTGTTGAGGTCGAAGGAATTGAAGAATTTTTACAAGGAGCGAAGTAATGAAAAAAGTTTCTAAAAAATTGCTTCAAGCACGTGAATTAGTTGATAAAGAACGTTTTTACTCACTCGAAGAAGCGATGGAGTTGGTTAAAAAAACTTCTTATACAAAATTCTCCGGATCTGTTGATCTTGCAATCCGACTTAATCTTGATACCCGAAAAGCTGATCAACAACTTCGTGGTGCAGTTGTTCTTCCTTACGGAACTGGAAAATCAGTGCGCGTTCTAGTCGCAACTGATTCATCAGAAGTAGCGGCAAAAGCAGTCGAAGCCGGTGCTGATTTAATTTATTCAACTGCCGAGTTAGAACAAAATCTAAAAATTGATAATTTTGATTTTGACGTAATTGTTGTTGAGCCCAAATTAATGCCAATTTTAGGACGTTATGGAAAAAAATTAGGGCCAAAAGGTCTAATGCCTAACCCAAAAACTGGGACTGTAACCCCAACTCCAGAAAAAGCGGTTGCTGAAATTAAAAAAGGGAAAGCTAATTACCGTGCTGATAAATACGGAATTGTGCATTCATTAATTGGAAAAACTAATATGGAAGTCGATCATTTAGTCCAGAATGCTCGTACACTTTTACATTTGATCCGCCGACTTAAACCTAATTCTGTTAAAGGAAATTATTTTAAAAATTTAACAGTTTCAGCTTCAATGGGACCTTCAATTAAAATTCGTTTCGATAATTTATAGAGAATAAAAAAATTTAAAAAGAATAAATTATCGAAATTAAAACTAAAAAATCTGTGATCAAGATCCTTTTTAAAGGATCTTTTTTATTTAGAAAATAGGCAAGTTTGACAGTTTCAATAATTTAGGTTAAAAAAACTCTCTTCTAAATTAGCTTACAAATTTTAATATGCGAAATTTCGTTGTAAAAATCTTCTTTTTTTAATTTTTTATAATCAGCGTATTTGTTAACAATTTTTTCAGCTTCTAACTCAAATGGCATAATTTTTTTACTCTTTTTTCATATTTTAGTCCTTTATGATAAATTTTATCAAAACAGATTTACCTTAAGACACAAAATATTTAATATTACCGGAAAGTCATAAATTTTAACAACTCACTCTTTTTATTATAAATAAGTTTTTTTTTTTTTTTTTGTTAATTTTCCAATTCACGAAAAGCAAAACCGAAACTTTCATCTAGTCTGGTTTCACATTGAAATTCTACTCTAATACGTTCAAGAAATTCTTTTTTGTTAATCTTGCAATTATTTTTTTTAATTAATTGCAAGATTAAGTTTAAATTCTCAATTTTTGTCTCAATTTCGTAAGAAAATAAAATTTTTAAATTATCAACAACGCTAAGTTTTAAAACTTCTTGAGTCGCCTTTTTATAGCAATTTTGTAGTAAACCAAGCCCTAATTTGCTACCATTTAAAAACCGAATTATGACAATTAGCGAATTTACTATTTTTTGTGTATGTAAAATATGGAAAATTTGTCTTCCTGCCGATCCTTTTGGTTCGTTTGCATCGCTAAATTTGCAATTATGCAAATTAAAACAAACCGCAAACACAATATGAGTCGCATTTTTATATTCTTTTTTAATTTTTTCAATTAAAAAATCAAAATTTTTCTCGTTTTTTATGACAAAACTTAAGGAAATAAATTTTGATTTTTTGATTTCAAATTCAAAAATTGCTTCTTTTGTGATTATTTTTTTCATTGGCAATAATTATTTTAAATTATTTGCGGTCGCATTATTAATAAATTTTGCAAAAATTAAGTAGAAAAATAACGGAACTGAAATTGCAAAAAGCGAACCAACGGCCTGAATATTTTGCAAAAATCCTAAACTAGTTTGTCCAGAGTATTGAAATCAGGTGGAAATCGTTTGGTAGGAACGGTTTGTAAAAATATAATTTGGTCACAAAAAATCATTTCAGGCTTGAATTGTTGTAAAAATTATTAATAAATAATAAGAAATATTCACTTTAGGGAAAATTATTAACCTAATTTTTGCAAAAATTGACAATTTATCAATTTTTGCAAGGAAAAATTGTTTTTTATCGATTTTATTAATACTTTTATAAAGGTAAAAAAAGTTAAAAAAGGAAAAAATTTGGTTTGTAACAAGTGAAAAAATTGGCGCATTTGTAATTAACCGATTTGCGTTTAGAATTCGTGAAAGCGGAATATAAATGCTAATTTCCGGGATAAAAGAAATACCGACAAATAAAGCAATAAAAACTAATTTTACCCTTTTAGTCGCCATTCAAAGTCCAAAACTAGCAAGTGAATAAAGCGAAATTCGCACTAAATTAATTAAAAGAATTACAAAAATCGATGTTTTAAGTCCAGTTCAAAAATTTTCATTGATTGAATTTTGAAAATTAGTTCATAAATAACCATCTAATTTCAAACTCAAATTTGGATTATCCTGTAATTCGTTTGGCAAACTTGCATTTAGAATTAAATAATAAAGTGGAAAAAGAAAAACAATTAACAAAAAAATAAAACAAAATAATAGAAAAAGTTGTACTAAAATACTTTTAAAATTAATTTTTAATTGCATTTTTCACCCGTTTTTGTTTTATTTTTTTGTAAACTCACTTCCAAGTTTTTACACGAAAAACAACAAAAGTGGAAAAAATTGCTAAAAGATAAAGAAAACTTACAAAACTTGCAGTAGATTGTTGTCCTAAATCATCACGAACATTTAAAATATAAGAGGCAAGCGTGTGTCCATTATTTAGATCAAGATTTAAATTTCCGGTAATCACACTTGGATATAACATCGTCGCAAAAACAAAGTTTGTATAGGCGATAACCATAAATTGATTACTAATTTCTTTGAAATAAAGGTTAAAAATTCGATCTTTTAGGCTAATTTTATCGATTTTTAAATTTTTTTTGTATTTGGCATTAACGCTAGAAATTGCAAAGAAAAAAAGTACGGAATTAAACGGAATCGAACGTCAAAGTTGATAAATTAAATAAAGTCAAATTAAATTAATTCGTTTTTCACCACCAACAAAAGAAAAATTTAGCCCTAAAAATTTAGCAAAAACATTTTTTTGCCCAAAAAGAAAACTAAAAGCAATTCCAATTGCAAAAGCGGAAATAAAAAATTGTGAATAAAGTCCGCTAATAAAAAAACTGCGAATAATTTTATTATTAAGTTTGGTTAGCAAAAGCGCAATTATAAAACCAACTAAAAGTGAAATTGGTGAACTTAGAAAAAACAAAATTGTACTGTTTTTTAAAGCATCATTAAAACTTGATTTAGCAAAAAGGCTTTTAAAATTTCCAAATCCAGTTTGCCAATTCAGACCTGAACCAACTTTAAAAGAATTAAAAAGTGATTGAAAAATCGGATAGACTGAAAAAGTAAAGAGAAAAATTAGAAGTGGCGCTAATAGCAAAATTGCCTGCATATTTTTACTAAAAATTAAATTTTTAAGATTATTTTTCCTAATTGTCAACACGTCTACCTTCCTGATCAAAGGCGAAAATTTTATTTTGATCATATTCAATTCTAATATTTTCTGTGTTAATATCGGTTGGTGAAATTATTTCGAGATCAACATTTTTTTCAAGATCACGAATTTGGTAGTAAAAATTATCAGCAAGATTCTTTTTATATAAAATTTTGCCATTTGCTTCGTTAAATGATGGCAAAATTTTAATATATTTAGCACGAATATAAAGATTGTTTTCTCCACTTTTTTCTATGAAATTAATTTCGGGTACACCGATAAATTTTGCTACAAAAAGTGAGTTAGGATTCTCAAATAATTCTTCGGGATTAGAAAATTGCATAATTCTACCTTTATTTAAAAGGATAATTTTGTCGCTAATTTTCATCGCATCGGTTTGGTCGTGTGTGACTAAAACAATTGTCATCTTAAATTCCTGCTTAATTTTTAAAAGTAATTTAATTGTTGCTTCTTTGATTTTTGCATCAAGGGAAGAAAATGGTTCATCCATTAAAATTAAATTATCACCTTTGATAATTGATTTGGCAAATGCAACTCGTTGTTGTTGACCACCGCTAATATTAGCGGCTTTTTTTGTGAAAATATCATCAATTTCAAGTGTTTTTAGCACTTTTTTAACGCTATTTTCAAAGAATTGCCTGCGGAATTTAAGATAAAAAAGATAAAAACTGGGCTTTCTAATTACAAAAAATAAAAAGATAAATTTTTGTTTTAATTTCTTTAAAAATGATTTTTTTTCATTTTTAAAGAAATTAACAATATTATCGCTTAAATGTGTTAATTCTTCTTGTTTTTCAAACTCTTTTAAACTTAATTTTCAAACCTTTTCAGTTCATTTAACTGAATTTTTTGTGCTAATTCATAAATTTTTACGCACCGAAATCTCTTCGTAGAGATTATTTTTTTGCATTATATAACCAAAATCTTTGAATTCATTATGATATTCGATTCCTTGTGATGACGGTAAAAAACCTGCTAAAAGATTAAGGAAAGTCGACTTTCCCGCTCCTGAAGGACCAAGAATTGTCACAATTCGATTTGCTGGGATTTCCAATTCTTTTATTTCGAGAAAATTTTTTTTGTCATATGAAAATAATAAATCTTTAATAGATATTGCAATTTTTCTATCATTCATAATAAAAAATTTTACCTTTTTTTATTGTATTTTGAAATAAATAATTTATAATTAATTCTAATGAAAAAAATTAAAAACATACATTTATTTTTTTTATTTTTCTAAAAAAAATTTCATAAAAATAAAAGAGAGGAGAAAAAATTTATGAAATTGAAAAAAATTTTTAAAACCTTTGCCCTTCTATCTCCAAGTTTTCTTCTTGTTGCCGCGGCTTGTGGCGCTAACCAAGAAGAAAAAAAACCTACCGAAAACGGTAGTGAAAAAACAATTGATCTTACAAAAATTGACCCAAAAACACAAGTTGTCCTAACAACAAGTCAAGGTTCATCCTGACCGCTAATTTTTGGACTTAATGTCTATGGGAAAAACGAAAAGGGGCTAATTCCTTACTATAATCAAAAATTCAAAAACGATGCTGATTTTGCTCCAGTAAGAATTGTTTTAAACGATGAAGCAAAAGTAAAAACGCAATCTCAAACCACACAAAACATTAAAAATTTACTCGATTCAAATTCTGACCAAATTCCTTCACTAGTTTTAGGCGATTCTTCGACAGCGAGCGTGCTCGAACAATATAATCGACTTTTAGATGTTCGAAACGATAAATTAAAACCAGAATTATTTGCTAATAAATTAGTTAGCGCTTATAACGATACTGATTTTGCTAAAAATAACAAGTTTTACAACATTCCTTTTAATAATAACGACGTTGATGCTCTCGGATTTAACCTTGATAATCTCAAAATTATTCTTGATTTAATAAAAAAAGGTGGCGGTAGCGTTGATGAATCAATGGAAGTTTATAAAAAAGCCGTTGAATCAGAAACAAAAGGAAACTCAACACCTGAAAATAGTTTTTTTAAAGCACTTGAAGTAAAAAATGATCAAGTTTTTAAAGATCTAAAAGTAACAATGTCAACTTTTTCAAATATCGAAGAAGCACTTGAGTTTGCCACAAAATTTATTGACGGTCTTAAAATAAAGGAAAATTCCAAAATTGACCAAAACACTGATAATGCAAGTATTTTTGCAATCGATTATTCTGGACTTATTCTTCATAAAAATCTAGTCTCAAAAACTGGCAAAAGTTTTTGAAAATCGCAGGGCAAAGATCTTAGTTATCCGATTATTACTGATGAAAGTTTGCGTAACGAATTCAAGCAAAGTTATGAAAAATTTGTTAATACAAATAAAACTTTAGAACACAAAGTTGGTAATAAAACAAAAGTTTTACAAGCCTTTCAATTTAAAGATTTTAAAGGCGAAGGTATTGGTGACTGGGGAAGTCATGACATTCTTCGTTATCGCACCGTTTTTGGTTATATTCCTGGAGTTGGAATTAAACAGTCAATTGATTCAGCGACAACTCGTTATTTATTTGCAAAGGATAAAGCTGAAAACGCGAAAAAATTCACTACTTTTCACGATGTTTTCACAACTAATCAACCTTTAAAATCAAGAAGCGATTCTCCTTATTCAGTTTTTGCTGCTGGTGGTTCTTCTTTAATTCCAATTAGAACTGATAGTGAAAAAATTAATAAAGCGACAATTAAATTTTTAGAATGACTTTATACTGGTCAGAATGATATTGACGGCAAAATGGTTGATAATGTCGATTATTTAATGGAAAACACTGGTTATTTTGTTCCAACCAAAGAAATTCTAACCGAAAAAAAATTAGAAGAAGTTAAAGCAAAATATCAAGAATATTTTGACAAAATTGTTGATTTTGAAACTAAAAACAAAAAAAGTTACGAACTAATCAATAAAGATGATGTGAAAAAAATTGACTGAAGTCTATACGAAAAAATGGCAAATCTTCGTTCAGTTATCATTTCAATGGAATCAATGTTAAAAGCGTTAAAAGAACAAGGTGATAAACTAAAAATTTTAACAGATAATGGTAATTTTAAAGCAACAAAAATTTCTGGAATTATTCTTGATTCATTAATTCAATCAACACGTGTTGAAAATAAAAAAACTACAAGTGCCGATGATATTCTCAAGTTAATTAGCGAACAAAATTAGGCCTTGTTTGCCATTTTTTGCAAAAAATAAAAAAAATTAGCAAAACTTAAAAGGTTTTGCTTTTTCTTATACTTTTTTAAGTTTATGAAATGTTTCAACGTTATAAAATGGTATAATTTAAAAATGTTATAAAAAACAAAATTTATATTTTTGTTTAATACAATTAATGAAAGGACAGTATTTGATGCAAAATGGACAAATTTTCAAGAACTGTTTTAGGTGATATTCACCCTGATGAACTTGGTATAGTTGATTGCCATGACCACTTAATTAAAAATTATGGACCTGAAGCGCACGAGCACCAAGATTTTGTGATGCTCTCAAATCAAGCAGCGATCGCTGAATCGCTTGAATTTGCTGAGCGTGGTGGAAAAACATTAGTAACAATGGATCCACCAAATGTTGGGCGCGATGTTTATCGAATGCTCGAAATTGCCGAGGCGCTTGCAGGAAAAATTCATATTATTATGGCAACTGGATTTCACAAAGCCGCTTTTTATGACAAAGGTTCTTCATGACTTGCGCTTGCACCAACCGATGAAATTACAAAAATGGTTGTTGCCGAAATTACCGAGGGAATGGATGAGTATAACTATTCTGGACCAGTTGTAAAACGTTCAAAAGCAAAAGCAGGAATTATTAAAGCTGGAACTGGTTATGGAGCAATTGACCGTCTCGAGTTAAAATCACTTGAAGTTGCTGCAAGAGCTTCAATTGAAACTGGGGCGCCAATTTTAGTTCATACCCAATTAGGAACAATGGCTTACGAAGCCGCAAAATATTTAATTGATTTTGGGGCAAATCCGCGTA
Organism: Mesomycoplasma dispar; assembly: GCF_000941075.1. Taxonomy (NCBI): domain Bacteria; kingdom Bacillati; phylum Mycoplasmatota; order Mycoplasmoidales; family Metamycoplasmataceae; genus Mesomycoplasma; species Mesomycoplasma dispar. The sequence continues at coordinate 474,150 of NZ_CP007229.1, forward strand.
AAATTCAGTTATCACATTTAAATAAAAATCCAAATAAATATTACTATGCAAAAATAATTCAAGAACTTGGTGTAACTTTATGTTTTGATGGTCCTGACCGTGTTAAATATTATTCAGATGCAACACTTGCTGAAAATATTAAATATCTTGTTGATTTAGGACTTCAAAAACATATTACGCTCTCACTTGATGCCGGAAGAGTTTTATACCAAAGAAATTATGGACTTCTAAAAGGTAAAATGACTTTTGGATTTACTTATTTATTTGATAAATTTATTCCACTTTTAAAAGAAGTTGGAGTTAGCGATGATGCGATTAACGATATGCTAATTAACAACCCAGCCGAAATTCTTGCATTTGACCAACCACGAAAATTTGATCCAAGTATTCTTCCAGATTATGTTCTAGAATTAAAAAAGACCTTTAAAATCTAGAAGAATTAAAAAAGTTTAAAAAAATATATTTTAGACTAATTTGTTATATTAATTTGTTATTTATTCTTTTTTATTTAAGTTTAGAAAGGAAATAAAATGTCACTAGGTAAGAATAAAAAAATTCTTATTGGCTTACTTATTTTCTTATTTATTAATATTTTAATTATCGGAATTACTCTCGGAGTTAGAATTGGGCATAACAAAGAAAGTTTTGGTACCGCCCTTAGTTTTTTAGCTCGTCGTGTTTATCTTGATAACTATTTAAGACAAAACCCGCTTCTACTCGGATCGCTTGTTCTTTTTGGATATCTTGCCCTAGGTCGGGGAAAAGTAGAATCAATACTTGGAGCACTAAAAACTGCAATCGGAGTTTTCTTGCTTACAGTCGGATCCGGTGGTCTTGTTGGTCTTGCAAAACCAGTTTTTGATGCAATTGGGAAAATTAGAGAAGGTGGAGTTGTTCCCCTTGATCCTTATCTAGGTTGAACCTCTGCTGATAATTTTCTCCAAAAAGGTTTTGGTGAAGCAAATGACTTTCTTACATTAGTATCCTTTACTTTCATTTTTGCTTTTATCGTTAATATTTTAATGGTTTTAGCAAAAAGATTTACAAATACAAACGCAATTATGATTACCGGACACGTTATGTTGCAGCAATCATCAATTGTAACTGCTTTATTGTACGTAATTCTTTTCCGTTCAATTCCACTTGTTGATGGCGGAATTGGCGTTGGTCAGCAAGCAGGTCTTGTTTTTATTTCCGGGCTATTTTTAGGAATTTACTGGGCAACTTCATCAGTTGCAACCCTAAAAATGACTAATTTAGTAACCCAAAATGCTGGTTTTGCCGTTGGTCACCAACAAATGCTTACCTTATTTACAAGTTATAAAATGGGTCGCTTTTTTGGAAAAAAAGAACATAGTGCTGAAAATCGTAAATTACCACAATCACTTAAAATTTTTGAGGATAACATTTTTACTCAAACAATAATTATCCTTGTTTTATTCGCCGTTTTATTCGCCGTTATTATCGGTTATTATGGTGTTGAAAACGTTATAAATTCTAGTTATAACGGATTTGCCGGTCCAAAAGTTGATAAAGATTCTCCCGTTTTCATAAAAAATGCTAGTGAAGCCGCAAAAAGTATTGGTGCTGCCTGAAATGGATCTTTTGGTGGCGCTAACTTTGTCTTTATAATTTTTGGTGGAGTTTTAAGAATTATTGCAACCTTAATCGCCTTAATGACTGGAGTGAGAATGTTTGTTACTGAATTGCAACAATCATTCCACGGAATTTCTGAAAAAATAATTCCAGGCGCGGTTGTTGCTGTTGATATTGCTGCAACTTATGGATTTTCAATTAATGCCGTAACTTACGGATTTTTAGGTGGAGTTTTAGGACAATTCTTAGCTGTTTTCATCGCTATTGGACTTGCAGCAATTCCGGGAAATAATTACTCACTTGTTGCTGTCCCACTTTTCATTACACTCTTTTTCAACTCTGGAGCAATGGGAGTATATGCAAACGCTTCAGGTGGATGAAAAGCATCATTTATTGTTCCAGCAATTATCGGATTTTTTGAAATCATAATAATTTCTTTTGCACTTAAATTAGTACAAAACATTTCTGATAGCGGAATACCATCACTTCTCAATAAAAACACCGGAATTTCCGAAATTCAAAACCCAGTATCAACCGGATTTTTAGGAATGGGTGACTGAAACCTTTTCTTTGGAATCGTCTTAATCATCGGTCAATTCCACTTTGTTCTTGGATGGATTTCTGTTGTTATAGCAATAATTCTATTAATTTTACTTGCACAAGCAGTTGATTCAACAAAACAACATAAAAAAACTTGATTGCAAAAACTGTTAAAAATTGATGTCGATCTTATCGAAAAAGAAGCCTAAATTTAACAAAGTTTCATTAAAAAATAAAATTTTATCAAAAAACTTTGGCTAACAAAAATGCCAAAGTTTTTTTTATTTAAACTTAAATTTTTTTAAAAAATATTGTATAATTTTTTTAAAGTACTTTATTTTTATTGATTAAAAAGTATTTAAATTTATCTATTTTAATTCAAAAAAAGGGGTGTTTATGTCATTAAAAATTGTTGCAGCCTGCGGAAACGGGATGGGAACTTCAATGATAATTAAGTTGAAAGTGCAAAAAATTGTTAAAGAATTAGGAGTTGATGCATCTGTTGAAGCGCTTTCAATGGGGCAATCAAAAGGACTTACTAATTCAGTTGATGTTATTATCGCATCTAAACATCTTGTTAGTGAATTTAATCCAAACCAAAAAGCAAAAATTGTTGGTGTGACCAACTTAATGGACGAAAATGAAATCAAAACTGCTCTTGAGCCAGTTTTAGAAGAACTACGTTAATTTGCTCGGAGTATTTTGCCTATGTCAGTTAATTTACTTAAAAATTTAATCGAAAATGACTCAATTCTAATCGACCAAAAAGCATCAACTTGACAGGAAGCAATTGCAATTTCTTGCAAACCTTTGGTTGAAAAAGAACTAATTAACCAAAGTTATATCGATGCAATTATTACTTCAACAATCGAAAACGGTCCTTATTACATTCTCGCGCCCTTTTTAGCGATGCCACATGCCGAAGCTGGTCTTGGCGTTTTTAAAGATTGTTTTTCACTTGTTGTTTTTGACAAACCTTTTTATTTCGATGGTGACAGTCGCCCAGTACAAATTCTTATTACTTTAGGTGCAACTAGTTCCGATATTCATACATCAGTTGCACTTCCACAAATTGTTGCCGCTTTCGAAGATACTACTAACATTGAAAAAATTATTCAGGCTAAAAGCAAAGAGGAAATTATTGAAATTCTTGAAAAAGTTGATTTTTCAAAATATTTAGATAATTAGAAGTTTTTCTTTTCAATAATAAAAAAATCTACAAGTTAATTGTAGATTTTTTATTATTGTTTTTGTGAAAAAAATTTAGCAATTATAACTATAAAAGTTTATTAAATATTAATTTTGCAAAAATTCGACAACCTGAGATTCCCAGTTTGGTGAATTAGCGTAGTGAAGGAATCCCAAAGATTAAAATTTATATTTTGTGTTGAGATAAATTTGGACTTATTTATGAAAATGTAATCTGAATTTTCTAGTTTTTCTTTAATTTTTTCCAACATATTTACCCTCTAATTGCTTTAGGGTTTCCATATAAGAAATGAGTTCTTTCATATGATTTTCTTAAGTTCAATTTTTGCAGGATTGTTTATAATTTTGTGTTTTAAATTTTTATGGATTTTTCAAATAGAAAACTAATTTAATTTTACATATTTAGCCGATTAGGGAAAATAATTTCTAATTGTTTTTTAATTATGTGTCAATTTCTTAGCTTCCTTTGTCATTTTTCGCTTGCGTTTTGCAGTGCCAAATAATTTATTTTTGAAAGGTAATTCACACTTTGAATTCGGCTTTTATTTTTGTATTTTTCCTAATTAATTTATTCACTGATTCAATTGAATTTGTCGTATAAATTGTTTGTCTTAATTCATATGGATATTTAAAAAATGTCGTTAATTTTGTCAAAGTATCTCTGTAAAAGTTTTAAATATATTCGAAATTTCTATGAAAATTTCTTTTTTAATTTTTTATGATCGGTGTATTTGTTAACAATTTTTTCAACTTCTAACTCAAATGGGGATAATTTTTTTTGCTCTTTTTTGATATTTTAGTCCTTTATGATAAATTTTATCAAAACAGATTTAACTTAAGAGACAAAATATTTAATCCCCCCCTTTTTTTTATAAAAATATATTAAATTCCTATTTTTATAAAAAATTGTAATGTAAAAAATTTTTCAATTTCAGTTGAAAAATTTTATTGTTTGTTATAATTTTTACTAAATAGTAAATACGAAGTAAAAAATCACTGTTAAAATAAATGAAAACTTTGTTAGTCAAGTATTAAAAATTGGAAATCTCCAAATTTTTTGAAAAGATAAATTTAAAATTGACTATCAAATTATGCCGATTTTAAATTCGCAAATCATTGTAGCACTTGCAATAAATAATTATTTTTATTGGCTTATTTTGTGTTTTTATGTTTTTATTGCCAGTAAAACCGAAATTTTAAGGATTAGAATTTGACAATTATTGCTGAAGGGAATTAGGTGATGCCTAAAAAACAGTTTTTATTAGCCCATCGTGGTTTTTCTGGAATTGCTCCAGAAAATACATATCTTGCCTTCGAAATGGCTTATTATTTTTGTTTTGATGGTGTCGAACTTGACGTTCATCTTACAAAAGATCACCAAATTGTAATTATTCACGATGAAGATACATTTCGAACTGCTGGGGTTAAAAAAGTAATTGCTGATACAAATTTAGTCGATTTAACCGATGATGACCATAGTCATTTTTTCAAAATCGAAACTAAAAAGCAAACAATTTTAACGCTTGATGAATTTCTTAATGCTTTTCTTAATAAATTCCAAATTATTAACATCGAACTTAAAACCGATATGAACGAATATCCAGGAATTGAAGAAGAAGTTCATAAATTAGCGCAGAAATATAACGATGAATTTTATGAAAAAATTATTTTTTCATCATTTAACTTCGCAACATTGAAAAGATTGCATAATTTGGATAAAAGGTTCAAATTAGCACTTCTTTTTTGGACAAAAAATCAACTTTTGGTAACAAAAAAATCAGAAGTGCAAAAAATTTGTAAATTTTTACATCCGTGAACAAAAATGTACCAAAAATACCCTGAATTAATTAAAGAATATAATTTACCAATTAATCTTTGAACGATTAAGTCCAAAAGCGACTATGACCAATTTAAAGATGATGAAAATGTTTATGCCCAAATTAGTAACTATCAATTTGAAAAATAAGGGTTTTTAGGGCATTAAATTGTCTAATTTGATTGAAATTTCAAAAATAGCAAAGAAGGTTAAAAAATTTTTGCTATTTCAATAATAAGGAAAATTTCGTATTTAGCGATTAATTTGTTCTCAAAACTGGCATTTTGGTCTCTTGGTATTTTTAGATGAATATTATTGCTATTATAGTTCGCAGTTTTGCCCAAAACCCGTTTTGCTTGTTGATTCTATGCACGCCATTTTTGCTTCGGTTGCTTTTTCATAGTCTAAATGTTGACTTAATTCCGCCTTTTTGTGAAAATCTTCTTTTTTTAATTTTTTATAATCAGCGTATTTGTTAACAATTTTTCATTGAATGGTCATACCGTCAAATAAAAAACGGTTTTTTTGATACTAATCTAAATAAGACGAAAAATAAAAATAACTTAATATAGCAAATTTGTATAATTATCATTCCTTAGTTTAATTTTGCTAATTTTATTCAAATTCAGCAAAATCAATAATTCTATCAAATTTTAGATCATGAAATTCAGAATAATGGTGCGAAATTAAAATTAACATTAAGTCTGTTTTTGAAAGTAGTTTTTCTAAAATTTTATTTGCGGTTTTAATATCGATATTCGAAAGCGATTCGTCAATAATCATTATTTTTTTTGATTCATATAAGTGGGAAGCCAAATTGATTCTTTGTTTTTGACCAACAGAAAAATCTTTTTGATCGATTTCCTCTTTATTTTTAGTTTCTGAAAAGTCATTTTCCAAAACAGCATCTCTGATTACCTTGTTTAATTTATTTTTGTTTTGTTCATTAAAAAAGTAAATATTTTCTGCTATATTTTCGCCAATTAAATCGAAATTACTATCAAGATAACTGATTTGTTTGACTAAATCAAGCGGGTTGATTTTTTGTAAATCTCTATTATTAATCAAAATTTTTCCTTGATAATTTTCTTGCAGACCTAAAATAATTTTTAAAAGTGTTGATTTTCCACAACCATTTGGTCCTTTTAGTAAATATTTTTTACCAGAATCAAATTGAAGGTTTAAATTTTTAAAAACAGGTTTGTTTTCGTATGAAAAATTGAGATTTTCAACGCGAATAGTCTCAATTTTTTCTTCAAAATTTTCTCATTTTTGACTATCATAAAAATTGATGTCAACTTTTTTTAAACCTTTTTTGATTGCAATATTGTTCAAAAAATATTGCATAAAAGTTGTAATTCTTTGCAAAAAGAAACTAACTATTGTCGAAATTGAAACTAAAATTCCAGTTTTTAAATACCCCAAACCAACTTGTGTGCTGGTTAAAATAATTACTAAATTCATTATTATTGTTAAAAAATATTCAATAAAAGTTGAAATTGAACTCGATAATCTCGTTCAAAAATTTTTGCTAGCGTTTGCTTCGGCCAAATTTTCAACATCAGATTTAATGATTTTTGGTAAAACTTGAATTTTGTTAAAAAATAAAAGGCCGTCAATTTTTTTTAAAACATTTGAAACGTTTGCGTTTAATTTAGAAAGTTTGTTTAATCTTTCCTGTATTTTTTTGTTTATTTTTTCTTTAAGAAATAAAGGGTAGAAAAGTCATATAATACTAAAAAGAATCATAACTATTCCTAAAATATAATTAAGCCAAAAAGCGGATGCCACTGATGCAAATAATGGGAATAAGGTAAAATAAAAAACCGCAACTCCTATATAATATTGGTTTGAATTTGTAAAAAGATCGTTAAAAAGAAGAGAATTTCATTCACCTTCTGTTTTTGAGTAAAAAGATTTGTAATTAATGTCTTTAATTTTTATTTTAGTTTTAATGAAATTGTTAGTGTTTTTTAGCGAAAATAGGGTGGCAAAATACGAGGCATAAAAAACCGAAATTAAACCAGAAGTTATTAATGCTAAAATTTGACTTAAACCAAAAATTAAAATATTTTGAAGATTGGTTTTTGAAATTGCTTCAAATAAAAATTTTGGCGCTATTGCCAAATAAAAAGTTAATGCAAAATTAAAAATTGAAATAATTATATTTATAATATTATATTTAAAAATTGTTCTCATTTTTCTAGAATCAACTAAACTTTCCCTACATTTTGAATTTGATCTACTATTTTAGATATCCGAAAAACAGCTTTATTATTACATATTTTGTTAATGGTCGATTTGTTTGAAGTTTTGTTTAAATTGAAGTTATAAATATTGAGATTCAATTTTTTAATTGCTAATTCGAGTGAATTAAAAATTATTAAATCAGCATTAATCTTGTCATCGTAAGACGCTTTGTACCCTGTAATTTCAACAAAAGTTTTATTTGTATCATTTCAGAGATTCAAAATTGAATATACTCATAGTTGTAAAGTTTCATTATAGGAGTTTGTTTCAAGTTTTGAATAATAATGGATAATTCCTGAAAGCCCTTGCCAAAAATTAACCTTATTTGAAATGTGGGCGGTTGTTAATTTTTCGAATTCTTCAACTTCGCCTAAATATTCTTTCACATTACCAAGTCTAACCAACCAAAATAACCCAACCATTCCATCCAATAAATACGGAGATAAATAATGTTTGTTTGACAAAGCGACTGATTTTTTCAATTTAACAACTCTTTCGTCAAACAAGTATTTAATAATTTTTAAATACATTTTTTTGAAGTTCTCATTATTTATTTTTTTATATTTGTAGATAAATCAAAAGGACCAAAAAATTAGGTTTTTAGTTTTGAATTTAGCAAAATTAGAAAATTTGGTTATTTTTTCCACTTTATCAATTAATTTAATGTGATTATTAATTATAGGAAATTTATTTATTGATTTGAAAACAAAATCAACCCTAAAATCTGAAAAATTAAGTTTACTTATTTTATGGTTTGAAAAATGCTTTGAAATTGATAAAAACTTTTCAATGATAACAGCCTTTATTGATATTAAGCATAAGGATTCTTTTTTTGAGTTATTATCAATTTTTAATTTTTTTAAATTAAGTATATTTTTCTCTGTCTCAATGTTTAAATCGAGAAAATTTAATAAAATTTTAAAGAAAGAAAAGTTTATCCCATAAAAAAGTACAAAATTAAAAAAGCACAATAAAAACCACTTTAGTTTTTCTTGTGAATAGAATTTGGGGATTTGCCCGATAAACAATTCAATAAAACAAATTGTTAACTTCATAATGTCTTTTTTTGTGCTGTTTATTTTTGTTTTGTTAAGATTGAATTTATCAGTTGAAAGTTCTAATTTATCAATAAAACTGGTTTTTTTATCATTCAATAAAAAAGAAAACTCAAAGTCCAAAAAATAAACTTTGTCATCGCTAGTAATAACAAAATTTGATAAATTAATGTCGTTTAAAACGATGTTATTATTATGAATTATAATAATGGTTGATAGTGTTTTTATCAATTTATCAACCAAAATTGATACAAAACTATTAACAGAATTCAAATTAAATATTGAATTTTGAGTCATAAAAAAATTGAGATTTTTGCCAACTATATATTCTCTAATAATATAAAAAGAATTCTCAACAATAAAACTATCCAAGAATCTAGGGGTAATTTGCATTTTTAACGAACTTAAGGTTTTTAAAATTTTAAGTTCGTTTTTTCTAAAAAAAATACATGATTTATTTTTAGAAAAAATAGCATAAATTGGACAACTTTTTACAATATAAAACCTTTCTTCTCTGCGAGCTATATACACATTAGAGGCAGAATTTTGGTGAACTATATATAATATTTCATATTGTCCGCCAACCAAAAAATTATCAAGCCGAGCAATACTTGTGTTTTCAGGCAATATTTCCTTAACGTTTTTTGGCAAATAATAGTAATTTTTTTTTCGATCAGATTTTGAAAAATTAGATTCGGGGGTATTAAAATTCGATCCGTACCGATAGTTAACTACTTTTGAATCAAAAAAAAGTCTATCAGAATGAATTTGAATTCCGTTGAATGATTTTAATAATTCAGAAATTTTGCCTATATTCTTCAAAAACTGAATATCATCAACAAAATAAATAGTAATAAACTTACCAAAACTAAAAATTCAAGAAAGTTTTGACTGATTTTCTATTATTTTATTTTTATCGGCAATAAATTTGAAAGTTAACTTATTTTTGTAACAGTAATTAGAAACTAAAAATAAAGTCTTACTAATGTTTTTTATTAAACTAGAAATATGTATTTTTCAACCTGAATTAGGGATTTTTGATTTTGTATATATGATATGTCAAAAAATGCTTGATTTTTTTACTAAAAAATCACTATTATTTTCGATATTTTTGTCTATAAAATTAATCACGATTCCCGACCAGGTTTTGTTGTTTTTTTAAACAAATATTTGTTATAGAGAAATTAACTTATCAAATTGATCTAAATTTTCCTTTTCTATGTGGTGAGACACATAAATTAAAGTTATATTTCTTTTAATAATTAATTTTTGTAGGAACAAACTCGAAAGATCTTTTTGTATATTATCGAGAGCTTCATCAACTATTCAAATTTTCATTTCATGATATAACAAACGAGCAAGAACAATTAACTGCTTTTGACCTTCTGAAAGAGTTGATGAATCTACTTTTTGTTCCAAAATCATCCAATTTGCTTGAAGTTCTGAAATTATTTGATTAAGTTTAGCAAAATCTGGATTTTTTGAAAATAAAGTGATATTTTCTACTATATTTCCAGGAAAAATAATATTCTGATTATCGATTATTGCCATTTGCGATCTAATATAATTAAAATCTAGATCTTTAAGTTGGTATTTTTCATTAATGATAATATTTCCTTGATAATTATCATAAATTCCAGACATTAATTTAACTAAAGTTGATTTCCCAGACCCGCTTTTAGACATCAGTGCGTATTTTTTGTTATTCTCAATCATTAAATTCAAATTTTTGATAACCAAATTTTCATCGTAGCCAAATGAAACATTTTGAAACTGAATTTTTTCTATCGGTTTTAATAAATTTATTTTTTCAATTTTTGTTTTTTGGCTTGGAAAAATTTTTACAATACTTGACTTAACAATTCAATACTGCATAAGATTGGATAAAAAATTAATAGAATTTTGTAACAAACTTATAGAGTAGTTTGTTAATGGTATAAAAATAGAAATTTCATAAAATTTAAAAACGGTTAATAATAAAATTAATATAAATCCAATTGAATTAAATAAATAAACTAATGCGGTGGATATAGAACTCGATTTTAAAGATCATTTATAAACTGGTATTTGTTTTTCTGTGAAAATTTTAAAATTTTTAAGTATTTTTCCCGATATTTTTTTAGTCTTGCTATGAAAATAGAATAATTTAAAATTATTAAGAATATCAAGATTATTTTTTGTTATATTTTGCGAAGCATCTGATAATGTTTTATGTTTTTCTTGAAATTGTGGACCGTATTTTTTTTGGGTTAAATAAATAATAAAACCTGAAAAAAGAACGTTCAAAAAAACAATCCAACCTCAATATTTTGATAATAAAATGATCGCAATAGTTGTTGTAAAAAGAGCAAAAACTATTCTAGCAAAAGAAAAAAACATCGATAAAAGAGACATAATTTTTTCTATATCATAATTAAATCATGAAACTATTCCAATTTTTGTTGATTTTAAATCTACATAATTCAAATTGTAAATTCTATTAGAGATTTTGTTTGCAATTAAAATAAAAACTCTAGTTTCTAATCATTTATGTTGAAAGTCATAACAAATTTGAAAAACAAATATTAATAATAATGCTGCAACTAATAAAGCAACAACAAAATATATATTTTTATCGTTCGGTTTAAAAAAAAATTCTGTAATGTATTTATATAAAAAAATGTAACTAGCCTTTGATACCTCAAAGGCTAGTAAAGTAAAAAATATAAAAAATATTCGCAAAAAATTTGCTTTAAAAAAACTAAAAACCACTTCAAATTTTTAAGCGAGACTTAATCATTATATATAATTCTGCTTACTTCTTTTCCCTGTTAAATTAACATTGCAAGCATTTGTATTAATTGTGGTATTTGTTATAAAATCTAACATAGAATTCTTATCTAATGGTAAAATTTTATTACTTTTACCAAACAAGTCTTTTTTTGTAGAAAGATTGCTTTTTTTTAAATTAGCAAGTTGATTTTCGCTGGTTATAAAATTTAACAAATTTTAACAACTTACAAATTACTTCAATTTTGCCGTATTTTATAGTATAATTTCTAAAAATGAAAACTTCAAATCGTTTCTTATTCGTTTTAGACCTTGATGGCACCGTTTTATCAGACAGTGCAACTTCAGAAATTCACCCTGATACCGAAACAGAAATCAAACGCGCTGTTGAATTAGGACATACTGTTTGTATTTTAACTGGAAGACCGTGAAGATCAACAAAGCCAATCTACGAAAAACTCGGCCTTAATACAATTGTTGCTAATTTTAACGGTGCTTTTGTGCATAACCCCACTGATAGCGATTTTGTACCGACAATAAATTATATTAATTTAAACGATATTTTATACATTATGGGCGATAAACGAGTTAAAAATGAAATTTCAAATGTTGCAATTGAAGGTCCAGGATGGGCAAAAATTAAAAAACGTGATAAGCAATTAGAGCAAGTTTTTGGTTTTGACCATCTTAATAATTTAAAACCAGGACTTAATTTTCATAAAATTCCTTTAAAACCGACCTGTTTGATTTTAGATACAAAACCAACAACAAATATAATCGACTTTAAACTTTATTTAGAACGGCGTTATGGCGATTTAGGCGAATTTTCCGCCTGGTCTAAAGGTGAAAATCATACTTTTGTCTTCGATATGACCGCAATCGGTGTTAATAAATCAAAAGCAGTTTCGATGTTGTCCCGTTATTATAAAATTGATCTTGATAATATAATTTCAATCGGTGATAGTTATAATGACATTGGGATGTTCACGATTTCGACAATTTCGGTAGCAATGAAAAATTCGCCGCCACAAGTAAAAAAACATGCCACTGTTGTTTTGAATAAAACAAACAAAGAAGGCGGCGTTGGCGATTATATCCGCCGTTTTTTGAAAAATCCGCAAAAAGAGATTGAAAAATCAAAAAAAATTAAGGATCTTCGTTCGGCTGTCACAGTTGGAACAATTGATTATTAAATGATGAAATTTAAAAAAATTGCAATTTATGGCGGCACTTTTAACCCTGTACACAAAGCACATTTAGAAATTGCCAAAAAAGCGGTTGACTTTTTAGATTTAGACAAACTTTTTTTTGTACCTAATTACATAAGTCCGCTCAAAAAAGGTGCAAAAAATATTGCTGATGCAAAATTTCGTTACGAAATGTTAAAGTTAGTGCAAATTGAAAAAACTGAAGTTTGTGACTTTGAAATTAAGGCAAGAAAAATTAGTTACACAATTGACACAGTTAATTATTTTGCAAAAAAATACCCAGAAACAAAGATTTTTTTAATTATTGGCTCTGATAATCTAGCAAATTTTAAATTCTGGAAAAACTATAAAGAAATTATCGAAAAAGTCCAACTTGTTGTTTTTACACGCAAAAATTATCCCGATTTTAAACATTTAAAACGTTATAAAGCGATGATTTTACCTTCAAAACTACCTAATTTTAGTTCCTCAGAGATAAGAAAAGGTGATTTTCATGCCCTTGATGTCAAAGTTAGAGCTTATATTGGGAAAAATTTTTTATACACTGAATCAATTCTAAAAGGTTTTCTCGGTAATTCAAAACGATTAATTCATTCAAGAAATACGGCAAAACTTGCAAAGGAATATGCACAAATTAACGGACTGAATTCAAAAATGGCTTATTATGCTGGCTTATTTCACGATCTTACAAAAAAATGGACAAAAGATCAACACCTTAACTTTCTTAGGGAGCAAAAAATTGATGCTAATAATCTTCAGGAATACGAATTACACCAACTTTCTGCATCAATTTGACTAAAAAATATTTATTTACTTCCTTATGAAGAAATAATTTATGCAATTTCTTGTCATACTAGTCTCTGTTTTGAAATGTCTTTATTCGATAAAGCAATTTACGTTGCCGATAAATTAGCTCGCGGTCGTCGGTTTTTGGGAGTGCAAAAATTGCGTTCACTTGCAAAACAAGATCTAGATAAAGCCTTTAAAATATTAGTAAAAATGGCGCAAGACCAACATAAAGATGCGCTAAATTCACCACAGCAAAATCAACTTTATGAAAAACACCAAAATTAGTACAGCAATTTTTTATGCTGATGATTACGAAAAAGTAAATCTAGAACAATTAGGTGCAATTTTAATTGAAAACTTCGAAATTTTTAGTTCAAAAATTTCGTTATTTCAATATAAAAATCATTACTTTTTGTATGTTAATTCAAAAATTGGACTAATTAATTCAGCAATTTTTGCCCAATATGTTATTCTCCAGTTTGCTGTTAAAAATATCATAAATTATGGTGCTTGTGGGGCGAATTTGCAAATTAATTTTGCAAAAATGGAAAATCGACTAATTTTTCCAAAAAAATTTTTTCTTCTCGATGCAAAAACGCCTTGATATCCGCCAGGTCAGTTGCCATATGAGCCAGAATTTTATGAAAATAATAGAATTGGTGAAAATTTTATCCTTGCTTCTTCGAATAGTTTCATTTCTAGAAAAGAACAAGTTAGCGACTTTGAATTTGTCGATTTTTTCGATATGGAAGCATTTGCTTTTGCACAAATAAGTGCAAAAAACAGCTTAAATTTCTATTGCATCAAATACTTAACTGACCAAATCGAAAATAATTCCCAGATTGAAAAAATCAATTTTGCAATCAAAAATGGCGCTCAAAAAGCGGCCAAATTTGCCCTTGAATTACTAGAAAAACTGTAAAATATTTTACTATTAGCGAATTTTTTGCAAAAATTAGCTTAAATTAGTAGAAAAAAGTTGCCAAAAATATGCTTTTTAAGCGAAAAAATGAATAATTATTGTTTTTCTAATTTTTTCAAAGTTCAGGACTTCAATTGCGAATTTGTACCATAGACAAAATGATCGTTGTTTACTCGGAGTTCCTGAATGATATTGGGGTATTTTTGCTCTTCTAAATATTTGTTGTTAAATAAAATTGGCGCAAAAGGGATGTGAGCATTAGAAATTTTTGGCACCGAATTTAATAAATTAATTGTATAAGGATGAATTGGATTTTCGAAAATTGCAGCAGTTTTACCTTTTTCAACAATTTTTCCCGCATGCATAATTAAAACTTCATCAGCGATATATTCAACAACAGATAAATCATGAGCGATAAAAATTAATGAAAGGTTTTTTTCTTTAACTAATTTTTTCAGCAAATTTATAATTTGTGCCTGAATTGAAATATCAAGCGAGGCAATTGGTTCATCAGCGATAATGACTTTGGGTTCAACGATTAAAGCACGGGCGATTGCGATTCTTTGTCGTTGACCACCAGAAAATTCGTGGGGGTAACGGTAGGCAAATGAACGTAAAAGACCAACGCTCTCGAGAGCTTCATAAATTAATTCGCTCAAAACAAATTTACGAATTGATTTTTTCAGAAGAAAAAACAAAGGTAATTTTTTCATTCCGTAAAAAAGTTGAATGTTTTTATAAACGCGGGCTAGATTATGTTTTTCAATTTCTAATGATTTAATGATAGCAATTTTTTCAAGAAATCGACTTTTTAACAGGTTGCTGATATCATTAAAGTCGGGTTTGTGAACTAATTTCGAAATGAAAAGTCGATGAATTTGATTAATTCTTTGGTCATATAAACTAATTTTTGCTAGTAAATTTTTATACTTTTCGTTTTCAGCAACTATTTTTTCTATTTTTTCTGTTTTTCACTGGTTATATTTTTTGATAAAATGATTTTTATCTTCCTCATAAATTGCCTTTTTTTCGGCTAATTTAGACTCTAACTGCTTCATTTTTTCAAGATTTTGACTATTGGGGGCGGTTCTTTTTTGGTTGTATGATATATTATACCTGAATTCTAAAAATTTTATCTTAAAATTTACTTTTTTTTCAAAAATTTCTTGGTTGTTTTTCGCTGTTTTTTTCAGTTCGTCAATATTCAAATTAGCAAGTTCGTCACGAATCTTTTCTCGGAATTGTTTTGTAGTTGAATAATTTTTTCCACCTTTTTTATCAAAAGTTAAATTTTGGTATTTTTTAATTAAATTTTCTTTGAAATCAGTAATAATTTCAACTAATTTTTCAATTTTTGCTATTTCTAAAAAGGAAAAAAGATTTTTCTGGAATAAAAAGGCATTTCTATGATTGAGAAATTTAGCGATTTCGTGGTTAATTATCGCTTGTTTTTTAAAAAATGAATAATTTTTTAAATCTGTTGTTACAAGCGCTTTATTATTAGCAATTTTGTATTCATAATGAAATTCGGAGATATATGAGACAACTAAATTATTTTGGTTATTAAATTTTACTAGTTCATCTTGGGCTTCTTTTTTTAAATTAAGTCCTTTTTCGTTTAATTTTTTTATAAAAAAGGCTTTCTGTTTTTTAATTTCGGCTTTAAAATCATCAAGATCTTTTTTGGCGCTTCGGTATTCAAATTCGATTTTACTTTGTTCCTTTTTACGGTAAGTTTTTTGAACTTCGTAAAAATAATCATATAATTTAGCGACATTTTCATAAGCTAAATTATATGAACTGGCAAAAAGTTTTTGTTTTCTTTCAAAATAAAGTAAATATTGACTAAAAAATTCCCAAATTTTATTTTCAGAGAGATTATCAGTTGCAAATTGTCTTAGTTCTTCCTCAATTTTATTAATTTGCTCTTCTCAGAAATTGATAAATTCCTGAAAATCTTGACTGCGTTGTTCTAACATTGCCAGTTCAATTTCTAGATATTTTTTTTCAAGTGTGCGCTCAAAATGGAAAATTACATCCCTTCAATCGGCAAAAATATCAGCGATTTTTCCTTTAATAATCCCGTTAATTACGAGTGTTTCTTTTAAAATTGCATAAATATTTTTCTGTTTATTAAGCGAGGAAAACGGGTCTTGAAAAATCATTTGCATATTTTTCCGCAAAAAGAGGTTCTGTTTTTTTGATAGTTTTTTTCCAGAAATAATTTCGTTTAAAAGTTGGACTTGTCCGCCAAAATTTTCATAAAGGCGAACAAGACAGCGACCAATCGAGGTTTTTCCTGAACCTGACTCACCAATAATTCCTAAAACTTGCCCTTTTTTCAGTTGAATGTTAATACCATCGACGGCTTTAACTGTGCCGAATTTATTAGTGAAATATTTTTCTAATTTTTTAGTTTGTAAGGCGATTTCCATTATAACACTTCTTTAAATAAGTTAATTCTTGTTTTTAATTCTTCATTTAGTTCCACTTTTGGCGCTGCAGGATGTAATAATCAAGTCGCGGCGGAATGAGTTTTTGAAATTGGAATTAATGGTGGTTCTTTTTCAAAATCAAGGGCAAGAGCATAATCATTTCGCGGCGCAAAAGGATCCCCAGCCGTTAAATTGCGAAGATCAGGCGGCGTACCGCTAATTGTATAGAGTTCTTCTTGTTTTGAACCCTCAGGAATTGCCGAAATTAGTGCTCAAGTATAAGGGTGGCGCGGATCGGTAAAAATATCTTGTCTTGTACCTTTTTCGACAACGCGTCCAGCATACATTACGTAAATATAGTCACAAAATTTTGCCACGATTGAAATATTATGGGAGATAAAAATGATGGCAATTTTATATTTTTGTCTAATTTCATCCAAAAGTGCTAAAACTGATGATTGCACAGTTGGATCTAATGCCGTTGTTGGTTCATCGGCAATGATAATTGAAGGTTGAGCGGCGATTACCATTGCAATTACTACCCGCTGTTTCATCCCACCAGATAAAGTGTGAGGATAAGAATCGAAACGTTCTTTGGCATATTCAAAACCAAAAGATTCGAGTAATTTGATTAAAAAGTCTTTCTTTTCTTGCTTGTTTTTAAATCGTAAGTCGTTTTTTAGACTATCTAGTAATTGTTTGCCAATTGTTCTTGTCGGATTTAGGGCAACAAGCGGATCTTGAGGAATATAACCAATTTTATGTCCGCGAATTTGCTGTCATTGATAGTCTTTTTTAAAATTTTTTACATCAATTCCGTCAATTAACATTTTATCAGCGCTAGTTTTAGCAAAATTATTAATTCCTAAAAGTGATTTTGAACAAACAGATTTTCCAGATCCAGACTCGCCAACAAAAGCGACAATTTGTCCTGAATAGACACTAAGATCGATGCCGCGAATTACTTCAAGATATTCTTTACGTCCTGTTTTGAAACTAACATGGAGATTTTTGACATCCAAAATCTTCTTTTTTTCCCTATTTTCCATTATTTTCTCCCTCCTACACGCGGATCAAGGGCGTCATGAATTCCATTTGCAATAAATCGACTTGTAACGGCAAGAATTACTAAAATAATTGAAGGTAATAAAAGTGCCATTGGATTTTTATCGGCAAGTGGGACTGATGAATTTATAATTAGTCCTAAATTAGCACTAGAATCAGGACCTTCTTTTAAAAATCCTAAAAATGCAAGCGAAGCAATTGTTGAAATTGAAGAGAAAATACTTGCAACAAAAATTGATAGTAATTTCCCAAAAATATTTGGTAAGATATGAACATAAATCTGTCTTAGTTTTGAAGCTCCAATTACTTTTGCCGCATAGACATATTCTTCGTCTTTGGCCATAATTGTATACAACCTTGCCTGATAAGTCGGCCCGGTTCATCCTGTTAGCGATAAAAGGAGAATTATCGTAATTGTATAAGGTCCTCAAATTGCAATAAAAATGATAAAAATAATAATCCAGGGAATTGAACCAAAAATGTCAATGATCCGAAGGACAATATTATCAATTCAAGTTCCAATATGAAATCCAAGGTAAGTTCCTAAAATAATACCAATTAAAAATTGAATCAAGGCAATTATTATCGAAATTGCCAAGGCATTTAATGTTCCTTGTCAACTTCGAAGTCAAATATCACGACCAAATTGGTCTGTACCAACAAGGGAAATAATTTTTTTCCCACCTTCTAAAACTGACATTATTTCATAAGGATTTATGTTAATCTCTCAACGGTTGGGAAAAAGTTCGCGTGTTTCACCTGAAATTAAACTGATTTTATTATCAGCTTCAATTGACCTGATTTTTTCAAGAATATCACTAGAAACTGTTGTTTTTATAATTCCCAACCCACTTGGAAGTTGCTCATAAACAAGCGAAGGATCAGCCTTGGAAATTGGAGCCGATGCGCTATAAGGGCTTAAAATGATCGTAAAAATTGCAATAATTAGAATCACAAAAAATAAAATCAGTGAAGTCAGTGAAATTGGTGATTTTAGAAATTTTAATATTGCATCTTTTCAAAGTTCAGTAATTTTCCCTGTTGCCTGATAGTGTTTTTGCTGAAAACTGGCCGGTTTTAATAGACTAATTTGCTCTTTGGATAGATTATATTTTTGATTGAAGTCTTTAGGATCTAGCATTTTTTCCCTCCTTTTTTGGATAGTTACGCAGTTTTCAGTTTTTAATTCGTGCTCAGTAACTAATTGGCGAATCTTGACCAAAAGTAATTCGTGGATCCATAAAAACATAGGCTAAATCACCAATAATATCAACAACTAAAGAAAGGGAAGTAAAGAAAATAATTGAAAACATCGAAATATTAACTTCACCATCAAAAGCGGCATTAACTAAAATACTTGAAGATCCAGGAATCCTAAAGAATTGTTCTAGAACAATTGAACCTGAAAGTAGAAAAATATAAGAAAAAATCAAAGAACGAACAAGTGGAATTGCCGCATTTTTAAGGACATATTTGAAAAAAATGTCTAGTTTTGAAAGCCCTTTTGCCTTGGCAATTAGAATATATTCAGAGGATAAAACGGTAACAACTTGATTTCTAATAAGAAAAACATAACCGGCAACTGAAGTAATGCTAAATACAAAAATTGGTGGTAGAAGTGAGGCAAAAGATGTGCTAATTCCGTAAGTTTTTGCATCTTTGAATTCAAAAGGAAGACCAATTTTAATTGCAATTAAAACTACAAATGGCGCTAGTACAAATGAAGGGATTGCCACAAAAAAAGTTGAAAGTCCCGAAATTGTTGCATCTTCGATTCGATCACGACGATAAGCAGCAATTGTTCCTAAAATTATTCCAATTGTTGCACTTATTATAAATGAAGGAAGGGAAACTAAAATTGTATAACGTAAAGGGCCAAAAAATAGATCAGGAATTTTACCATCCTCGCCAGTTTTATAAATCGACCCAAAATTTCCTTTGAAAATATCAGCTGTATAATATGCAAGTCGAACAAGTGAAGGTTTGTCAAAATTATATTTAGCACGTAATTCAGCGATCTTTTTTGCTTGGTCGACACCCTTTCCACCTGATTCGATTATATCGCTAAAAGGATCGGGCGAAAAATTAGCCAATAAAATAAAGACAATTATATAAATTGCCAAAAAAGTAATCAATGCCAGTCCAAGCCGTTTGAAAAAATATTTTATGACCATTAATTATCTCCTATTTCATTAGCTTTTTTTGCTTTTTCCATTAAAGGTTTGATAAAAATCATATCAGGTGGAACATAATCGCCATAAGTATCGCTAGCTCTAGGTGCAATAATATTTGGATTTTGAAGAAAGACATAAGGGGTAGAAGAAGAAACTTGTAAAAGATCGTTTAGACCTGGAGATAAAAGGGAACTCAACTCAGAACTTAATTGAATTAAATCTTGGTCATTATTTTCTTCTTGATAACTAAGATTGAAAATTGCCGATTCAGCATAAAAATCAAAAACTATTTCTTCACTTTTTCCTTGATTTTTCTCATTTAGAACATCAACAAAACTTTTCCATTTTTTAATTTTTTTACCTGGATTTTTCGGATCTTGAGTTTCGATAACACTACCAATGAAAAAATTAACTAAATCAGGGGACATATGTTGGTCATCAGCCCCAAAATCAGGCGAATTTGTAGCATCTTTTCATTCTTCAAATTTACGGATATATCCTTTTTGAGCATATTTATCAAAATGTTTTTTAGCTGCAACTGCATATTTATAAATTTGTGGATAAGATTTTGCAATCTCAGAATTTTCACCTTTTGCATAAATTGCTGAAAGTAAGGCGTATCCAATGCCGTTTTTTTGAATTCTACCATCTAAAACTGAACCGATACCGTTATAATCATAACCTCAGCCACCATAATCAAGTCCACCAGTTTTGGTAAGTAAGTAATTGGTTCTTTTTGTAAGATCGGTAATTGGTCAGATTAGTTTAATTTCAAGACGGGGATCCAAACTTTCAATAGCCTTAGCGGCTTCTTCAATTGCGGCAATATTTCTTTGAGGAGTATTAGTATAAAAACTATGACTAGTTCAGGAAACTTTTTCATTAGCCGATAATTTATTATCAGCATAAAATTTATCAAGCAATTTTTTCATTCTTGCTTTTAAAACTTCAAAATTTGAAGTTTGAAATTGCTTCTGGGCATTATTTACGTTGGCAAAATTTTGCTGTTTTTCAGTTTCAGGATCTTTTTGGTAGTAAACCTTACCTTCAGAATCAACTAGTTTGATAGTATTTGCTTCTTTATAATAATCACGAGCAGTTTTAGATGTTGGACTTGAATTTATTTTATTATCAGGGGCAATAAAATTATACCAAGCAAGTGCCTGACTAGAAATCGTCTGTGCAGTTGTGTATAAATTAAAAGCATTTGCAATTATCTGACGGAATTCAAGACTAGGACCTGAAACGAGATTTTCAATAACTTTTGCTTTCCCACTTGCAAGTTCAGATAAAGAAACGCCATAATTCAGTTTAGCAAAATTATTATTAAAACCATAATAATTTTCATCAAAATTCACTCCAGTTTCAGGCCGAAATTCCTGTTTTAATGACCCAGGAACTAAAAGTGAATAATACCATTTATGTAAAGAATTTTTTGTCTCAGCTCTTTGAAGTGTTCAACCATATTTTTTCTGATCGGCGGCAACAAGATTTTTCTGTGATTCATTAAGCGAATCAAATCCAACGGTCATTAATGTTCCCTCACGATAAGAGTTAAACTTTGAACTTTCAAAAGCTGAGGGCGAACTGTATTTTGAATAATTAAAGTTAATTTTTTTGAAAGTATAAGGTAAAATTTTTTGCCAATCTGTTCGCGGATAATGCTTGTTTATTTTTCAACTTTGTAAATGTTGATCCCAAACTGTAATTGTATAAGGTGAATTAAATAGCATATCTTTTTTAAAATCTTCACCATACCAATAAGCGCCAAATTTAAGGGCATCACCTGTTTCACCAAAACGCCCTTGGAGGATTCCATCTTTTTCAGTTGCAGTTTCTTTATTTCTTTTATTAATAAAATCTGAAGGAATTGGCCGCAACATTCCAGCAAGGACAATTTTATCAAAGAAACCGCTAAGAAATACTTTATCTTTTGTAGTGCCTTTTTCAAAACTAAGGGCTTTCTTACCTTTGTAATCTGAAAAACTACCTTGATATTCTTGAATATATTTATCTTCTTTATCAAAATTAGCTGTATCAAGTCCGAATAAATCTAAAAGGTAAAAATTGGAAATTGTGTTGGTAAAATAACTGGATTTTGGATCAAAGTTTGGAATTTTTTCTTGAGCCATTTTATCAATTTCAAGACTCCCGCCAAAACGGGCGCGATAAGCAGGTTCTGAAAGTCGAGATGCACGAAATCCGTAGAAATAATCTTCTGGTTTTACATAAAAACCACTTGGATTTCCAAGATAGTCAACTCAGGGAATATTATCTTTTAGAAAAAACTGCATTTTTTTTGCAGATTCAAGTGTTTTCTTGAAAAAATCAGAATTTATTGATTTTTTATTATTAGATCCAAGTTGAATTACTAAAGATTTTGCTTTCTGCCCTTTTTCTAGATAGCCAATTTCGTGATCGTCACTATCAAATAGATGTTCTGTTCCGTCTTGATCGACTAGCAAAATTGCCTTTAGATTTACAAAAGCATTATAAGAATAACTAGGCGAGCTAATTTCATAGTTAAAAGATTTATCTTTTTTTGTTTTAGATTCCTCGCTAATACCACTTTTTTCAATCTCTAAATTATTTTCATAGACAGTTTGGACAAGAAAAGAATTAACATGGTAGTCATCCTGGCGGCTTGGTCAAGCAAAAGTGTTAAAACCAACTTTGAAAGCCCCCGGCGAAGAAGTTGCAACGTTGAAATTAGCATTTAGCTCCTGCCGCTCTCAAGCGGGTTGAACAACACAGGATAATAAAGTAAATGGAGTAAAAGTGCTTGGGATTGAAAAGGTTAAAATTTTTTTTAGTTTTTTCATCATTTTTCTCCTCTTTTAAAAATTTTGCTTTTGTATTTTCTTAAAAAAATAAAAACTACTATCAATTAATTTTTGATAGTAGTTTTTATTTTTTGACCTCTAACTAACTTTTTGATCTAATCAAAGGAAAAACTACTATCTAAATAAGTAAAAATATTGACATTATTCTTCTTAATAATGTCAATATTCCCCATATATTTAGTAGTGATTTTCGTTTGCATTTTTTTCCCTGTCTGGAATTATACCATTTTTTGAAAAAAAGTAAAATTTTTTAGGTTACTTATTTAATTCAAAACTGACAAAAAAAGTATTATAATTATGACGTGAAAGGATTAATTAGCACACGTGGTAAAAATAAAACACCACGTAAGTCAAAAAAAACAACACACAAAAGGAAACGCGCTTGCAAACCGCCCGGTTGAATACTTTTGTGCTATTTTACAAAGAAAATACTTGAATGTTGAAGGTAAAATTTTTGAAAACCTTGAAGATGCTCATTAAAAAATCAACTCATTTGTTAAATGATATAATAAAACTAGAATGCAAAGTTCTCTTCCATATTTGAACCCAAATTCTCATTTTGAACAATTCGCTGCTCAAAAAATTTTCATAATTTTGGAGAATAAAAAATGATAAAAATTTGTTTTAAAAATATTTAAAAATAATAATGTCTCTCATTTTCCTAACTAATTGACAATAATGAAGATAGTCTTTTTTAATTATACCACAAAAAGTAGTGAAACTGAATTGTAAAATTTATTATTTAGTAGAAAATTTTATGTAAATTTTTTCAAAAAAGAAAAAAATATATAAATTCAGTTAATTAATTCTAGCTTATTTCAGTATTTTCATTTATTCGCAATTATTAAAATTTAGTTTTTAACTTTTAGAATTAAAATTTTTAATTTTAGATTAATTTTACTTGAAAATGAACAAAATTATCACTGTTTTTAAATAATTTACAAACTAACGGTAACCTAAAAAGATAATAAAAATGCGTTTTTGTATTAAAATATAAGGTTATTTATCTAAAAATTAGTGCCTTGAGAGTAAAAATGATTCAAATTCGTAATGTTACTAAAAAAATTGGTACCAAATTAATTCTAGATAATATTAGTGTTGATATTCCCTCAAATAAATTAACTTTTATTTCGGGTCAGTCTGGAGTTGGGAAAACAACACTTTTGCATATTATCGCAAAAATTACCAATGCCGATAGTGGACAAATTTCCTTTTTTGATGCAAACCAAAAGCAAATAAAAAAACCAAATGTTGATATTGTTTTCCAGGATTTTAACCTAATCGATAATATTTCCGCAGTTGATAATGTTCGCATTGGAACTAATATTTTAGGCCATAGTTTTAAACAGGAAGAATTCAGTAAAAATGCAAATTTTCTGAATTTAGAAAAAAGCATTTTTAAAACAAAAATGGAAGATTTATCAGGTGGTGAAAAACAACGGATTTCAATTTTGCGTTCACTTAATCGTGGATCTGAATTTATTTTATTTGACGAACCAACAGCATCACTTGATAAGGAAAATGAGTTAATTATTTTTGAAAAAATCAAGCAAATGTCAAAAAATCACACAATTGTGGTGATTAGTCATAATATCGAGATGGTCAAAAAATATGCTGACCAAATTATTTTTCTCCAAAAAGGTCAGCAGCCAATTGTTCAAAAATTTAACGAAGATTTACCAGAAAAAATTCAAGATTTAGAAAATTTACCAACATCAAAGTCAAAAAAAGTTTCAAAAATTTTTCAATTTAAAAATAAATTGCGAATTTCACCAATTTTTGTAATCGCTGATATTAGTAAAAAAATTACATTAACAATTTTAATTGTAATCGCCTTTTTAGCGGCAATTTTTTCGATTAGCTTTGCATTTGAACTAAATTTAGGAACAGAAAAAGTTAGTCGGCAGCAAAAATATACTTTATCACTTGATAAAAATTTAATTGAAAAAAAATCAAAAGCAGCTTTTAATCAAGATGAAATTAGTCAAATTGGCAGTTTTGAATCAGTTAATACAATTGTGCCGATGCGTTCAACCGCAAATATGAATTTTTATTATGAAAATCGTAAGGTTAGTCTAGATTCAGTAGATCAAATCGAGATTAACGATTTTTTCAAAAATCGAATCGAGAATGATATTGTTAATTTTGAAGGTCGATTTATCGAGAACGCAAACGAAATTATTCTTTCAAATTCAACGGCAGAAAAATTAAAAATTGAAAACCCAATTGGACAAACAATTTATTTAACGCACGGAACAGTGAAAGAAATTCAAGATGTTAAGAATAAAATTCCTCTAAAAATCGTTGGGATTAACCACGGAATTAAAAGTTCAGTTAGTAAAATAAATAACAGTTTTAATTTAATTACTTTTCCTTCGTTTATTGCCACAGAAACAATTCTAAACTTGGAAAATTTAGTAATTAAAAATGAAAACTTGGCAAAAAAGTACGAAAATCAACAACTTTTTAAAGAAATTAACTCTTATATCCCTAATGAAAACCAGCAAACTTCGGCACTAATTCCTTTTACGATTAAACTTAAAAGCGCAAAAGCACAACCAGAAAATTTAAAATTAATTACTGGAAACATCGCAAAAAAAGTTGATCAAATTTTGATTTCAACTACAGCCGTGGATTTAAATGCAAAATATAAGTTAAAAGTTGGTGATATAATTCAGACAGTCTCGCCTTTAGATCAAAAGTTTAATCTTGTTGTTGTTGGTATTTTTGAATCGCCAATTTCAGAATTATATTATCACCGCGATGCAAAAGAGTTTTATAATCGTTATCAACCAGCACAACTAGCGACATATTTGACAACTACGGATGAAAATAACGAACTTGACTCAGAAGCAAAAATTGCTAAATTTGATCTAAAAATAACTCCACCTTCGAATTTAATTCGTGTAATAACGAGTCAATCATTAGAAATAATTGCAATTATTAATAAAGTTACATTTGCCGTTTTTATCATTTTCGTAATTATTCTAATTGCTTTTATTCTTGTTTATGCAAAAACAATTTCTGAGTCAAAACAAAAGATGATCGGAATTTTAAAAGCCCTTGGCGGATCAACTTTATTAACACTTTTTTATCATACGCTCAATATTATTTTAATATCAATTGTTGTTCTAGCACTTAGTTTTGTGATTATTTTTCCCGCAATGGAATCAATACATGTTCTTATTGTTGGTAGCGAATTACCCGCGGCTTCACAGTATCATTTATCGCTAATTTTGTTGTTTTCATGAACAGGATTATCGACAGTTTTTATCTTAATTTACGTGCTAATGTCGTTAATTACTTACAAAAAAACAACACAGCAGTTGTTAAGATAGGACGATTAGTTTTTAAAATTTTGCAATTTAAAATTGGAAATATTGCTTTATTTTAGGTAATATTTCCAATTTTTTCTTTTGCTAATCAAGTTATGCTATTTTTTTGTTATTTAGTTATAACTTTAAGGATGAAAATTTTTCTATTTTAGTAACGCTTTATTTTGTTATTTTACATTAAATAACAAAATTCATCTAGTTTTTAAAAAAAATTACAACAAAAATTACGCTTGTACAACACTAATTTAATGGGTTTTTGGTCATAGAAACATCGAAAACCGTCTCATACGGGCTAAAATTCAAACGGGTTTACACGAAATAGAACATAAAATTGCTATTGACATTTGCTAAAAATCAAAAAAGATGCCTGAATTTATAGCATCTTTTAGAATTGGTGTTTAAAATTCAAATTAAACAGAGAAAGTTTATTTTACAAAGCAAAAAAAGATGCTGTAATTTACAGCATCTTTTTTGATGTAGATAAGAGTTAAAAAATTAGAAAATTAACTGTTTTCCTTGAACATTTCAGATGCAACTGCCATTGTTTTAGCAACATCTGTAAGATTTGGCGGTAAAATTATTTTTGTTGCTTGTCCGTTTGCTAATTTTCCAAGTTGTTCAAGTGATTTGTAAGTAAGAATTTGTGGATTTAAATTTGCCTCATTTAAAAGGTTTATCGCTTGTCTTTGACCTTCGGCTTCCAAAATTTCACTTTCTTTTATCGCCTCAGCGTTTAAAATTTGTGCCTGTTTTTTTGCCTCAGCTTTTAAAATTTCTGATGCTTTCTCACCTTCAGCCTTTAAAACAAGTGCGAGTTTTTGACCTTCAGCTTCAAGAATATTTGCTCTTTTTTCACGTTCAGCCCGCATTTGTTTTTCCATTGCGCTTTGAATATCACGCGGCGGGATAATATTTTTTATCTCAACCCGATGAACTTTAAGCCCTCAAGGATCAGAAGCTTCGTCCAAAATATAGGTTAGTTTTGAATTAATTGTATCTCGCGAAGTTAGAGTTTCATCTAATTCCAACTCCCCTAGAAGATTTCTGAGAGTTGTTGCAGCTAAATTTTCAATTGCTCGCATTGGATTTTCAGCACCAAAAACAAACTTTTCTGGGTCGGTTATTTGTAAATAAACAACAGTATCAACTTTAATTCCTGCATTATCTTTTGTGATTATATCTTGTTCGGGAAAATCAAGAACTTTCTCTTTATAATTTTCACGTTTGATAATTCTATCAATAAAAGGAATAATAAAATTAAGACCGTTATTAAGTGTTTTTTTGTATTTTCCAATTCTTGTTACAACAGCAAATTCGGATTGCTGAATAATTTTAATCGACAAAATTAAACTAAAAACAATGAAAATTATTATAATTCCAAGAATAATAAACAAAATTACTTGTGTTGATTGTGACATATTTTAACCTTCCAATTTTCATCTATTTATATTTTTTGATATACAAAACATTTCCTTTAACTTCAATTACCTGAATTTTTGTATCTTTTATGATTAAACCTTCGCCTGGAATCGAAAAAGCACGGTAAATCTTACCTTCAACATTAACTTGACCTAAACGATTTTCACCAACACCATATTCATTTGTTTCAAAATGTACAAAACCTAATTTTTGTCTAAGTAACTCTTGCAAATTTCCAGTATTTTTGTTTAATTTTTCCAATTTTTTCTTCAATATTCTATAAATTGTCAAGTATAAAATTAGGACTAAAATTGGGAAAATTAAAAACTCAATTAGAATAATTCAATAACTATTGTTAGTAAAAATTGTAATTAACAAAGAAGGAATTGCCGCAACACTTGCAAGTCCTGATCAAATTCCAGTTGTGAATAATTCGACTAGAACAAAAGTTGAAATTACTAAAATTCAAATTATTAGAATAATAACTTGACTAATATCATCTAAATTCACAATTTTTCTACCTTCTAATGCAAAATTATAAAAAAATACATTATAAATTATAGCACAAAACTACTATTAGTTAAACTTGCTTGTCATTTTCTAGATTAATTCAGATCTGGTCTTGATAACCATAATGTTCAATTATTTTAAGAATTTTTTCATTATTTTGTTGTAAGTTAAAGTTTGCATCAAAACCTAAAAAAGTTAATTTTTCCGAAATTATTCGATCAGCCAAAACATTACCAAGTTCGGGGAAAAAAGGAGTTGTATAATTATTAATTAAGTCAAATTCAATAATTAATATTTCAATATTTTTTAATTTATCAGTTAAATTTACTTTATTTTCATAGACAAAACGGCAAATATCTGAAAGGTTAAAAAAGCCGACTTTTTTTGAATTTTTTGCAAAAATAATCGCAAAAGACTTTAAAATCGCATAACGCAGAAAACTATCGCCACCTTCGAAATAAATTAATTTATTTTCTTTTGTTAATTTTTTAAACGAATCCTTATAAAGATCTAGCGGCAAAACTATTTTAGACTTTGGTTTGTCTTCAAGGAAAAAGTGGACAAAATCTTCAACATTTGCAAGACTTATTTCGGGTAAAAGGAAAAAATCGGTTCATTTTTCTTTTTTATTTTCATTTTCATCATAGAGAAAAACGATTTTACTAGCAAGTTTGTTAGTAAAAAAATTACGAATAATTTCATATTTATAATTAGGCTTAGTTGAATATTGAAGCGAAAGTCAAAAAAGGTCAATATTTTCTCTAAATTCTTTTTCAGTAATTGCATATTTTTTAATTCATTTTGAAAAAATTGGATTTTTTAATGCAGTTTTGTAACTAAAGTCAAGATATTTTTCCTTTTGATTGCCAACTTTTATTGGTTCACTTTTAGTTATAACGGATCCTAAAATATTACTTTTATCGCTAGATATTCACCCTTTTTTATCTAGGTCGTTTTTTTCTTTATTGAAATCATCTAATAAATCCGCGTTGGAATTCGTTTTTTTTTCTAATTTTGACAATGAACTAGGATTAACTAGATTTTTATTTTTTCTTTGATTAATATTTTTTTTTGTTTTAATTTTGCTTGTGTTCATAGGTTTGTTTTTCTTTAATTATTTTAATTTAACGTTCTAAAGTCAACCTTCACCTGAGTTTAATTCGTTAAAAATTCAATTATTATCAACTGAATTTTTTCGCTGTTTTGAATCTAATGATTTTGAAATTGGTTTTATTTTTATTTGGATATTGTTTTTTAGAGTATTTTTAACCTTTGAATTAAGTTGCTTTTCGCTATTTTTTATTTTTAATTTAAAAATTTCATTAAGTTCAAGATCGACATCAGAACCTTTAATAATTTCATCTTTCCATAAGTCATCAAGAATTTTCTTCATATAATTAAAAACGATGTCATTATTGACTTTGTAGGAATACTCAATTACGCTATTAATTGCATAATTTGAAAAATTTTTTTCATTCTGATAGGCATATAGCAAATTACGAGTGCGCGGTCTAATTAATTTTTTTGTTAGATATAAATGATAATCTTCAAAATTTAATTCCTCTTTTGCGGTTTTATTATCAAAATTTTCAGGAAAGTTAATAATATTGGTGGTATTTTCCTTGTTTAGTCCAAAAATTTCGTAAAATTTTTTAGAAAGATTATAAAAATTTGTTGTATCAATTTGACTGTTTTTGCTAATTTTTAACTTTTTTTTAAACCGCAGCATTAGATTTGAGTAAGTTTCTAAACTGATTTCATCGGAAATCAGCGACTTTAAATAAGGGTTTTTATCAATTTGACTTGAATTTAAAGGGGTTTTTAGATTAATAAAGTATTTTTTTTCACTAGAATCATAGAGTGTTTCAATTAAATTCAGAGATTCTAAAATTTCACGATTTTTGTGAAATTCTTCAATACCAATTTTAAAAACATTTTCTAAAAACGTATAATTTACCGTCTCACCAAGATTTTTAATGGTTAAAAAATAATGAAAAAGACTGAAACATTTATGCTTGACGATCGGAAGGTAAAAATATAATAAATTGTTTAAATCATTTTGACTAAAATTAGAACTGGATGTTACAAAATAAAGCTGCATAGTATTTAGAAATTTTATTATTATTTAAAAATTTTGTGAAAAAATTTTGTGAAAAAATGTCGTTTTTTCCATTTCCGATGGGAGATTTTGACATCATAAAATTTAATTTTATTTGAATTTAACGCTTGATTTTTATGTGAAACACTATTTTTGACTTTTTTATTTTCAATGTTTAAAAGTTGTTGCTTTTTAGAAGTTTTAATTCAAACTACTTTTGAGAAAAATTGCAAAAAATTGGCATTTTCCGTCCATAAATTAGGTATTTCTACAAAATGGTAATGATTTTTACTTAAATGTTCTTCCAAAAATGGATATACCGTTTTTTCGATTAGATTGCGGTTTCCTTCATTTTCTAACATAAAATCGCGAATCTTATTTTTGTCAAGGTAATTTTCATTAACAAAATCAGCTCTAATTTCTTTAATCGCTTCAAAACATTTGCCGTTAGTTGAATAACAATTAGCAAAAAAATCGTCGGTATATAAAACAGAATAACCTGATTTTTCAATGTTTTTCAAAAAAGTTGTCTTACCACTGGCATAATAACCCACAACTGCAACCGATTTTGGACGAAAAATTAGATTTTCCAAAGATTTAGCAACACCACCAAGTTTACGTCTATAGCCAACAAAGTGTG
This sequence comes from Mesomycoplasma dispar, assembly GCF_000941075.1. NCBI lineage: Bacteria > Bacillati > Mycoplasmatota > Mycoplasmoidales > Metamycoplasmataceae > Mesomycoplasma > Mesomycoplasma dispar. The sequence continues at coordinate 504,823 of NZ_CP007229.1, forward strand.
CAATTTTTTTAATTTTTTTCTTTGCTGATTTCATTATAATTAATGTTTTTACAAAGTTTTTTGTAGAAATGTCATTTTCTGAATCGCCAATGTGAAATGTGTGATTTAAAGACACATTTGTAAATTTAGCAATAAAATCTACAGCTTTACCTTTCGAAGCTTGAATGTCGGTAATTTCAATTGCATAACCTTGATTTATTGTTGAAATTTCAATATATTGCGAAAACATTTTTTTTAGAATATATTTTATTTTCTTAATTTTAAAAACACAAGGTGATAAAATTAAAATTTTTCTAACTTTTTCAGGAACAAAAATTTCGTTAATTGATTTAAATTGAAAATTTTTTGAAAATTTAGCTAAAAATTTAACAAGAAAATTTTTTGAATAAAAAATTTTTGAATTAAAAGAAATTATAAATTTGAACTTTTTAACTAAAAATACAATTTGATTAACAATTTCGGCATCAATCGTCGCTTCGAAAAGCAATTTAAAATTTTCATTAAAAATTTGTGCACCGTTTTGGCAAACATAAAATTTTGCCGAAATTTTTTGTCCAATGATTGCGACTTCGGAGGTGAACTTTCGACCTGTTGAAATCACAACCATACAATTTTTAGCTAATTTGTTTAGTGATTGGCGATTTTTTTCGGATATTTTCGCATTCCTGCCCCGACCAATATCCAAAAGGGTACCATCAAGGTCAAAAAAACCAATTTTATATAGCATAATTAACTCAAATTTTAATATTTTAACAATAAATTATATAAAATTATCTAAAAAAGTGGTAAAATTACTATTTAATTTTAACAATTACTTTTTTTGTTGCCAAAAATTAACTTTAAATCACCTAACATTATAATATAATTTATGGTTCAAACCAAATTAAGGATTTTATCTTTATGAAAAAGCAGAATATATTTCAAAAAATTGCCAATCTAAATTCCGATATAAAGGGTAATAAATCAGCAAAAGAAACTGTAAAAAAGAAAAAAGTTTGAATCTCGCTTATTGCAACAGTCGGTTTTTTGACCGTAATTGGATTAGGGGTTGGGATACCGTTATATTATTCGAATGTCAATAAAAATTTTTTAAATAAAAGGGATCCAAAAACTGAAATAGTTGATCTTAAATCACCAAAGAAAAGTAAAAATCTTAAAGTCGAAGATTTATTAAGCGTTTTTCGTTCAACCCACTCAAAGCAACGTGATAATTTACAGGAAGCCCAAAAATATTTAATTGAATTTCTTTATAATCAAGAATATCAAGCATCAAAAGTATTTCAAGCAGCCTGAGAAAATTCAAATTCTGATAAAACTGTCGGCAATTCACGACGTTTTACTTTGCAATCATTTGATGAAATCCGTGAGTCACAAAAAAAATATTTACAAGATGAACGAAGTCGTTATCAAAGAACTTTTGGTTTTAACAATTGAGAATCAGAATTTAACAAATACTTAAATTCTGATTCTCGTTTCAACAATGCCGTTAATTTTGAACAAGCAGTGAACGCGCTTACAATTCAAAATGCCCGTGATATTGCTTTTGCACGATTTAAACTTGGTTTTAATAAAAATTTTACTAAAAGCGATATCGAAGATCGTGTTTTAAAAGATGATATCAAAGATGAAAAAGGGAAAGTTGTCTATAAAAAAGGTGATAAATTATTTCAGGGATTAATTGAAATTGGCAAAAATGGTTTTAGTCCAAACATTAGTAGAACGGGGCAAAATCAAAATCTAAAAGAGCAAAAAATCGTTGCTTTCCTTAGTAATTCGTATATTAAGGAATATATGAATCCTGAAAAAATAATTAACGAAATTTATTTTGATGCAAAAGCGCCTTTGAAAGGAAATTTCAATTTTTTTGAAATTTCGCAAATTAGTGTTAACGCAAAACCAAATAACAAAGATGCAAAAGCGCCTTGAGAACTTACAAAACAAACACTTGAAGAACTTTTAACTTATAAAATTCTTAAAACAAGTTCAAATTCAATTTCTGCAGTTAAAGTTAGCAACAATCTTGAACTAATTGAGCAATTTAAAGGCGGAAATTCTAACGATGTTGAGCAAAATAACCAGGATAAAATCTTGCTATCAACAGTCAATTATGAAAAAAACAAGCAAAACGCCACTGTTTTTGGTAAGTTGCCAATTGCATCATTAAACCAAATTTTAAGTAGTAACGAAGCAGGTTATATTTTTCCTTTTTTGGGCAACATCACAAATTATCAAACAAATTCAAAGCTTTTTAGTAAAGTTTTATTTGAAAAATTAAAACTTTTAGTTTTTAAAAACAATCCAAGTTTATTAGTTGAGCCAAGCTCGCTAAATTCAAAACCAATTAGCGAAATTAAATCGTTAAACGAAAGGTTAAAAACATTTATTCAAGGTTTATCTGATAATCAATTAAAAGATGCAGGGAAAGCATTTTTAGAAACTTTTGGCGCAAGCGAAAATGATACCAGAGTAAAATTAGTCTATAAAATACGTGATGATTTAAATGTTGCCCTTGATTCTAAAGGAATAAAAGTTCTTGCGATTAATAAAATTTCTAACCTTGGACAGTTTAACGAAATTGTTAAAAAACAGTTACAATTAAGTGCTAATAATCAAGTTGATTCTAAACAAAATTCAACAATAAATCTTAATCAACTTTTTGCTGATATCTCCAATAATGATTTCATTCAAGCTTTGTTAATTGGGGATCCTGACTACCAAAATCAGTTGTTAGCATTGAAAAAAACTAACTCGCAACAAGAAAAAAACGAATTTTTAACTTCAATTGTTCAGTCATCAACTAATTATTTAAATTTTTATATTCTTGATCAAGTTTTAAAAATTAACCGTAAATTACAAGATTATATTTCGAATGCTACTTTAAATGATTTAAACGCTGATTTTTGGTATAATAATCAAAAAGAGCGTTGAGAGTTAAGGGCGAATTCAGGGAAAGAGCTTCGTCAAGCAATAATTGATAATCTTGAAAGTTTGTTTAATTTTAACCGTTAATTGAAAGGAAAATTTGTGAAAAACCTATTAAAAAAGAAGAAATTTTGATATAAATCGTTATTTTTTTTATCTCTAAATTTTTCTTTCTTTAGTTTTGTTTCTTGTGTTGTTAATGTTGATACATCAGAGCGAGCCGAGGAAGATCGAAAATTAAGTTCAAATGATGTAAAAAATTACGTTGAAAACGCTTTTGTGGAAAATATTTTACAGGAAAACGCATTCAAATCTAGTGACTCGAATTTAACAGTTCAATTTCAAAATACTAACTCCGAATTTTTTAAGGAGGCAAAAAACGCCTTCGATTTTTACCAAAAATACCAAATTAGTCTTGATCCGACTTTTACTTTAAAGTTAATTTCCGAATTGCAAAACAAAAACGTCCTTTCAACTAACGATTTTGCCACCCTTTCTGCCCAAAGTGGTTATAATAAACTTTTCAACGATCAAGGTTTTATCATTTTATACCAAAATTTCGCGACTGGAATTGCGCAAATTGTTAATAAAATGTTGTTAGTAAAATTCTATCTTATCCAACTTGATCAACCTAATTTAATTAAAGACTCACAAATTTACAAAGATGGAATTTCAAGTCGTTCTTCGTTTAACACTAGACAAATTTTTCAAAATATTGACCCAAATTCACCAGATTTTTTCTTAATTCACTTAATGTTGACAAAAAATCCAGTACAAGTTTGACAATTTGAATCAAATGATCAAAGTAGTATTAGCACTTTTAGTCAGTTAAAAGTCAAAGATACAAACTCATTTAACAACCTTTTGCGAAGCGAAAATATTAGTTCAAAACTAACAAGAAAAGAGCAAGACTTTGAAAGACTAGCAAAAAATGACAAACTGGATACGGCAAATTTACTCGGATATTCGGGAATTTTATACCGTCATAACGCTAATTTAGGCGATCTTAGTTTCCAATTTAACGACTTACGTAATCACGGCGAGGTTAAATCGGGGTTTTTTGATCCGCAAACTAATTTGATTTGATCCGCTGAACAAATTAAAAATTTTCAATTAATTAACAAAGCGAAAATTTTTCCCGTTGAACTAAAAGCAAGTTTTGACCGTAAAAAAACAAAAGATAAAGCAGAAATTTCTGACTTTGAAATTAAAAATGATGGCAGCGTTGCTGGTGCGACATATAAAATTAAAAGCGTAATTCCGACAAGAGACAACGATGCTAATAAATTTGCCGTTAGTGTAATTGTCGAAATTAGTCTGAATTCGGCGAAATATTTTTACAATGTCGATGTTAGTTGGGACGAAAAAAAGGCATATTATAATCCTGAAATCAAACCAGGCGGGGAAGATCTGCCAAAAATTAGCGACGGAATTCCGACTACCTTAGCTGATTTATCAAAAATTTCAATTAAATATGTTAATAAATTAGCGCCACTATATGATAAAATTATTCAAGATTCAAATTCTAAACAGGCTTACTTTTCACTCGATAATACCCCTTGAAATACTAACGAACAAAAAACAAAACTTGCATATTCGTTATATTTAGCCGATGAAACTGGAATTTATCGTGATGCGAAAAACTTTTTTGAATCAATTGGTTATAAAGTTGAATCAAAAGATAAAATTGTTAAAGTTCAATAATAAAATAATAAATTAACTGAAATTAAAAGGAATTATTATGGAAAATACAACTTTATTTTTAGATATAATTTCAAAAAAGTTACCTTCGACAACTATTTACGAAGATGAAAAAGTAATTGCTTTTCTTGATAAATTCCCAGTTTCCCCTGGACATTTTTTAGTCGTACCAAAAAATTATTCACGAAATTTATTCTCAATTAGCGAGCAAGACTTTCTTTATTTAGTAAAAAAAGCACGTGAACTTGCAATTGAACAAGTTAAAAAATTAAACGCTTCAAGTTTTAAGTTATTAATAAATAACGAAAAAGATGCGCAACAGACAATTTTTCACACTCACGTCCACATTATTCCGTTTTATAAGAAAGATTAAAAAATGGATCAAAAAAGTTAAAAATTTTTTCAAAAATTTGCTATAATTACAAACCCAATAAATTTTTTATTTTATTGGGTTTTTTCTTCTTCATCTTCGTCTTTTAAATAAGTTTTATAAATTTGGCTAACTAAATTATAATTTTTTGATTTAAGGGCAATTCCGGATGTTAAATGCGAAGTTAGTCCGAATTGGTCATAAAAAAGTGATTGAACATTACCATTGACAGTTAAAATTGAGCGATTTAGGAAGGCGAGCGAACCATCGGCGTTAAAAATTCCACTTCCTGATGCTCCTGGACCATTTGCGGCAAAAAAATTTGCCGAAATTAAACGTGAATTTTCAGAGTCACGACGGAAATTGACCCCTTTGAAAACGTTTTTTGAGGTTAAATTGTTAGCCCAAAACATTCCGATTTTCGTTGTATAATCAAAATCGCCATCTTCTCAATTTCGTTCAGAAATTTTAAGTGGTTTAAATTTTGAAATTTTTTGCCAATATTTTTTAAATTCATTAAAACTTACTATAAAATTATCAAATTTTCCATTAGCTAGCGAATAAATTGAATTTATAAAATTTTGACCTTTATCTTTGAAATATTTGACCAAATTTTCGACATCCGCAATAAATTTAGCATAGTTAAAATAGAAAACCGCAACATCAAAACCATAATTTTCAAAATCAGCCAATTCAAAATACTGATCAGCATATAAATTTTCCATAAAACTATCCAATTCAGCAACTTTTCAATTTTTATACTTATGCGGTAAAACTGGATAACCTTTATCTTGCAATCATTTGGTCTCTCACATCCTAAACAAAACGCGATTATCAAGCTCTTTAATCTTAAAGTCGTCATAATATTGCAAAAATTTAATAAGTTTTGCGTTTAGCAAATCATCGCCGACTTTTTTGTTCATTAATTTTCAAAATGCAATTCTTGCATTTTGTGGATAAATTACGTGTTTATTAGTTAAAAAAGCGGCTTTTTCCGAATTAGCGTTTAAAAAAACAGCTGAACCCGATGCAAAGCGGAGATTTCTTGTAAAAATATCAGCAAACCTTTTCTCTTGAAGCGAGTCAGATTTAAATCCAAACCAACGTAAATTATAGTAATTTCCGATTGCATTGGGATTAAAATAGGAATAATAATTTGCTTTTGCACTAATGTTATCAACTAAATTAGGATTCATCTTACTTAATAAATAAATATTTAAATCATCATTCTTTTGCCCTAAAAAAGTACTTTCATTCTCTTTTTTAACAACTTTTTCCCAATTTTTAAGGTAGTATTGCTGAAAATTTGAACTTATAAGCCGTCCAACTTTAAAATCACTTCGGTTAATATCAGATAATGAGTTAATATTGAAATTTCTTATAGAATTTTGATTTACTTTGAAAAAATCAAAACTTAAGTCTTCTTCAAGTGGTTTATTCACTAATTTGGGAAAAAGCTCATTATTTTGCTTTGTTTTTGCATCTTTTTTATCCTGACTATTTTCATCAGTTTTGCTATTTTGATCAGTTTTTTGTTTTTTGTTTAATTCAGTTTCTTGGTTCCGTTCGTCTAAATTTTTCTTATTTTCATCAGTTTTTTGCTGATTTATATTAGTTTTTTGCTGATTTTTCTCTATTTTAACCTTTACCGGATTCTGGTATTCTTTTTGCGTAAGGCAACTTGAAACAAAAAAAGGCGCTAGACAACCTAAAATAAAAAGATGTTTTGCTGATTTTTTCATATCGCACCCTTTTTTAGCTTTTAAATAAACTTCTTAAAATTTATTCACTTTTTTAAATTATATATTATAATTTTTTATTTGTGAAATATTAAAGAATCATAGCAGGAATGGAGTAGATATGTCGCTTAAAAGTTCCCGAAAACTCGGCTTCTTTGCTGCCTTATCAATGTTAGTTGGTTCGGTTGTTGGAATTGGGATTTTCTTTAAAAATAATAGCGTTGCAAATGCGACTGGGCATAATGGTTATGCTTGACTTTTTGCTTGAATTATCGGCGGAATAATTTCACTTTTTTCAGCAATTAGTTTTTCCGAAATTAGCTTTTTAAAACAAACAAAACTAAATGGACTAGCAAATTGAGCATACCAGACTGCTGGAAAAAAAGCTGGTTATGGCGTTTTGTTTAATTATGGCTTCTATTATTTAGGAATGTTAACTTTGATTTTAGGGATTTATGTCTCTGAAATTACAATTTGGTTCATTGAAACTGTATCAGGTTCAGCAATTTCTTTGCCTTTTTATGTACATTTAATAATTGGCACTGTTTTTGTTGCTTTTTTTACCGCCCTTAATTATTTATCGGTAAAAGTATCAGGGTATATCGCCCTTGTTACAACAATTTTAAAATTTATTCCACTAATTTTTGCAGTTTTTACTGGAATTTTATTCCCGAAAACTTATAATGCTGGCGGTTCTAATGCTTTTATCCAAACTTCAGAAAATGCTTTTGATTTCTCAAAATTAGTTCTTGCACTTCCGGCAGTTTTGTTCGCCTATGATTCGTTTTTATCTGTTGGTTCAATTCATAACAAAGTCGAAAAAGCAAATAAAAGAGTGCCGCTGATTATTACAGTGGGGATGATAATAATTGTGATTGTCTATACTTTGATTGGTTTGTCATCAGCTTTGCATAATAAAGGTACAATTACCAGTCTAATTCAAGATGTTTTTCCAAAAAGTGCGGCAAATTCGATTAGTATTTTTGTTGCTTTTTTCTTGTTAATTTCGACTTACGGGGTAACAAATTCAATTAATGCATCTTTTGTTAACCAAATTACTGATTTAGTTAAATTAAATGCAATTGTTGGCGCTTTTAGTTTGCGGAAAAAATTTAGTGCTGAAAAAGTAACTATTTTGTATCTTTTTATAACTCTACTTTTTTGGGCGCTAATTATTTACATTCCATCAGTTGCTATTCCGCTCCCAAAAGAAAAAGGAGATGGAAGTGGTTTTGGTTCAGATGTTATCGCCGATGCAATGTCTAATTTTCCTTCGCTAATCTTTTTTGGCGTTTATACGACGATTATTGTTGCCTATTCGCGGAAAAAACATCAACTTGTCGATCCATCAAAACAAATTAATAAATATTTATTCTGAATTTCGGCAGTTATTTCTTCTTTATTAACCCTAATTGCAATTGTTGCCTTTATTTATTCACAAATTTATGCAGTTGCTACGAAAATAAACCAAAATTCAGGTGCTGGTACTTTTCAAACTAATGGTTTAATTCTCACTAATTTTGGAAATTTTTTCATTTTTCTTTTCAATTTATTTATTTTTACAACTTTTCCTTTTATAAATCATTTTTTAATAAAAGCCGTTGATAAAATTGATGTACTTAAAAATTTTGATGAAAAAGAAATTGAAATTCCCCAAAACGAAACTGACCTGGATTCATCCGAAAATCCAAAAGAAACTTTTTGGCAAAATGTCTAAAATTCTTAAAAATAGTTTCGCAAAAAAGATTTAAAACATAGTAAAAATTAGCAAAATAGAGTTTTTCAACTTTTAAATTTAATAAAAATAAAATAAAATGGATGTAGAAAACTAATACGAAAGTATTAATTCCTATATCCGTTTTGCTTTTTAAAAACTAGTTTTGATTTTTCCTTATTTTTCAACAGTCAAAAATTTTTAGTGCTAAAAAAGTAATAACTACCGGCGATCCTCTCCAAATTGCGCCAATTTTTACTCTGAATAAAAAATCCAAGATAAAATTTCAGATTATTTTCAATTGGGACACTCAAGGAAAATAGGGCAACAACAAGAACAACAATGTGATAAATTATTGCTCAAATTTCGGAGAAAACTGGTTAGAAAAAAGGCCAACTATTTTTAGTTAATGATAAAATGTTAACTAGCCAGTTTCTGGTAATTGTGGTGGAATTTTTGGATTAAAGTATGAATAGTAATTTTTTGGGTCATACATCAAGGGTCACTGTGCTTCAATTAAAAAGTTTAGTGGCCAAGTTGATTTATCAGAGTTTAAATAATTACCTTTTGTATTTTGATTTCACCAATCATGGCGAAGAGTTGATCGGTCAAGTTGTAATTTCATACTACCCGGACTTGTATTAGAGACATAAAGAATTGAGACATTCTTGCCATTGTGTCTTGAAGAGGTATTTCCTCACTGAATAACCATTTGATTATTGGCAACTCTTGGAATAGCACGGTTTAAAAAGTATAATTTATTTGCAATTCTATCAGGCGTACCTCATTCCACGCCCGGTGCAGCTCAAAATATTTGATTTAAATTTGAGACTCCACGCAACGTATTTTGTGGAATTAACTCTTGTAGAACGCTTGGATCTTCGTTTCTAACCCAAAATCTCTGAAAATTTGATCCTTCACTTACGATCGTTCCTGCATCGTGTGGCGTTTCAGTGCGTGAGTACGGCATAACAAAACCCGGAAGCTGTTGTATCTTGTTTTCAGCAACATAATTAAATTGATCATTAATAGAATCTGCTTTATTCCCTTTTACTTTAAGTCTAATTGGTAATTCAACCAATTTTCCTGCTGGATATCATAAATTCGGTGCACTAGCGAAAACTTCTGGCATTTTAAACGCGCCTAAATTTGTGTTAATTTTCCAATACAAGGTAAGATATGCAATATTGGCACTACTTTTGCTGGCGGTTTTAGTTTGAATTGCTACAGGAGGACCAGGTATTTCTAGTTTTTCCTTATTGTTAACATCGATTCTCATTGATTGTCAAATCGTATCACTAGGGCTGCCGGGACTTCTACTAGATTTACTTTTATTTTCCTTTTCTTTCAAAACTACTTCTAGTCAATCTTGTTCTGAATAAGGTGTTAATTTTGCAAATTCGCCATAAGGATTGTATTTAGAACCACTTTCTTGAATTAGCCCAAGTGGATCATAGATGGCATAGGTGAATCCCATTAGTCCGGGATTCATATAATCAACATGCATCGGGGTGACAACTGCTAATTGAGTGGTCGTATTAAAAGTAAGATCTTGGTAATTTCCACTTTTTTGAATATTACCAGTAATCGAAACCGAATTACTCATTGGATTTTCATCAATTTTAGTTGTATCTTTGATTGTAACTGTTAGAGTTGAACCAACAATTGATTTTAGTGATTTTGGTCGAAGTTTTAATTTTGCAGTAACATTTTTAGCATCTCATTCGACTTCAGTAATTTCTAGTTGTCCTGGAAGGACTTTGCCATTTGAAATTGTTGAGGTGTTATTTAAATCTTTTAGGTTTGGATCAGGATTTTTTGAACTAGTTGCACCAAATTCATTCAATTTAATAGACAAATTATTTTTTAGTCATTCTTTTGTAATCGCAGTCGCTGCCTCGGGATTAAATTTAATATAGACTTCCTCGCCTTCGTAATAGTCATACCTAATCGGGATTGTTCAACCTCTAATTAATTTTATTGGTATATTTTTAGGAGCGAATAAAATTTTTTTACTATTATAAATATCTTTAAAAATTTGAATATCTTTCAATAACATAAGTAAATTTGTATTAGCTACTAGATTAGTTACTTTATGATCATCCTTGATACTTGATTCCTGTGGTTCAAGACCAATTACTTCATAAACCGAACCAGTTTCTAATTTAGTAACTAAAAAACTAATTTTTTGTGTAGTAACATTGATAAGCGCAGCTTGAGAAAGTTGTTCAGATTCACTTGAATTATCAAAATTTACAGCTCACACCTTCTTATATTTTAATACAAACGGGATTTCAGCAATGGATTTTGCATCGTTTTGTTTGAAAGTAAATTCTATTTTTACCGCATCGGTTGTTAAAGGTGTAACAAGAATAGAAGAAGAAGAAGAAGAAGGTTGTTCTAATTCAAGATTTTTCGCTGTTGTTCGGAATTTGAGCAACTGTTTCTTGCCACCGTTTTGAATTTCAGGCGCAAATTCAATTGGTTGGCCATCAAAATTTTTTACTCCTGACTTAAAAGTCAGTTTTAAATCTTTATAATTAGTGTATTTTTCAAGCGAAGGTATAGATTGAGTAAAAGTAATTGATTCTTCATCTTGAACTTGAGACATTTTATCGATTTCAATTGGTTGTATAGTTTGGTTTTTAGAAGAATCATCCTTTGTTATTTCTAATTTCGGAATTATCCCTTCATCGGATAAGTCTTTTGTTCATCCCTCGAGTTTAATTTTGACATTATTATCTGATTCATCAATTTTTTCATAAACAATGTTTTTAATTTGTGGTTTTGTTAGAAATTCAAGACCTTGCTGCGTTTGTAACGCCGACCCGCTAGAACTGTGAGGGGGTATTTTTTTTCATCCCGATGTTAAACTTGTATTACTTCCGCCAGTTTTATTAACTTCTAAATTTAATGTACTTGATGAAAGTAAGTTAATTTTATATTTAATTCCCGGTTTTAAAACGTTTCTAAAATTGAATGTAGCTTCAAGGTTTTTTTGCGAACTATCTAATGAAATTTTAGCAGTAGCGCCTACTTTTTGAGCATCCGGTCTTGAGATTTCTGATAAATATAAAGTAACTTCCTTATCTTTTAAAAAAGCATCATCTTCTTGAAAAGTTAATTTAACAGTTGCCGAATCCACATCAATATCTGAAATATTAATCCCATCAAGAGTTGCGGTTTTTGCAACAACAAAAAATTTTCTTTGTAATGCTGTTTCATCCTTGATAGAAGTGTCAAAGTCTAGTTTTGCACTCTTGCTATCCTCTATCGTTTTTATAATGTACTGCTTCCCTTTTTTTAGATTATTATCAACATTAAAAGTAATTGTTGATGGGTTTGTATTTCCGCTTTTTGTCAGAATTTGCATTTTATTTGTTTTTTTTACACTACTTCAAGAAGCAGGAATATGCTTATTACCAAATTTTTCATCTAATTCTGCGTTTAAAGTTAAATTTTGATCATTCAAAATACCATTATTATTGTAGAGTTCAACTATGACTTTTGCACTTGGTTTAGTTTTGTCATCACCTTCTTGTCATTTAATTGCCCTAATTGCGTTTTTTGTAATTATATAAATACCATCAGGGTTTGCGGGTGGGGAAGCAATTAATTTTGGGGGTAGTTTAACAGGGTATTGATCTTTTTTTGTTTCATTTAATGTGAATATGTAGTTTCTAATCTTATATTTATCACCAGGAATTAATCCATCAGCTTCGATTACAACTTTTACTTCAGAAGAACTATTAGATTGTGTTACATTTGTTATTGGAACAGTTTTTGTATAAAATAACTTTTGTTCAACTGATTCTAGTTCTAATTGAATATTATACTTATCACTTAAAAATCCAATATCTTCTTGGTTAAATTTGACTTCGAAATAACCTTTATGGAGTTCAGGATCTCTTTTTGTTTCCTTTCTTCCTTTAATTTCGATTTCTACTGAATCGGTTGTTGAGGTTTTAACTTCAGAAATGGTAGCGCTTTTAATTGAAGTATTTACGATTGTTTGCCATTTCTCATTTGCATCAGTCGAAGTTTCTTTACCAACAGGTTGGAAATTTGATTTATCAAAATAAAGACTTAAAGGCGTGTTTCGCCCGTTTAGACTAGTTACAATTACTTCATCAATTAAATATCATTGGCCTTTTTCTAGCCCGGTTAGATCAACTTCGAGTCGAGTTATTGAAGAATCAGTATCAGGAGAAGTTGGACCAAGAACCTGTTGGTTTGCAACATTTTTGACTGTGACTTGGAGTTGGGAGCTATCCTGTCCAGGTTGATTCATCTTATTTGTCGGATTCTGTCATCCATAACTATCAGTTTTATTATCCAACTTTTTATACTTAATTGTCATTTTCGAACCAGTAAAGTCTAATTTTTGTGAATTTTCAACATCAAAAATTAGTTTAATTGATTTTTCGTCAGGTACATAAGCAAGTTTTGTAATTAAAGGTGCAGTATTAAAATTAAAGGAAGGTTGAGTGGTTGCTAGCGCATTAACATTGACAACTACTGGAGCGTTTGGATCAGGAACTATAATCTTCACTTTTCGCAACTCATCTTCAAGACCAATTACAGTGTGTGTTGCCCCGGGGTCTAAATTTTCCAAATCAAACTCATAAAAATAGTTAGCATTTTTAGGTTGTTCGTTATTTCATTCGGAAGGGGTTTGCGAATTCATTGTAGTCAATAATTTTCCTAAAACGAAAGCGCTACCTTCTTTAGTAATTCCTAGTTTTGATGATTTATATTTTAGTTTTAATTTAATGCCATTTTCTTGAAGTGGTTTATCTTCGCTTGCGAAAAATACCCTAACTTTTGCTTTTGACCAAGGTTTTGCCGATTCTACATTTTCGCTGTCTAATTTATAAGTAATCCCAAGTGCCGTTGCTGTTTTAAAAGTGGTTCTAAATTTTTTGATATCAGAAATTTTTTGATTGCTATTTTTTTCAGATTGAATAATTTTTTCATCATCAAATTCAAGATTTTGCTTTTTATTAAATTGTGCGCCAGCACTTCTATTTTCTTTAAATCTTAAATCCTGGATTGTATATTCGCTATTTTTGTTTAAATTAGTTAAATTAAACACTGCTTTTGAGGTTTTTCCAATTTCATCAGCAATAATTTTAGTAGTAGTAGTAGTTCCGCCATTCTGGGCAGGATCAACAATATTAAACGTTAATTCAACTTCTTTTCCTATGAATGAAGCGCTTGTATCATCTAAAATAAATTCAATTGTTGCTGTTTTTTCATCAATTTTTTGTTTGTTAATCTTTATAATTTTGGTATTAGTATAAAAACTACGTTTAGCAATTGTAATCGATTCATCAATTTCAACGGGAGGTAAAATTATATCTCCAATTGCTTTTATATTCTTTTTTTTATCTCCGGAAAATTCAATATTGTTAATAACATATTTACCTGGTTCGTTAATGTTCTTAATCGTTACTTCAACTGTAGGATCTGATCCACTTAAATTAGAACTTGATATAAAATTTTCCTTATTTATTTGAACTACATTCCCGATTCCGCTTGGCGATGTGTAACTAATTTTAAAATCACTATAAACTTCCAAAAAACTTTTATACATTTGATTAAAGGTTAATTTAATCTTTGCGCTATTTTGTTCAAAATCAGGGATAATCTCAACATTTTTAACCTCAACTTGTGCTGGCGTTGTCACAAATACGCGTTTTTTTTCCGCTTCATTAGAAAATTTAAAAATACCGGAATCCTCAGTGTTTTGAATGTTTGTATTAGATCTTAATTGATTGGCTGGGTCGCTTGGGTCGTATGCTATTCTAGTGATAAAATACTGAGCAAATGGATCGAGTCCTGTAATTGTAAGTTTAAATGTTGATTTGTTTTCAAGATCTTCATGGGACGACTGTTTTTCTTGATTTTCAGGATTGCTGCCAAGTTTTTGTAATTCTGCTTCTACTTCTTGTATAGTTTCTTTGGCATCTTTTCCATCAACAACCTTTTTGTACTCAATTTTTGCTTTCAAAGTTGTCTTATTTTTAAATACTTCACCAGTGTCTTTTAGAGTTAAAAGAAAATCATAACTATTAGGAGAAGAATCATTTCTAAACTGCAAAATTGAATTAATTATTGGTAAGGTTGCGAATTTTTTAGTATCCTCTTGAACTTGGGTTTCATCAAAGTAAAAATTAATTCGGTTTTGCGCATTAGTTATTACATCTGTTGAACGGCGGCGACGGGAACGTGCCTGTGCTGCATCGCTCTCGATTCGCACAATTCGATAACCGTTTCCACCACTAAGATCAGTTAAATCAGCTTTGAATTTGACAACATCATTTTGAGCACTTTCAAATTTTAATTCAGCCTTTTTCTCTTCAGGATTACCAACTTGATAATAAACAAGTTTTAACTTATCTTTATAATCAGGATGCTCTAAATATTTATCTTTTTCATCGAAAGTTAGCGTAATTGTTGCATTGTCGTTTTGTTTGTCTTGTTTTTCAATTTTGATAACCTTCGCAGATTCAGGTTGGATGATAAAATTTTCACCAAATTTTTTGCGCCCATTTCCAGCAACATTTCCTTCGATGTTGGAATCGGTTTGGCCATCAAGTTTTTTAACGGCGAAGTCAGAAAAATTTTGTGCTGAATTTCCTAAAGTATTTTGATTTTTTATTGTTGGATCTGATTTGTTACCACCTATGGCGTTTTTATCAGCCCATTCAACACTTTTTAATTTATAAGTAGCATTTTTTTCAAGATCACTTTTAATTTCGACACTTATTTTTGATTTTTCAACTTTTGCTTGAACTTCTATTTCTAAAGGTTTAAAATCGTTTTTTGCTTGTTTACCATCAGGATCAAAAACTCTTTCAAGTTTAACTTTTACACCCCTACCTTCAAATCCACCTTTTTCGATATCTCTTCCCGCTAAAGGATCAGCAATATCGAAATTAGCAACGTAAGTTGTTTCATCTTTTTTCTCAATTGAATAGGCAATAATTTCTGGTTTGGTTGCAAAATAAAGTTTCGAAAGCACTTCAGGAGTTTGGGTTTGTTGTACTTGAGGTTGCGGTGCCGGAGTTAAACTAGCAAGATCTTTATCAAATTTAAAGGTTTTAAGTTTTTTAGGTCCGCCTTCTTCAGTCACATCCTCAACTTTAGTTAATAAATAAAGACTTCCTGCTTTTAAAGGACTGTTTTGACCAGCGCCGATTCCAGTTGCAGCCGCTTGACCACCTAAATTAAGAGTTAATTCTGGTTGTTTAACTTGGGGTAATTGAGATTGTTGATTTTCAAATTCTTTTTCAGTTGTAACTTCTTCACCAGTTTGACTATTTTTAAAGTAGAATTTTAATTTTCTTCTTTTACCATTAGATTCTTTTGTTAAAAAAGTTTCTGTTGAATCAAATTTTACAGTAACATCGGCGGAATAATTATCGGATTTATAAGAAATATCGGTAATCGTTGCTGATTCGGCATCGAGTTCGAATTCTTTTTTGATTTTTTCTTGAGATGACTGGGAATCATGAGTTTTTGAAAATCCTTCTACATCTTGACCTTGAGTTGAACTTGCAGAATTTTCGGCTGGATTATCAGAATATTTCATCTCCTTAATCTCGTAATTTCCTGCTTTTTGTAGTCCGCTAATTTCAAAAACCGCAAGTCCGTTAGCGATTTGGGCAGTATAAATTGAATTTTGAGATTGTGGTGGAACTCCATTTTTTGACTCCAACTTAATCTGCAAAAATTTTCCGTTTCAGTTTGCGGCTTTATCGTTTAATCTAACAGTAATTCTAGCCGAAGTTTCAGAAGTAGACTCAGGTTTAATTTCAGCAAGATTTGGGGTTGGTGAGAAAAATTGCTTCTCAAATCCAGCTTGTGTGGTAGGTGATTTGTCAAATTCGAACTTAAATTCTGATTTTTTAAGTTGTTTTTCGTTTCTAACGCCAGTAGTTTCATCTTTTAACTGGAGTGATTCAATTTCATAACGATCACCCGGGTTGAGTCCGGTTAGAGCGAAAGAAATTGTTTTGTCTCTTTCATTTACAGTTGCATCTTTAGTTGATTGGGTTTTATTTTGACTTAAATTTTTGTAAGTTAAGGTGATTTGCTTACTTCCCAAATAGTCATCAATTTTATCTAAAGTTAATTTGATTGTAAGGCCTGTAGTGTTTTTGCTTTCGTGATCAATTTTAATAACTTTTGCACTTTGAGCACTAGTTACAAAGGTTTTTTTAGGTTCTAATTCTGATTCTTGAGTTTCAAGAAGATCAATTTCTTCTTCATTTGTTAAAGCAGTTTGAACATTAACAAAAACCGCTTTAAATTGCTGAATATTTGGATCAACTAAAGAACGTTTTCTTCGTGAAAGTACAAGATTTGCTGCCTGAGTTTGCGCTTGTGCTTGTGGGATTTGAGGTTGAATTTCGGGATCTTTTTCAAATTTTACTGATTTTATTTTATATTTTGCAACTTTTTCTAAATTTAAGAAAGTAAAATCATAAATTCCGTTAAGCGAAGTTGCTTCTTGTTTAAAAGTTGAACTTTGTCCAACTTGTTGTGCTCCCCCGCCAGTTCCATCAACTTTCTCAAGTTCAACAGTCACTTTTTTCCCAGCAGTATATCTTCCGCCATCTTTTAGCTCAAGATGAACTTTTGCTTGGGTTTCGACAGAAGTATCAACTTCTAATTTTTTAATAACTGCAGAAGTTGCGATTACTTGATCTTTGTAAAAATCAAGATCATCAAGATTGATTTTTACTTCAGGTTTTTCTGAATTTTCTTCTTTAACCTGTTCAAAACCAAGAATTACGTATTGCTGACCGTTTTCGAGACCTGTAAGGTTGAAACTTGTTTTTTGGGTTTCGACATTTTTTGTGGCTTGAACTTCTTGGACTTGTTCTTCACCACCGTATTTTTTAAAGCGAACTTTTAATTTTTGACTGTTAAGAAAATCGTCAAGTTTTTCCGCACTTTGTACAACTTCGGTAGTTTTTGGAAACTCTTTTCCGAATTCAATTTCAAAATTTGCTGTATTTTTAGTTCTATTTTTTAAAGTCAAACTTGTAACATTTGCTGTTTTTGGAACGGTTTGAAACTGTGATTTTTCAGTAGAATCAAGCAAGTTTTCTTTGAAAGGAATAATTTCTGCTTGATTCTGTTGGGCTTGAAACTGACTAACTTCACGCCGAACGCGACTTGAAGTCTGAACTGCAGCACCTGCAGGGGCAGCCGCATTTCCATCCACAATTTCAAGTGAATTTTT
The DNA here is from genome assembly GCF_000941075.1 of Mesomycoplasma dispar. Taxonomy (NCBI): domain Bacteria; kingdom Bacillati; phylum Mycoplasmatota; order Mycoplasmoidales; family Metamycoplasmataceae; genus Mesomycoplasma; species Mesomycoplasma dispar. The sequence goes on from NZ_CP007229.1 coordinate 522,525, forward strand.
ATCAATTTCGTATAAACCTTGTTTATAAAGGTCGGTAATATCGAAACGAATTCTCGCGCCAACAACGGGAGCGGTGATTTCACCTGATTGTTTCTGAGCAGTTTTTACTTGACCTTCATCCCCATTTTTCTTTTTAAGTGTATATTTTAATTTCGCAGTTTTACCTAAAAATTCACCTTTGGCATCCGCGAGTGTAAAAGTTGCAATTACTCTTTGCTCGTAAGAATTATCATAACCGACTTCAATTACGGCGCTTTTTGTGAAAAATGATGACTGACTTGGTTGAAATTGATGGCTTGCATCCCCAAATAAAATATTTCTTTCAGTGGTAATTGTTTGCTGATTTGGCAATAAAGGTTGAATTTCACGAACTAAAACAACGGAATTAATGTTATATTTTGAACCAATTTCGAGACCGTTTAGGTCAAAAGTGAGACTTTGGTTGTTTTGTGGTTGTTGCGTTCCTAAACTCGCCTCAGCACTTAAAAGTTTTGAAGACCCCGCAAGTGAATAATAAACTTTTACCTTATTATTTCCGATCGCTTTGATGGTTTCAGGGGTAAATTCGACTTTTAATTTTGCAGAGGTTTGTTCTTCTTTTTCATTTTGAATTTTAGTTACCACCAAAGGCGCATGAACTCCAAAAATTCGCTGTGTAGGTGTAATTGTTTTTGAAACTTTGAGAATATCAGCATCGCCTTTTGATGATTTATAACCTTCAATTTCGATTGAATCAATACGATAATCTAGACCTTTTTCCAGATTTTCAACTAACAAATTGGAAATAATGGAATTATTCTCAATTTGAGCTGGAATCTCTTTCTGTTTTCCGCCTGGTTTTAACTCAGTATACTTAATTTTCGCTGATTTTAATGGCTCAAGAATATTTTTAATTGCAATATTTAGTGCAACTGAGTTTTCACTTCGAGGGATATAACTAATCGAAGAAACCGCTGGTTTTGTCGTCCAGTTTAGCTTTTCAGCACCGATATTAGCGCCAAAATTTAGGTATAATTTATTAACAAATTGCTGATTTGCATCGGCGATCCCGATTGAGTCAATTAAATAATTTGTCCCTGGTTCTAAATTGATGAGATCTCAGGTGAGTACTAATTTATCACCGTTAATTTTAAAAGCTTGAGCCTCGGATTTGATTAAACTATTCGATCCAGCAACTCTAAAGTACAAAGTGGCAATTTTATCTTTGATAAAATCATCAACTGAGTCTAAAACCACGCTAATTCGCGTAGAATCTTCGCTAATTTTATCAGTTGTAATCGATTCAACTTGCGCGCTCGTTGCGTGGGTAAAGAATTTTTTCTCTTTTTGGTCAAAATTTTGTGAAAAGAAAATTGTGCTAGTTTGCTGTTGGCCACTTTCGTCAAAATTAGTTGCCTTGTTAACAATTTCGAGCGAAGAAATTGTAAAATGTTTCTCTTTTTCTAAGTTTTTCGCAAACGAAAACAGTTTATTTCCGACAACTTGGCCGATTGCTGAGAGCATTTTTGTTGGTCTGTCATCGGCAAAAAAGTTGATTTTAACGTCTTTTCCGTTTAAAAGTAACGACTGATCGTTGAATTTAACATCAAAACTGGAAGTGTTATTGCCATCAACGAAAGTTTTAATTCGGGCAATTTCGGGCGCTGAAATAAACGAAAGTTTATTTTCGACTTTAATTGCCAGTGTTCCTGAATTATTCCAGATTCGCGAAATTCAAAACTTCGCCCCTCCAGGAATTTGCTTTAAATCAAGATTGGCATAAATTTTGTTATTAGCATCAAAAATGAGACTGACATCGTTGGCAACCCCGAATTGGTGAGCGCCAGATTCGTCTTTTCAGTAATATTCAAGGTTAATTTTCTCGTTTTTTTCCAGTTTTACTTTTTGATTATTAAGTGCAAGCGAAATTTCGACTAATGCCGAATTGAGACCGTAAGATTTTTGATTTAAATTAACAATTTTTCCCCCAAGCGGACTAGCGGCAAAAAAACGGCTAGCAAGTGGGGAAATTTCGAGATCAAAAGTTTGGTCTGGATCGTCAAAATGATACTTGATTGCAACAACTTCGTATTTTACTGTCTTTTTAAGACTTCGCAGCACAAAACTTGCCTGTTTTTCTTCAGTTTGGCTGCTAAATTGCCCCTTTGCAGTCAGAATTTTATCAGTACCAACTTCTTTATAATAGAGAATTAAATTCGCAGATTGTAATAAATTCTGTGAATCAAATAAGTTAAGATTCAAAATTGTATCATTTTCGATATCATAATGACTAAATTTTTCGACCTGGTTTTTTGTCGAAAAAAATTGTGAACTGTTTGTAAAACTGAAATAATATCTTGGATTATTAGCAGCAACTAACTGAACTTCATAAATCGAACCGCCGACTAAATTATCAGCAAAAGTGGAAAAACTGTTGGTTTTTTCATCATATTCGACTTTAGTTTTAACTTGATAACGCGAATTTTTGCTAATATAGACAAGTTCGAGGTCAGCTTTTTTGGTCCAGGCAGTATCGGCTTGATTTTTTCCTTGGAGTTTGAAACTAAATTCTCCCGAGTTTGCCGTAATGTTATTAGCGACAAAATCGGTGACATAAATCGTTTTAGGAGAAATTATTTTTGCTAAATAAGGCGATAAAGAAACAACGGCACCGGTGATAAAACCACCTGCTGCTAATAATTTCTTTGTTAAATGGTTATTAAGAGTTTTATTATTTTTATCAGTTTTGCTTCCGTTTTGCATAATTAAACTCCCTCAATTATTGATACATTTACGGGTTTCAATTTTTATTTCTTTAATTTTCTTATATTAAAAATTTTTAAGAGTTTTTCTAAATTATACCGTTAATTTTATATCTTTTTTGAAAAATCAAAATATTAATGGCTAAAAATATTGACTTATTTTTGTTAGTTTTTTATATAAATTTTCTTATGATTATTATGAAATTTTGCTGAATTTTACTCATAAATATCGCGTTAATTTTAGTATAATTTAAGTTATCAATTGTGAATAAATTAGGTTTTGAGTGCAAAATCTAGTTTGTTTGTTAACATTTACACTCCAAATTTTCTAAAATTAACGATAATTATTTTAAACTAAAATGGAGAAAAAATGACAAATAATACCAAAAAAAAAAAAAAAGAAGCAAAAAGTGGGAAAATTCTAAAAAACGTGCATTAACATTATCGCTTTTAGCATTCGGTGGACTTTCAATTGGTTCATTCGGTCTTCTACCTTTTCTGATAAAGTCCTGAAATACAATTCAATATAATATCGTCGATTTCAAACACATTAATCGTGATAATTCTGACTACGAAATTGAATTTGCACTAAGCGATCTTGATGCCTATAAGTTAAATTACCAAGATCTAAATGTCGATCTGACAAACGACCAGGAAGGAAAAAACGTTGTTGTTTCGCACGTTGCAAACTACGATGAATTTTCGCGTTCTTGAAAAATAAATTCAAATTATACCGGCCTTAGTTTCGGGAAACGTTATTATTTAAAAGTTTACCTTGATGACAAAAAGCAAAAAGGTTTTGCGGCAAAAAAAGTAATTGGTTTTGGACAAAATGTTGCCAATTTTGTTGATACTCCGCCTGCGGTTAGCACGATTAATTTTCAATCAAAAACACCTTCTACAGCATCAGTTTCGGTTAAATTTGCCGATGAAGCCGCGAATTTAGAAGGAAAAAAAGTCGCCCTTGAGTATTATTTTGTCCTTAAAAATCAAGAAGATAATCTCGAAAATAAAATCAATAATGCCCAAGAAATCCATACTTCTTATGTTGATTCTGCCACTGTTAAAAACGGTGCCGCCGAATTTAGTCTAAATAATTTACACCCTGGACTTGATTATAAAATCAGCGCAATTCGTTATGTTGATAGCGAGAATCGTAGCGCAATTCCGTTGCAGCCGATGCAGAAAATTCCGCTAGATCCAAAGATTGACTTTGAAAAAGATAAGTCAAAAAAGGGTCTTTTTGAGACAAAAACGGCAAAATTCCGTTTAATTGCAACAACTTTAGTTGACCAAAATTTATCATATTCGCAAAAAAGACTTACTGTTAATTTTGAAAATTTCGATAATACTGTAATTATTCAGAACAAACCAATCACATTGAATTATAAAAATGTTGAAACTGGGCAAAAATTTTCAAGTAAATCGTTTTTTAGTGCTAATTTAGCCAGTTTTGACCTTGATAAATTAGATCCAGGTTCTACTTACCAAATCGAAAGTTTCAACCTTGAGTCATCAACAATCGAATTTAGTAACACTTTTTCGAAAAATTTCTACACTCCAGCAGCAATTATTGACTCAAAAATTGCAATTGGGGCAACTTTTGCCGATGTCGAACTTAGTGTGGCTTCTGCTGATGACCTAACTGATAAAAAGGCACTTTTATATCTTGATGACAGCTCGATTGTTGCTACATCAGCAACTTTTTCAAAAACTGATAAAAATAATGTTTATAAAATTAAATTGCAGCCAAAAGGGCTTGTAAATGCAACAAAATATGCCCTTGATAAGTTAATTTTTGCCTCACAAATTCCCAATTCCGTTTTTGCAACCAATCACGACGGCTTTGATTATCGCAATGTTAGTTGGGAAAATGATTTGGAAATTAGTTCGCCGAAGCGGAATTTTGTCACCAAAATTTCCGATTTGAAAACTTTTATTAAGTTAGAACCAAAAATTTATCCAACAAAAGTTGAATATACTTTCGGGTTTTTACTAGAATCTTCATACCTAAACGATAAAAACCTTTATTTATATTATTATAAAAAAGATGAACCAGGAAAACTTTATAAATCCAAGGTTGCGCGTGCGCAAGGTTCAGAGATAAAATTTGAACTAAGCGATTTTGAAGTCTCTTCGGTTTATAAACTTGATAAAATTGAAATTGAAAACCAACCTGAATTAGCAGTTAAAATCGAATTTGATGAAAGCAAAGAATCAGCACAAAAACTAAAATACGATGAATTTTTCATCAAATACCGTGTTAATAAAATTGATTTTGACAAAATTGCCGAAACAACAGCGACCGCGACCGTTGAAATTGAAGGTGATTTTAAAAATATTGTCAAAACTGGAATCAAAAATAACTTTAGTGCCAAATTAGTTTTCGGTCAACCCGGTTTTGCAAATCTTTCTAAAACGATCAGCGTAAGTTTGAATAATGCAGCCGCTGCAGGTAGTGGGAATAATACTCAAAAAGACTATGAAATTAAGGATAATAAATTAATTCTTCATTTTAAATTAGACAATCTAGATCCAAAAACTGAATACCAAGTAGCCGATCTTGAAATTCCTGAACAAGCTGAATTTTTTAGTTCAAGCGGGATTTTAGATTTGAATGCTAAATTTACAACAGCATATAAAAAAATCAAAATTTTTGGTTCAAATTTTGATTCAATTAGCGAAAATTCAGCGATAGCAACAATTTATTTTGACCCAAGTTTTAATAATTTTCTAAACGGCTATAAATTTAAGGTTAATTTTACAGACGAAGATGGAAAAATTGTTCAATCAAACCCGATAAGTCAAGAAAATCAAAGTCAAACTAACTCAGAAAATGGCGAATTCCAACTAGTTGAAAATAATGCAATCAAAGTCAAACTGTCAAATCTCAGTCCTGGGAAAAAATATGTGTTTAAAAATCTTGAACCTGCCGCTGGCCAAGACGAAGGTCTAACTAATCTAACTTATGAATATTTAGACCAAAAAGGTGAAAATAAAACTGAAAATCAGCTATTTTTTTATACAACAACTGATATTGCTTCGATTCAAACAGTTCCAAAACAAGATTCGGCAACAATAACAGTTAATTTTAGTACAAAAGATCCTAATTTTAACAAAAGACCAAATGGTAATAAAAAAACCGCAGTAATTTTTGTTAAAAATAATGCTACCGGCGCAACTGCTAGCGCCACAAAAGAGATTGAAGATCCAAATGATGGGCAAAATAAGGTTGAATTCGATCTTCAAGGTCTTTCAAAATTAAGTCATCACACAATTACAGAAATTTTAGTTGATTCACAGAAGATTCAGTTTGCTAAAGATTTAGAGAAAAATGATGCTGAACAACGTAATTTTAACACTGTCGCAACAACGGCAACGGTGGAAAAAGTTGTCCAATTTGAGAAAAAACACGACAAAATCGGCCTTGAATTGTCTTTTGATCCAGTAAAAGACACTTTCTTAAAAAATGATAGAATCAAAGTCACTCTAGCAAAACAAGGTGGAGATTCTAAAACTATCGAAGTCGAAGGGGAGGTTGATCAAAATTTAGTTTTAAAACTAAATTTTGATCAAAATGTTGAAGCTGGTTCAGAATACCAAATTAGTAAAATTACTAATCTGACAAAAGATAAAAATATTCAAACCTCCGTTGGATTTGAGATTAAAGCTAAAGAATACCAACCTGAACTTGATGATCCAAAAAAAGGTAGCCAGAAAATCTATTCCGCACCAGAGTTAAAAGAATTTACTATTGAAAAAAATCAAAATGAAACCGTAAAAGTTAAACTTACTTTTAACGACGCCGAAAAAACACTCGTTAAAAAAAATAGTGGTGGAACACAAAACCTTACTTTGTTACTAAAAAATGCAGAAACAGATGCAATCGTGACAGCAAATGGTGAAGCAAAAGAAGAAAATGGAACAATTTCTGTTGAATTTGAATTTTCTAGCCTTGATCGAAATGCAAAATATGAACTTGTTTCAATTAATGACTATTCTAAAGCTAATTCTGAAATTTGAGTTAAAGATGAATTAAAGAAAGAAAAAACTTCATTTACCGTCAATGTTGATAAAATTGAAGTTAAAAATCTTGTTTTTTCAGATATTAAACAAAATTCAGTTAAAGTTCACATTTATTTTGATCCAATTCGCGATGCTTATTTAGCAGAAAAGCAAATTGAGGTTGAGATCGACGAGGATAGCGATCCAAAAGCCGTTTTTACTCAGGTGGATGGCATTAATACTGGAGAGACCAACAATAAAAAACAAAAAGTTCAAATTAAAAAATTAGAAGACGGAAGATTAGTTGCAGAACTTGATTTTTCAGGACTAAAAGAAGGTTCTGATTATAAAATCAAGTCGTTGAAATTGGATGATAATACAGTCAAAACTAATAAAGAAAATCAGACAACCGGACCTAAATTCGAAATTGTCAACGAATTTAGCACGGCAGATTCAGTTGGTCAACATCGTCAAATTGGTGAAATTAACGATGCTTCAAAACAAAAAACCCTAAAATTTGCCACAGATATCGTTGTTTCTAATGTCGAAATTAATCCGACCGCAACACAACAACAACAACAAGACAAACAACGTTCTGCCACAATTAAAGTAACTTTTTCAAATTCAAATAACGAAATTCTTAAACTAAAAAAAGATCAAGTTGCTACAATCACTTTAATAAATAAAGCGACTGGAAAACTTGTACTAACTTCGGCAAAAATTCAAGCTGAAGAATCAAGACCTGGAGATAAAAAAACCAGCGCAAGCGCAACTTTTGAATTTAGTGATAATTTAGACAAACTTACAAAATACGAAATTAGTTCAATTCAAGTTGTAAGATCAAACGGAATTTATTCAATTCCGTTTTCATCGACGATTCAAAATGATGAAAGTAAAAAATCATTTACCACCCAACTTGATTCAATTACGGTCAAAGATATAAGTTATACCGATATTTCTTCGACAAGCGTTTTACTGACAACTTTTTTTGACTCACTCGAGGATAACGCGCTAAATAATCGTTTTGAGGCGGAATTAGAATATGTTTTAAAAGGAAGTCAAGAAGTTAGAAAATCATCGAAGGTAGACATTTCGAATAATCAAGCAACTTTTACAATTGAAGGGCTTCAAGAAGCAACTGGTTATGAAATTAAAGATTTAAAATTAACGAAAAAAAGTACACCTGTTAGAAGTACAAGATCGTTGACTCGAATTCGCAGACAAGCGCCAGAACCAATTCAAAATGTAACAGTTAAATTTGATCAAACTGAAGTTGAAGCAAAAAACAAAAAAGATTTTGCCACAAAATCTTTAATTTCTGAAGTCAAAATTGACTCGGGGTTGATTCCGAAAAAACCAGCAACAGTTCAAATTGACAAAACAAATCTATCTGATACAAGCGCTGGAATCGAACTTAAAATTAAAGATCCAAAGAAATTTTTTGCTGATTATGGAACAGGAAAAACCAAAAACGGCCAACAAAATCAAATTCGCCTTATTATTAAATCAAATAGAACTGGGGCAATTGCCGAAACTGGGGCGCAAATTGAATACGATGAAAGCCAAAGTACCGCAACGGCTAAGTTTAGCTTCGAAAATCTGGAAAAATATACAATTTATAATCTTGTTGATATTTTCATCAACGGCGTTCCAGTTGGGTTTTTAAATAGTCTAACGGAAGAACAAAAGCAATTTCATACGACCGCCAAAGAAGTTTTACCCGAATTTATTAACCAAACCGAGTTTAAAAAACACGGTGCCGTTGTTAGAATGGTTTTCGATGTTAATAAAAACTGGTTTTTAGTGGGAAATAAAGTTAAAATTAACTTTAAAAAGTTAGGGGAAACTGGACCCGATGATCCAGAACTAACCGCCGAAGCCGTTGTTCAAAATGACGGACTTGCCGTCTTTAATATAAATAAGGAAAATGTTAAAACTAAAGTTCCGCAAGGAACAAGATTTGAAATTTCGAAGTTAGAATTTGAACCTGAAACCAATTCTAACCAAGAAATTGTCAAAAATTTCCCGTTAAATAAAATCACTGGAAGTGATCAAGTTCAGGTTTTATCAGCAAGCGCTGGAATTCAAGCAACAAGAATTCGTAGCCGCCGCGATGTTGTTAGTTTATTTGCTGAAGGTGATGTTGAAAATCAAACTGAAAATGTGGGAAGTCAATTTCAAACTGTGCAAACTCAGACAGGACAGAATAATTTTGCTGCTGTAAATCTAAGAACAGAACCGCTGCAAACTGGAGGAACAGGCACTCAAAGTCTTACTAAAACTTTTGACACCGCTGCTTATATAACAAAAGTGGAAAAAGTAAATTTGGCAGGAACAAACGGTGAGATTAAAATCACCTTAAGTTCAACAAAACTTTTAGAAGGCGCTGCTTTAGCGTCAATGAAACTAAAGTATATTGATATTAGTGATGGACAAGAACATGAAGCAGTCCTTCAAGGTCGTCCGGCACTGAATTCTTCAACTTCTGAATATACTTTCAGCGCAACAAATTTAACTCCTTTAAATTACTACCAATTAGTTTCAATTACTTACGAAAATCAAGGGCAAAATGTCCAAACAATTAACTTTGACGAGGATCAAGTTTCTTATCAAGACCGACTTTTTCGGACAACGCCGACAGGTTTTGCTGTTGTTGATATTAAATCAACTTATAATAAAACAAACAAAACTGCTAATGTTAAATTGCAATTAGATGATCAAGTAACTAAATATCTTGAAGGGTATAAAGTTAAAATTTCCTATAAAAGACAGGATGAAACAAATAATTCAATCCCAATCTCGACAGTTGAAGGAGTAATTAACTCTGATGGTTCAGTTAATGTTGTTCTTGATGATCGATATGAGCAACAAGGACAGAAAAGTTTTTTCCTTCCAATTCGACCTGATACTACAAAAATTAGTGAAACTACAAATACATTAGAAACAGATTTTGGAATTCAAAACATCGGTGGAGTTACTAATTTAAATAAAAACATTGATTCTGACAAACTTTTCGAAGGATTTAAATATAAAATTGAAAAAGTTGAACTTATTCAAAAACCAGATACATCTTCAGGTGGTCGAAAAAAACGTTCAGTTCAAAATCAAGATTTAATCGAGTTTAACGCTGGATTTACTAAAGAAGCTAAATTTGAAGCCAAAAGTTCAACTCCTCAAACTCAGGGGCAACAAACATTTGAAGAATCCAAAAAAACAATTGAAACAATCCCAATTTCATTATATGATCAGCTAATTTATACTGAAGAAAAAGATAAATCTTCGGGGATTGATACCAAAATTTATGCCTATTTTATTTCATCAGATGAGCTACAAGATCAAGATCAAGACAAAAACCACTTCAAAGTTCAACTTTATAATAAAACACTGAAAAAATATGAAACAGTTACAAAAGCAACTTCGATTCAAAAAATTAATGATCAAAATAACAAATCCCATTTCTATGTTGTTACTTTTGAAACTAATCTAAACAAAGCTTCGCTGTATGAAATTGAACATTTTGTTTATAAAAATCAAAAAATTGATCAGTCAGAATATAAAACCCCTCGGGTAGAAAAAACTGAATTTACTACACCAGGGAAAAAAGCCTGACTAACTAACTTTTCGCAAGTCGGTGCTTACGAAGATGAAGCCGCAACTGTTTATTTCCAATTTGATGAAAAAGATGAATATCTTTGACGAAACAAACATAAAATTGAATTGGAGATTACTCCTGAACCAAATTCGGCTTTACAACAACAACCACAAGCGCAAACTCTTAAATATGCTTTTGTGCCTGAAGGTTCGCTTACAAAGGTAAGAATTGATAAAAATTCTAATAAAGATCAACAAAATCCAAGCCTTGAAATCAAAGAAAATACCGTCTATAAAATTACTAAATTTACAATTAAAGAACCTGAAACAAGCGCTAGCCAAGGTCAAGTTGATCAAGTCGACAGAAAAAATGATAGATTAAAAATTGAAACTGTTGATTCTCAAAATTCAGCAAGCCAAAGTCCTACCAATCTCGGAGATGGGCAAATGGAAGTTAAAAAAGTTGAATCTGCTGAGGTTGTTAATTTTAAGGCTGATCAAAAAGATGCGCTTTTTGAAACTAAAGCTAAATTTAATTATGAAGAAAACACCAATTTTATTCAAAATCCGGATGAAAACGCTGATGGAAGATCGGCAACACTAGAATTTCAGTTTAGTAATCAATTTTTGCAAATCCCAAGAGAATTTGCCACAATCACAATCGCTAAATCTGAAAAAAGTGATGAAGAAATTAGTTTTACTTCTGTGGAAAAATATAATCCAGAAGGAAAACTTCAATTTAAATTAACAAATCTTGATAAATTTAAAACTTACGAAATTAAAAACCTAGTAATTGGTGGTATTAAATTCAACTCACTTGATACAGTGTCAGAAAAAAAATTTACTCCTATCACCCAAAAAATTTATGTTGCTGATTTAGAAGTTAACAATTTAAGAACTGGAGAAAATCTATTTCCCAGTTCGCCTGGCAGCATTGAAGATGGATCGAAAGTATTTGGTAAAATTGAATTATATTTTGATAAAGAGGATTCCTGATTAGAAAACGGATCGTTAACTGCAACAATTAAAGATAAAAATAATGGTGATCAGGAATTAGCAAAAATTGATTCTGTACAGATCACAAAAGAATTAACAAAACCAGCAACCCCTTATAAAGTTGAAATTGATTTAAATAATTCAGAAATTCAAGGCAAAATTCAACCTGGCGGTAAAATAGGCATCGATTTTTCTTTAAAAAATGTTCAAAACACGCCGAAAGCATTATCGAACAAAGGTAAAATTAAAATTGAAATTCCCGATCATCAATATAATCTTAAATATGCTCCAAAACTAAAAAAAGAAATCACTATTCCCCCGGTAATTGAACAAGTTATTGCAAGTGATATAAAAGATACATCGGTAAAATTAAGAATAAAATTAAAAGGTTATAGAGAAAATTTTGACAAAATAACTAAAAACCCAGTCGTTCTTACAATTAAACCTGACCCAAATAAAAAAGCCGCTAGCTCATTGCCGATTACGCTCGCCGCTTTTTCACAAATATCAAGCAAATTTCATGATGATGATACTTTTGAGCTAGAGTACCTAATTGAGGGACTTATTCCAAAATTAGAATATAAAATTGAAAAATTAGTTGCAAGCGATATCGAAATTCCTTTCGGTGAAAGAGATTACAAAATTGAAATTAAGGATTTTAATAAGCCAACGAAGCTTGATTCAAAAATATTTCAAACAACTTTTTCTAAATTATCAAATGTGAGTCTTAAAAACGAACAGTTAATAACAGGCAGTCCTTATAAATCTGAAAAATTAACTTTAAGTTTAGACCCAATTGCAATGTGATCATTAGATGGAAAGAAGATTAGTGTAACTTTCGAACCAACAAATCCTGATGGTAGTCGATATACCGGAAAAAATGTCAACGAGATTAGAAAAGAATTTACAATAACTGCTGACAAATTAAAATCAACGATGATTGCAACACTAAATCAGGCCGAAGTTACTGACGAAAGTGATGGAAATTTTTTCCCTTCAACTACTTATGCAATCAAAGAAGTTAGCCCAGTCGATGAACCTAATATTAAATTAGATGCAAGTGAAATAAAAAAAGATGTTAATGCCAATATTTCCTTCACTACTCAATTAGCACAACCAGTTTTACTAGAAGGGAAAATATCTAATTTTACTAACAAAGAGGGGAAAGAGAACACTTTTGAGCAACAAATTTATTTAACTTTCGATGATCCTTACCGTGCAATTGATGAAACTCAAATTGATAAATGAAAAATTATTCTTGAAGGAAACGAACAAAAAGATAGGAATAATGACCAAACTGATGCGGCTACTTGATCACAAATTGCAACGGAAATTACAAAAGTTATTCAAAACAACGACGGTACTCCTTATCTAACAAATCCACGCGAACTTTTGGAAGAGGAGTTTAACTACCAAGAAAATCCGGAGTTACAGCAAATTCTTATTCAAAAGACCAAGATTGAAAAACAAATTGAAACACTTGAAGAACAGAAAAAAATTTTTGAGAATGACGAACAAAAATGATTGGAGCGACTCAAAACTACTGTTAACTCTGGTTATCAAGACGAATACGTTCAAAAATTACAACAGGAACGCAGACAAGTTCAGGAAGCAATCACTAAGAGCATAGAACAAATTAAAAATGAAAAACAACGTTTGGAAAATTTAAACACTTATACCGAATATTTTAAAAATAAGCAAAACTTACCTAAAAAAAATTTAGGAACAAAAAGAATATTCGCCTTTAGTTTGAAAGGAAATCCTTCAAAATGGCTTAAATTTTATAAAATGCGTTTTGCTGTTCAGTACAAATATTTTAAGAACCACTTTAACCGTAAAAATGCTGAAGATTCAAAATTAATTTCTAAAATCGATGAAGCTGAAAGCAAAAATAAAAATACTAGTAATTTACAAAATATAAAATCTGTAGTTTCAAAAATTAAAACAATTGAACTCGATGATTTTAGTAAGTATACAAATAGAATTTTACTAAAATCATCAAAGATTAAACCAATTAATGCTGGTGCCGCTTATGTTGAAATGGAATTTGACGATCCTAAAAATTTGCTTTTACCATTAAATAATCAATTTCCTAAAGCGACTACAGGAATTGATAATATTGATAGTTGAACCAGACTAACATCTGGCGGAATTAAGGAAATTGAAGACCAAATTAGAGACCCAGAAACTAGATCTAGTTTAGCGGTTGACCCAGGTTATGATACTGGGAATATTAGAAAATTAGAACATAACAGTTGGAATATTAAACAAAGTAAAAACCAGATAGCAAATTTAGATTTTGATGTTTATGCATACAATTATAATCTTAATAATCCGTTTTCTGTTTTGTTAAATGATAATAGACATTCATATAAGGAATTAATAAATAAAATACCAAAGTCAATCATTCCGGAACAAAAAACAATAAAAAACCAATCACAAGATAAATTTTATGCACTTAGATTAGCGAAGGTAGAAGTTAAAGGTCAAATTACAAAAGTCGGCTTAATTATTACATATTACTATACTAATGCTTCTTCCTTCGAATCAAAGATAATTAACATCAATCCAATAATATTAAACCCAAATACTAAACATTCGAAAATTAATGACGAAATTTATTATCAACCTTTAGTTCCAACGCAGTCAGAAAAGGTTAATTTATCGTTTATGACATTGCCGGTTGTTGATAAATCAGATCCATATTGAGGTAATTGATTCACAAATCCTATTGGTAGCGTTTGGCACGGTGAAATAGCTGCCTTTGGTGGAACTGATCGAAGAATCGAAAACGCTTTTAATAATTCTGTTGGAAAAAGATTTTCCGATACTACAATAAGAAAAATTAATTATGGCAAAACTTTCTTTTTAGGGCCAACTGGGCCAATAAAAACACTTTCAAAAAGTAATTCAAACCCTACTCAAGCAGACAAAAGATATAATGTTAATTACAGATACCAAAAAATACAAACTGGTGGAATTTTCGGCGGACGTTGAATCTCGTATCCAATTTTAGACTTTATTAATAGATTTTTTGGTGATAAAAGTACTATTCCGTTCGGAATTAAATCTACAAGATACGATCCTTCTACGCATAATTTTGAAATTAGTCTCCAAATTGGTAATAATGGTTCTGCTGGTTTTAGTCAAATTCAACAATTAATACCAACAATGGTATATGGTATTTTTCTAGCGCCAAGTGGCAAGTTTTATTTGTTTGGTAATAAAAACGGTAGGGGTTTGACGTTCGAAGAAGATTTAGATATGAGCCAGAAAAAAATAAATATTAATTTAGCACCGCTTACTTGATCTGAGTACGATCTTCCTGAACCTGGAACATCACTTTCTTTTGTTGGGTTAGCGATTTTCCCTTTTTTACCACCAAACCCAGGAAAAAACGCACATCTTAAAAAAACAATTGGAACATCGTATGCAGAAGACCAACACTATATTACAATTAATAAATATGGCAAACAATTTAGATATCTTTTGCCATATAAAGGAAACTCTTCATTAACAATTGAAGCCGATAACCCTTATTTTGTCCCTTGAGTTTCTAACGAAAATGCTTGGGATAAAATAACTTACTAATAATTAACAATGACTATATTAATCTATATAATATAAATATTTAATTATTAATATTAATAAATTAAAAAATTGAGTTTTACGGCGTAGTTATACCGCAAGGTAAAAAGTTCAACTTTTAAATGTTTTTTGATCATAAATTTAATTAGTAAATTTGCTATGGTAGTTTCAATTTAAGTTATAATTTAATTTAAATTAGTATAGGAAAATGAGACACATCGTTATTTTTAATTTTAAAACAAATTTTTATTATTTTTTTTATTCTCCAAAATTGTGAAAATTTTTTTGAGTATCGAATTGTTCAAAATGAGAATTTGGACTCAAATATGAAAGGCAACTTTGCACTCTAGTTTTATTGTATCATTTAACAAATGAGCTGATTTTTCGATGTGCATCTTCGAGATTTTCAAAAATTTTACCCTCAACATTCAAATATTATCTTTGTAAAATAGCATAAAAGTATTCAATCGGGCGGTTTGTAAGCACGTTTCATTTTGGCGACATTGATTGTTGAATGTTGTTTTCCATTGTTTCTTGATAAATTCCGCGGTCATTTTCCGAAAGATCGTTAATTGTGTGTTTTTTTTGACTTACGTGGCGATTTATTTTTAACACGTGTCCTAATTAATCCGTTTATGCCATAATTATAATACTTTTTTTTGTCAGTTTCGAATTAAATTATTCGCATATGTCTGTAAAAAAATTTCTTTTTGCGATTTTTTATTAACTGATTTATTTTTATATATTTCACGAAACTCATTTACAAAATGTATAGTCGCACTTTTGAATCGTTGCGATTCAGCAATTTTGATATATTTGATTTTTCATTAATTGAAAATTTATTTTGTTTTATAAAAAAACACACCTTTTATGGTGTGTCTCAATTTTTTCTACTAATTTATCTCAAAGGGTCTTTTTTAATCACAAATTTTTTCAGGTTACTGATTTAGCGTTAATAATAAAAATAAATAACAAAAATCCACTTTTATGTGGAATTTTTATTTGGTGCTCTCGACAAGACTTGAACTTGCACCCGTTTCCGGATTAGAACCTCAATCTAACGTGTATACCAATTTCACCACGAGAGCACAATGGCGGATCAGACAGGATTTGAACCTGCGCGGGTCCGTTGAGACCCCTAATACGTTTCCAACATATCCTCTTCAGCCACTTGAGTACTGATCCAGTTTTTATTATGATTACTATAATTATACCAAAAAATAAAAAATTTTCAATTTGTTTTGGATTAATTTTTATCAGATAGTTTACTTTTTGAATAAAAAAAGCAATTTCTTTCTTGGAAATTGCTTTTTCATATCTAAAATAATGAGGTTTTATTTACATTTTTTTAACTAACGTATCATTAGCGACTAATTTAAAATTTTTTAAACTTTTTTCAAGAATATCGGTTGATGCATAACCTTCAAGTCGATGAACTTGTTTTTGGTCTTTAAAGAATAAAGTTGTTGGAGTTCCCTGAATTTGATTTTCACGAGCAAACTGGATGTTTTCACGAACATTTATTCGAATAATCACTAGACCATCAACACCGTATTTGTTATTGATTTCATCGAGAGTGTTTTCAAATAATATGCAAGCACCACAACCTGGCTGGTGAAAAACAAGAAGCACAGCGGAATTTTTATAAATTTTGAGATTGATGTCTTCAGTTGAATGAATGTCGAAAATTGGCATAATATCTCCTTTTGTATTAATATTACCATATTTAACCAACTTTATGTATAAAATTTTAATATTTAGTATGATTTTGCAAATAAAACAAATTTGTTAGTTTTTTTACCACTAAAAATTGATATTCCAGTTGTTGGTAATTTAAATAATGATTTTTTTGTAAGAACGCAACGAGCAGTTGCGCCAGTTTTTTCTTGGATTTCTACTTCAGATTTTATTTTTTCACTAAAAGGAGCAATTACAAATTTGTTATTTTTTATTTCTTCTTCTAATTCTTCAAAAGTATTTGCAAAAACAGTATTTTCAATTAAACGATTCTTTGCTTTTTCAAATAAGTCGGTTTGAATTTGTTTTAAAATCTGTGAGCATCTAGTTTCTAACTCGGAAATATGGAAGAAAATCTTTTCACGAGTATCGCGACGAACTAAACAAACCTCTTGATTTTTAACTTCCTTAGGCCCAATTTCGATACGTACAGGCGATCCGTGAACTTCTGAATTATTAATTTTATATCCAATTTGTTCGTCGGTATCATCGATTTGGTAGGTTATATTTTTTCGTTTTAAAATTTTTGCAATTTTTTTAGCAAAAATTTTAACTTCTTGATTTTTTTTAGCAAAAAATTCAAGAATATCAACTTGGGTTGGTGCGATTTTTGGGGGTAAAATAAGTCCGTTATCGTCGCTATGAACCATTACAATAGCACCAATTAGTCGGGTCGAAATACCTCATGAAGTTTGATAGGGAATTTCTGTTTCATTTTTTTCATTTTTGAATTTTATATCAAAATTTTTGGCAAAATTTTGACCTAAAAAATGAGAAGTTGCCGATTGTAATGCGCGGCAATTTTGCATCATTGACTCGACTGTATAAGTACTAACAGCGCCAGCAAATCTTTCTCTTTTTGTTTTTTTTCCAAAAACAGCAGGAATTGCTAGGTAATTTTCTAAAAAATTTTTATAATATTTTCCAATTTTTTTAGCAAATATTACTGCTTCTGATTTTGTTGTATGAATTGTATGACCTTCTTGTCATAAAAATTCAGTATTTCGCAAAAAAGGATTGGTTGTTTTTTCTCAACGCAAAACTTGACTTCATTGATTTAATTTTATAGGTAAAACATTATTAGCGGCGATTTCTGTACGAAAATAGTCGGCAAAAAGAAGTTCACTAGTTGGTCTTACGTAAATTTTTTCGCTTAATTTTTTTTCACCGACTTGTGTTATTGTTAAAAGTTCAGGAGCAAAACCTTTAACGTGTTTTTTTTCTTTATCAATAAAATCTTTTGGAATTAGAAGAGGAAAATAAACGTTTTTAACACCTTGCTTGATAAAGTATGTATTAACAACTTTGGTGATATTCTCCCATATTTGGTAACCTAGTGGTTTGAAATAAATTGTTCCTTTAATGGGAGCGTATGACATAAGATCAGCCTGTGTGATAACATCAACGTATCATTTAGCAAAATCATCGGTTTTTGAGGTTATTTTTTCAGGCTTCTTCATAAAAGGTTTGTTTTACTTTGTTTTTTAATTTTTTGTTGGTGATTTAACATTTGGCTGCCCCAGTTAGATTCGAACTAACGAATGACGGTACCAAAAACCGTTGCCTTACCACTTGGCTATGGGGCAAAAATGGTGGGGGGTGAGGGATTCGAACCCCCGAATCCGAAGAAAGTGGGTTACAGCCACCCGCATTTGGCCGCTCTGCAAACCCCCCGGTTAACAAGCGCAAAAATAATTATACCATATTTTTTTGTGTTTACGAGAAGTTTTAAAAATTTTTTAAATTTCATTAAAAAGCAATTAATATTTAACAAAATCACATTTAAAAACCTTTTTATTGGTTCGAAAGTTTTATAATCTTACAACAAAATATCAAAAAAGACATATTTTTTCACATTTATCTTCTTAAAATGAAAAATATTATTTTTTAGTGATGCAACTGTAAAAAAATGTTTTTTTTTTTTTTTTACAAAATATGTTTTTAGCACAAATCTTAACAAAAGAATTAGGAAAAAAATTTACAAAATAAAAAAATTAACGATATTTTACAATGTCATTATTAACCGAATTAAAAACGTATGAAACAAGTTTGTCTTGCTCGCTAATTGGTAAATTCGGATTTGTTTTTATTACTTTGAAAGCATAAAGAAAAGCAGGATGAAACGAGTTAGTTAATGGCCTACCTATTTTATATAAATTAACTCATTTTGAGTTTAGTTTTTTTTGCAAATTATCATCATTATTTCTTGCACGGTATTCTTTGACTAGATTAAGGTATGAAAAAACTTTAAAAATTCCAAAGATTAGTCAGAAATTATTGACAAATTGCGATCATTTTAACGGGATAAAAAAACAAAGACCAAGAAAATAACTAATTGAAGGGAAAAGAGCAATAAAGTGTAGAATTTTTGTATATTCATTTGTTGAACTTAAAATGTCACCACCAGTTTGGAAAAGTTGGGAAATATCTTGATTTTGGTTAAAAACTATTAATTTATCGGCAAAAAGTGGGCTTAATAAAAAAACTAGCCTTACTAAATAATTAATTAGTAAAAAAGATGAATCGGCAACATAATAAAAAATTATTTTTTGACTTTTTTGGCGGTTTTTTGAATTATTAAAATAGACTAAAAGTTGAACAATAATTAAAAAACCAGCAAAAGAACCGACAAAAGCAGCATATTGCCAAAAGGTAAAATTATTAAAACCAGCAAAAATTAGTCAAAAAACTAACATCAAAAGTGAAATAAGCAAAGTTGCAATTGTATAATAAACGGATTTTCCTGTTAATGAAATATTATTTCAAAGTTTTTCAATAATATTTAGTTTTTTTTTAGTGCTTTTTTCGTGTTTTTGAAAAATTTCTGAATTAAGATGATAAAAACTGTTAATTCAATTCGTATGTTGTTCGCGATAACTCATTTTAGAGTTTAAATCTGTAAGTTCAACAACAGATTTTGCATCAGCAAGGAAGTTGAAAAACTGATTTTCATCTTCGTGTAGCAAATTTGACAAATTTTGTCGGGGAATTTTTGCTGTTTTTTTAGATTTTTCTTGTTTTTCTTTAGTTTTATTATTATTTTCAACACTTTGGTATGTTTCTTGAAATTGTCTATTATTTTTTAGGTGATTAGAATAACTAGAACTATCTTCAGGTTGTGAATAATATTCCGGACTATTTTGTGCTTCTAATTCGTTTTTATTTATTATACTAGTTTTTTCTATAACCTCACCTTCAAAAGGATTAGGATTATCGAATTTTTGCTCTTTTGCATAATTTGTCTTTTGGAAGTTGTTGTATTGTTGATAATTGCGATCACGGGATGCGAAATTGCTATTTTGGTTTTTATTACTATTGTTTTGATTAGGGTTTCTAGGTATAAAAAAATTCGGCTGTTTTGTCTCTTTGTTTTTCGGATTCTGTTTGCTTTGATCCTGATTTCAATTCATAAAAACCCCTTTTTCTTGATCTCTTTTAAATGTTCATCTGCTAGTTTGTTTTTTTAATTTTACCACAAAATATCCGATAAATCTAACTTAATTTTCTTAACTAATTTTCAATTTTGTTTCTAAAAAACCGCCAAAAACTATTTCTAAAACCTTGTCTAATTTAATTTTTTTTACCGATATAAACAGAAAAAAATAAATTATGCAGTTTTTTATCAAATTTTTCCTATTCAAAATTATAAGTGATTAAAGAATTACAACGCAAATCAAATTTTTAAGGTCTTTATAATATAAATAAGGCAAATTTATTAAAAGTTATCACTATTATCATTGTTGTTGTTGTTTTCGAAAATAATTTTTAACTTTTTGAGTTAAAAAAAGTATGCGATAACAGGTGCTAAAATAGGTTGTTTTTTAATAAATTAATATTTTTTCAAAAAAAATATTTTAATATTTAAAAATTTAATAAATTATTGTTTTTGAAAAAATATTCAAAAACAATACAACAAAAACAAAGAAAAGCTGATACCTTAATTATTTTAAGTTCAAATCTAAAATCCCATTTTCTAGTTAAAAAAAGCAAAAATTGGCACTAAATTTAATAGTAAAATGCACAAACTAGAAAAAATAGGTAATTTTTCTTCCACTTTCACCCACACATAAAAATTTTTAATCTGAAAAAATAAGCCGTTTTTGCAATGATTTTTTAAAGCTTAAAATTAAAAAAATAAATTTTAAAAATTTTTTTTAACAATATTTGTTTATTGGTGTATAATTGTGGGTGATAGTGGAGACAATCGGAAATGTTTGGAACTGTTTTTAGAATACTAGATGAAAAGAATAGAATTGTGCTGCCCCCTGCTTTTCGGAATGAACTTGAGGGCGACTTCTATATTTCAGCTAGTTTGGAAAAAATCCTCGAAATTAGAAGCCAAACAGAATTTGACCTTCTCGCCCAAAAAATTGGCAAAGCAAACTCGCTCGATCCTAAACTTCGTGATTTTGCAAGATATTTTTTTGGGAACACGGTCAAAGTTTCGGTTGACAAACAAGGACGATTTTTAATCCCAAAAAATCTACTTGATCTCGCCGCTATCGAAAAAAAACTATATTTAATAGGGGTTAACAACAAAATTGAAATTTGACCTGAACAAAGATATGAACAATTTTATGCAAAGTTTTCTGATAGCGAAGTCACCGCTGATCTTGAAAAGGAGTTGCTAAAATCGGGAGTAGAATTATAAAATGCATATTCCAGTTTTGTTAGAAGAACTAATTTCAGCGCTTCAAATTAACCCAAAAGGATTTTATGTTGATCTTACTTTAGGACGTGGTGGTCATTCTTTGGCAATTCTAGAGAAATTGACAACTGGAAAATTGGTCGTTTTTGATAAAGACCAGCAAGCCTTAGATGAAACTAAGTCAAAATTATTAGCAATTAGTCAAAACGTTGAATTTATTTGGTCTGATTTTTCTAAATTCGATACCTTCCTAGAAAAGTTAGGGATTGAGTTTGTTGACGGATTTATAATTGATTTAGGAGTTTCTTCCCCACAAATCGATAATCCAGAACGCGGATTTTCATATTCTAAAGATGGCAATTTAGATATGCGAATGGATAAAAGTCAAAAACTTAGCGCTTTTACCGTTTTAAATGAATATCCTGTAGAAAAATTAGTTGAAATTTTTTTCAAATATGGTCAAATAAAATATGCGCGACAAATTGCAAAAGCAATCATTGACTCTCGACCTTTGAAAACTACTTTTGAACTTGTAAATCTTGTCAAAAAAGTAATTCCTGCTCTGGTGTTAGTTAAAAAAAATTATGTAAAAAATGTTTTTCAGGCTGTACGGATCGAGGTTAATAATGAACTTGAGTCTTTGCAAAAGTTGTTAGAAAAGTTACCAAAATTTTTAAAGCAAGGATCAAAAGTTGCAATTATTACTTTTCATTCGTTAGAGGATAAGATAGTCAAAGATGCATTTTTGAATTTAGTTAATAAGGACAAATTGGAATTTTTTCAAAAAGGTTTACCAAAATTTTCGTTGAAGGTTTTTCGACCAAAAACTGATGAATTACTAGCAAATCCGCGAGCTAAGTCAGCAAAATTACGTGTTCTAATTAAAAATTAAATAGGCAAAATTGAAAAAAAACAGGTAAAAATACTATGGAAAGTTGTAGTAAAATTATGCTAATGGGATTAGGTGATTTTGGATCAAAAATTGTTAATTTAATCAATTTAGATCAAACTAGTTTTCCAAAATTTTTTATTAATTCACGTGATGAATATGTAAATTTCGATTTTGACTATAAAAATTCACTAATTATCGACCAATCAAACTTTAAGTACAACTGACAAAAAGCAAGTAAGGCAATGTTAGAAAAAAGTTTAGAAATTAAATCAATTCTTGCTAATGTTAGAGTTCTTTTTTTGGTTGTTGGTCTTGGTGGAACAACAGGTTCTGGTTCAGCGCTAGCAATAGCAAATGTTGCCAGAGAAATGGGAATAATCGTAATTGTTTTAGCAACAAATCCTTTGGAAAACGAGTCAAAATTTCGCCAACAAACGAGTTTTGATGTTGTCGAAGCGCTTAAAAAAGTAGTCGATTCGTTAATTATAATATCTTCGGAGCAAATAAGTCAAAATTATTCTGGCTTTTTTCTCGAAAATGTTTTTAAATTAATCACGACAAACATTCAAACAAAAATCGGAATCATAGTTAAGGCACTCTGCCAAAAAAATGCATTAATTCACATTAACAATTCAATTATCGAGTCAATTTTGGCAAATAATAACTTTGTTTTCGTTGCATCGGCGATTGCTTCTGGCGATAATCGAGCAATTTTGGCAACTGAAAATGCCCTAAAAAGTCATTTTGTCGAATTTGATCTTTATTCCTCCGAGGAAATGTTAATCACAATAAGTTCTAATAATTCAATTTTACAATCCGAAATTAGCGATGTTCTTAACGCGATTAGAAAAAATTTCAATTCAGATTTAAAATTTTCATACGGTGTATATCAAAATCCTGAATTAGAAAATCAAATTGAAATCGGGATTATTGCAAGTCAGAAAAAACATAGTTACGAAAGTAAAAAAGCAGCAAAATTAAATATTGCTTTCGATAACAAAGCGAGTATCTTCTAGGAAAAATTAATTTTACTTAACGCTTTTTAAATAAAAATAACTAAAACACCTTTCAAAAAATTATAAAATTTAAAGTTTGCAAAACATAATTTTATAATAAAAAGGTGTTTTTTTTATTTTTTTTCTAAAAAATTTTTTTTAGCAGGAAATCCGAAAAAATGTGGTATAATTTATATACTTAATTTTTGTTCAAACAAAAAATGCTAAAAAATAAGTAGACAAATATTATGACTAAATCAGATAAAAACAAATATATTTCCGACTATTTTTTAGATAGTCAAAAAATTCTTGCAAAATTTAACCCCAAAAATATCGTTATTCTACAATTTTTTCAACGCCGCGAGTTTGCAATTCTTGCGGGGATGGACGAAGTTTTAGATTTATTAATTCAAAATTCTGACTATAAAAATTACAAAATTCGCTACCTAAAAGACGGGGCTCGTCTTGGAAAACGCGAAATTGTTCTTGAATTAGAAGGGCCTTTACATCTTTTTGGGCATTTTGAAGGAATGATTGACGGAATTCTTGCCCGTTCAACTTCGATTGCAACAAATGCTTATTTATGTAAAAAAGCCGCTAGAAATAAGGACATTATTTTTATGGCTGACCGTTCTGATCACTATCTAATGCATAAAATCGACGGCAAAGCGGCGCGACTAGGTGGAGTGAATCTTTTTAGTAATTTAGCTCAAGCTGGTAGTAAAAAATCGGAAAATTTTGGATCAATGCCGCATTCACTGATCCAAAATTTTCAAGGTGATTTAATTAAAGCTGCAAATGCATACCGTCAAATTTTCCCTGAAAAAGAATTAGTTGCACTTGTTGATTTTAACAACGATGTCATTAACGATTCGCTTGCTGTTCTTGCTAAGTTTGGGAAAAAATTAGCAGGAGTTAGAATTGATACCGCACACAATATTGCTGATAAAATGTTTTCAGATCCACAACCTGATGATTTTGGAATTAATGCAAAATTAGTTAAAAAATTACGTGAAGAACTTGATAAAAACGACGGTAAACACGTAAAAATTATTGTTTCTTCTGGTCTTACGCCACCTAAAATAAGAAAGTTAGAACAACAAAATTCGCCAATTGATGCCTACGGTGTCGGTGAGTATATGTTACAAATCCGCCATCATTTTAGTGCTGATGCAACAGTTCTAAACAATGAAAGAATCGCTAAATTCGGACGTTTTTACCGAAAAAACCCAAAATTAATTCCTTTTGAATATGAACAAGGATAATCTTGAATTAAACAATTTAGGTTATAATGATGACCTTAAAATTTGACAAGATAAAACTAGTTTTAATTATTCAGTTGATACAATTTTGCTCGGAAATTTTATCAGTCTGAACAAAAAAATAGAAAGAGCGCTCGAAGTTGGCACAAACAACGGCGCGCTTTCGATTTTTGTCGCTCATAGAAAAACTTCTTTAAAAATTGATGCCCTCGAAATTAATGAAAAAGCTGTTAAATTAGCAAAAATAAACGTTGAACTTAATAAAAAAGAGCAACAAATTAACGTAATTTATGGTGATTTTAATCAATTTTGACCTGAACATAATAAAAAACAGTTGCAAAAATACGACCTTATTTTTGCAAATCCGCCCTACTTTAAAATCGGAACTAAAAAATTTAAAAAAGTTAGCAAAGAATTTCTGAATGCAATTTATGAATTTTGTCTTAATTTGTCACAATTAATTTCTGGTTCTAGTAAAATTATTCAGCAAAAAGGTAAACTGGCACTAGTTTTGCCAATTGAACGCTTTGTTGATTCGATCGAATTATTACGGCAAAACTATTTTGAACCGAAAAAAATTCAGTTCGTAATGGTTCGTGTTGGTGCTAGTCCTAAATTTGTTTTAGTTGAATCAGAATTTAAAGGACAATGAGGAACTAACTACTTGCACAATCTCTATTTGCATCCTAATAATAAAAATTTACATATTTATCGTAAGGAAATTCAACGACTTTATGTTGTCAGAAAGGTCAAAGATGACTAAAAAATTTTACATAACAACGCCAATTTATTATGCAAGCGGGAATTTGCACATTGGTCACCTTTATAGTTCGACATTGGCTTGGGTAATTCGAAATTTTAAAAAAATGTCTGGTTTTGATGCAAAAATGTTAACTGGCGCTGATGAACACGGGCAAAAAATAAGTCAACTAGCTGCA
Organism: Mesomycoplasma dispar; assembly: GCF_000941075.1. Taxonomy (NCBI): domain Bacteria; kingdom Bacillati; phylum Mycoplasmatota; order Mycoplasmoidales; family Metamycoplasmataceae; genus Mesomycoplasma; species Mesomycoplasma dispar. The sequence goes on from NZ_CP007229.1 coordinate 547,918, forward strand.
AAAAACCGTCTTGAACCACAAGAATTTGTTAACGAAAATGTTGAAAAATTCAAATTTTTATGAAAAAAATTTGGTATTGACTATGATTATTTTCAAAGAACAACAAGTGAAAGTCATAAAAATTTTATTAGGAAAATTTTTATGAAAATGTATGAAAATAATCATATTTTTAAAGGCGAATATCAAGGACTTTATTCTGTGAGTGATGAAGAATTTTTAAGTTCAAGTCAGGCCGTTAATGAAAATGGTGCTTATTTCCATCCTGTTAGTGGCGCAAAAATGGAATTAATTAGTGAAAATTCCTATTTTTTTGCAATTTCTAAGTTCCAAAGTTGACTAGAGAATTTCCTTGATGAAAATCCTAATTTTATTTTTGATCTAAAAATCGCTAATGAATTAAGGCAAAATTTTTTCCAAAAAGGTCTGGAAAACCTTTCCGTTACTCGAAAAAACTTAAAATGGGGGATCACGCTTGATAATAAATTTGAAAATCAAACAATTTATGTCTGACTTGATGCGCTTTTTAGTTATTTATCAGTTTTTAGCGATGAAATTGAACTAGATTTTCCACAACAGCAAAACTTTTGGAATCAATCAGAAGAAATTATTCACGTTGTCGGCAAAGAAATCGCCCGTTTTCATTGTATTTATTGACCTATTTTTCTAAAATCGCTAAATTTTCGACTCCCGACATCAATTTTAACTCACGGCTGACTAATTACCCCTGAAGGAAAAATGTCAAAATCAAAAGGGAATGTAATAAATCCGCTTGATTTACTAGAAGAATTTGATGCTGAAGTTATTAAATTTTACTTTTCAAGTCAAATAAACACTAATAATGACAGCGTTTTTGATAAAACTTTATTAGAAAATTTTTATAATTCGTTTTTTGTAAATACATTTGGTAATTTAATAAGTCGTACGGTCGCGCTTGTTTTAAAATATTTCAATAAACCGCTTGTTTTTGACCTTGATTACCTAGATTGAACAGATATTAGTTTTTATGAAAAAATTTTATTATCTTTTGATGAATTTTGCAATTTCTTTAATAAATTTCAAATCGAAAAAGCTTTTAAGGTTGTAATTGAACTTGCAAAAAATCTTAACGGCTTTTTTGATATTAAACAACTTTGAAATCAAAAAGATCTTCGAAAATTAGAGGCAAGTCTCATTTTAGTTCTGAACGGAATTTATGCGCTTACAACTTTTTTAAGTGTGGCAATGCCTAAAAAAACTAAAGAAATTCTTGATTTTATCGGTGTTAGCGAAGCTAATTTTACACTTATTACCAAGTTAGATAAATTTAATGAAATTAATTTTAGAAAATTAGAAAAACCATTTTTTCCAAGAAAAAAAAATTAATAACCTAATTTTCAACGGTAATTGTGTTTTTCATTTAAAAATTGCACTAATGGAACTAAATGAATTAAAGTTAGCGCATAAACCGGAAATGAAAAGGCTGATTTTAAAATTATCGGCGTTAAATAATAGAAAAAGTAATTTTGAATTAATCGATCATTTCCGCTTCGATTTAAAAAACGGTTATAATATTGAATAAAAGCATAGGGATGTCAAATTCAGCGGAAAATTAAAAAGCAAAAACTAAGAACAAAAAGACTTATTAGTGCTATTTTTATTTTTTGAATGCGATTTTTTCAATATAATATTAATAGAATTGTTGCAAAACTCGTGAGTACAATACCAAAAAGTGCAATCAAAATTAAAATCAATTTTTTACTAAAAATTGATTTTCAATCTTTTGGCACCTTTTCAATTTCATTTTCTTTTGTAAAAAAGTAATAGAAAAAAACAAAAATTGCAATTACAAAGGTTAGCACAAGCAAAAATACTAGAAAAATATCTTTTTTTGTTGCTAAATGAAAAGAAATTGAAGAAATTATGACAACAAGAATTGGAACAATTCCGTATTCAGGAGTTCAAAAGACAATTCGACTTGTTAGTAATAATTTTCCAAAATCAAAACTAAAAGCAACAATTATCCCTTTAAATCAGTTTAAAATTATTCCAATTAAAACATAAAATGGTAATTCAAAAGCTAAATTAAAACGTTTTGGCACTGTTGTTTTTAAAAAAAAGGCAATAATCAAAAACATTGCCATAAAAAAACCGGAGATGACTAACTCAAAACTTGAAAAGAAAAAAATTTTCCGGTTTTTTCAAATAAATTTTTTTATTTTACTTGCTAAAGTTCCCGAAAATATAACCATGCTTTTAAATTATATAAAAAAAATAACTAAAAAATATTATAATTTAAAAACAAGGAGACAAAAATGGTAGAAAAAAATCCCTTACAAGAATTGTATCCGGGAAAAATTATAAACATTCACGCGTATAAATACAACGGTTTTTTGTATCGTCAATGGTCGAATGCAAGAGTTATTTCGAATTCGCTTACACATGTAGTTGTGAACTTAAAAGGTAGTGTCGTAAAAAAATATGGTACAAAATCCTGGCGTTTTTCCGATTCGACAATTTTTGTCTTTCCAAAAAATACAATGCACAACGCCATAATCACTTTCAAACCCGGACAAAATTTTAGTTATCATTATTACATTAATTTAGCATCCGATTTCATTTTCGAAGATGACACGATCAAATTTGTTGATTTTGACCTTGATATCAAAATTTATAGTAAAAAAAGTTTTGATATCGTTGATCGCGATGAATTTCTTGAAAATAAAGAAATTATGAACTACCCCGCAAAATTAGATTCACTACTTTCTAATGAAATTAGTAAAATTTTTCTATTATTTTTACAGCAAAAATCATTTTTTAACCAGGAATATCTATCGTTTTTTATAGGTCGTTGTCGCTTGCAAAAATGTTCAGCGCATTAGTTGCAGCATCAAATTCGGCTTCTTTAATTGACTTGCCATATCCAGTTCCGTATTTTTTCTGTTCCCAAATTAGATCGACACGAAAGGTTCCATCAGCAAGTTTTGTCGGCGAATAATTAATTTTACTTTGTGTTGAAAAGGACTGAATTTTTTCTTGAAAAATCGATTTTGGATCTTTATACTGTTTTTCATTAGCAAAATTTACATCTTTATATAAGTATTTTGCTAAAAATTGGTTTAGTTTTTCAAAGCCTTGATCTATTAAAATTGCTGCTGAAAAAGCCTCAAAAACATCGGCTTTCAATTTGTTATTTTCACGAATTTCTGATGAACCTTTACCGAGAAAGACAAGATTGATAAGACCAATTTTTTGGCAGACATTGGCAAGATAAGATGTTGAAGTAAGTCATGAACGAAGTTGGGTTGAATTACCTTCATTTTTATAAAAATTATCATAAATTACCCGCGTAATTACGTAATGTATCGCCGAATCACCAAGGAATTCAAGCATTTCATAATGTGGTTTTTCCGGGTTTGTAAAATTGTAACTTTTATGAGTTAATGCTTGAATATATATGTCCATTGATTTAGGTTTAATACCTATTTTTTTTAGAAATTGGTAAACTTTATCATCAGGTTGCATTTTTTTCTCCTTATTTTTTGGAAATAAAAAAATAAAAATTAATCTGCTTTAAAATTTAATGAAAAAATTTGACTTCCGACAACATGGGCTTGACTTGAATGAAAATGACCAAATTCAAGCTTGAGTTCCAATTTTTTTTCTTGATCTGAAAATTTATGATTCATTTTTATATAACTTACTTGTACTTTGGGCAAATTTTCTGGTAATGGCAAGTCAGCGTTTGGCAAAAAATTTAGAATTTTTTTACTAACTAATTTTCGAATTACTTCATAAGTTATTTCTTCGTCAGTTAAACAATTTTTAGCACCATTATCGCAGGCAAACGGAAATTCGTCATTATTTTTGCTTTTTATTTCTTGAAAAATTTCAGTAAATTTATTTTTAAAATTTGAATAGGAATAATTTGGATCTGAAAGTGCAAGAATATATGGGTCTTTTTTTAGGTCAATTTTATCTTGAAAAGCAGGATTAGAGTTAATCGGGTTAAATTCTATTTTGCTAGGATTACCACAAGATACAAAAAAACTGATAGCAAAAATTAATGAAAACAAATGTTTTTTCATTAAAAAACCTTTTATTTTATATGTCATATAAGTTTGGAATGATTAAAACCAAGATAAAATTTACTAAAATTATACCATAAATTAATCAATTAAAATTCGATTTTGTAATTTAACAATCTTTTCTTTTAATTTTTCCCGTTTTTCTATATAATTTAATTACGAAAAATACCAATTATCTGGAGACAAGATGACAAAGAGAAAGAAAATTCTGTTTTCACTATCTGCGTTTTTTTTAGTTGCCGCCGGAATTGGTGGTTATTTTGGTTTTATTAATTTTTTTAATAACCCATCAACAAGCAATGCTAGCGGTCTTAATTTGGTTATTAAACCAAAAACAAATGACCAATCAGCAAAACAATTAACCAAATCTGAAATTGAAAAAGAAGTCGAATTTGCTAAATTTAGCAAATATGCAGAGCAAATTAGTCAAGAAAATGAAGATTTAGAATTTGAATTAGGGCAAAAGGAATCATTTTTTTCGCGACTTTCAAACTTAGATCTAGAAAAAATCAAGGAAAATAATGTTGTCTTTCCTGATAATTATGAAAATTTTAATTTCGATACAAACAATAATTTTGTTACAAAAGAGAATAACGAAAAATTTTTAGGCTCTCAAAATGATAATTTACTAGTATATGATCTCAATTATCCAAAAATTAACCAACTAATTAAGGAAAATGAGTCTTTTAAATCCGATATTTTGAATCAAAAATTTACAATTTTTGATTCAAAAGCAAGAAATCAAATTTTCAAACTTGATAAAATTGGCGTTTATTCTGAATCGCTTGGTTCAAAAAAATACGATTCAATTTACCAAAGAAATGTCAAATTCAAAAGCGGAACAGCGGCAATTTTAGATGCAAACAGTGAAAAAGCACTATTAATTACGAATCATCACGTTATAAAACCTATTGAATATAAATATAATGATGAAAATTTTGAAATCGATAGCAAAAGTTTAAGATTCTGAAACACATTAGGTGGTAATTTTCTTGAATGATACGAAAACGGAAAAACTTACAGTTTAGATCGTGATAATACCGCTCTACTTTTTTATGTAAAACAAGTTTTTGAAAACAAAACCAGGGAATTTGATCATGCAAAAATTTTAGAATACCTAATGGACTTTTATAACGATTATTTCGAAGTCCCTAGTGATTTTAATAATCAAAATTTTGATGTTGGTCTTTTTTATTTTAAATATAAAAAGTTTAATGATGACCTAAAAAAATTAGCAAAATTCTATCATGATAATAAATCAGAAATTTTAGAAAAAATCCGTGAAAATGATAAAATTAATAATCATAAAAATACAAGTAAAATCTCAATCGAAGCAAAATTTAACGAATTTCTAAATTCATATCAGGGTTTTGTTAATTATTGGGAAAAAATAACTAAAGAAAAACCTGTAAAAATTTCGCCAAAAGTTTGAAAAAAGGGTGATTCAAGTTACGATCTTAACATTTCCTTGTTCTGACCAAAAGCAAAACCAATGAAAAATAACTTTAAAGGTGTTTATGCAACTGACCCGCAGGAAAATTTCTCACGACTTTCTTTATATTTTTACACAAATAACGGACCAGGAGCATCAGGTTCAGGAATTTTTAACAAAGATGGTGAACTTCAATTCATCAACGCCTTCGGATTAATAAATAATTTTTATGATAATAATTCTAAAGTTGAAAAAAATTACTACGACAAATTAAACACAAATATTTCGTTATCAGGAGGAATTCCGCTTGTCACAGAAGAATATAATTTGGCCGATTCGATAAGAAAATTCTATCCTTCAAATCAAAAAAGTGGTTTTAGTATTATTACAAACAAAAAAGTTAGGGTTAAAACCATTACAAAAAATAGTAAGTAACAATAAAAAGTTTGCAAAATTTTTTATCACAAAAGTATATAAAATGAAAAAAGTCTAAAAAAAATATATTTTAATTTCTAGTGCAATTAAAATATATTTAATCTTCAAGTTGTTCAAATTTTGATTTTTTTGTCTTCCTTTTAAGGGAATATTAAATATTTTGTGTCTTAAGGTAAATCTATTTTGATAAAATTTATCATAAAGGACTAAAATATGAAAAAAGAGCAAAAAAATTACCCCCATTTGAGTTAAAAGCTGAAAAAATTGTTAACAAATACGCTGATCATAAAAAATTAAAAAATTTTCACAACGAAATTTCGCATATGTTTAAAACTTTTGCTGAGACGCTCTTAAAGGCGGAATTCAAAGTGTGAATTACCTTTCAAAAATAACTTATTTGACGCTCCAAAATGCAAGCGAAAAATGACAAAGGCAGGTAAGAATTTGACGCATAATTAAAAAACAATTAGAAATTATTTTCCCTAATCAGCTAAATAATGTAAAATTAAATTAGATTTTTATTTGAAAAATCCATAAAAATTTAAAAACACAAAATTATAAACAGTCCCAGAGCAGTTTGGAGAAGTTTATCTTTTTAAATTTGTCTAATTTTCGTGCCCGAGTCTGATATATGTTTTTTAATTATTTTTTATTTTCCAATTCAAAATATCGATCAATAAATAATTTATTAATTTCATTAGATTTTTCTTCGTTAGTTGATTCAAAAATTGCCGCTGATTTAAGAATGATAGCGCCAGAAGGACGACCCGCATCTAAACTTGTTATCGAAGAATTTAATTTTCCTAAAATAAGATGTTTTAAATCAGAGAATTTAAAACTATTAATATCAACAATTTTAGTTTTAGTTCAAACTGGTTCGTATGGATCCGAAGCCGCTGAAGAATAAAATGATAATTTCATTTTATTTTTTTTGTTTTCTGCATCAATTAGGCTGAAAACAATCATTGAATTTACATTTTTATTGTCTAAAAAATCAGAAAATTTAACGTAATTATTTTTAGACTCATCAACTTTTTGAACTCTTTTGAAAGTTCTTTCGTATCTACCAAACTTTTGTTTTTCAGTTATTTCAACAACATTTTCAACAAGAGCGGTGTGATGATTAATGGATGTTGAATTCTCGCCTGATTTTTCCTCGTCGCCAATTCTGGCCTCAATATCGTTAATTTTCTCTATATAAGGATATCTTCTAATTCTAATGCTAAAATCTATTTTTTGCGGCGGTTGTCCATATTTTTTTTCTTCATCAGCTTTAAAAGTTTTTTCCTTTAATCCTTGGATTAAAAAAAATGGATTAGATTCTAATGAAAAATTTCCTTGTGATTTAAATGCAAGAATTATTGTCGGATTTTTAATGGGTTGACTTTTTTGGATTTCTTCAATACCAATTTCTAAACCATCATTAGTTAAATAAATTCCTTTATCTTTTTTGTTAATAAAAGGCTTTATTGGTTCACCTCTTTCAGGTTTGTTATCAGCATCTTTAGACGGAATAAGCTTAATTTTATCGCTATTTATCGCTTTTATTGATTCTATATATTCCAATTTTTGATTTATATTCTGTTGTTTTTCTTTTGCTCCTTTAGCCTGTTTCACAAGCGATTCGCCATCAAGGAAAAAATGAACCTTTGTTTCTTCTTGCAATAATTCATAAGGTTTGTTATCTTTTACAACATTAATTATCGGAATTTCAACTTCTTTTAATTTGCTATCACCAACTCAAATTCCAATTAATAAATTATATTTGCCATCTTTGAATTTAGAATCGAGAATGACAGAAGTAGACTCAGGTAGTTTTGATTCTAAAAGATTATCAAAAACTGAAGATAATAATTTTCCTGGAGTTTCAGTTTGTTTTCCTGGTGTTGGAACTTCTGTAGAAGAGATTTCTTGTTGTGTTTGGGTAGTTTCGGTTTCCTGAAATTGACTTGCTTTTGTTGAAACTGAAACTTTTGCAGTCTCAGATTGAGAACTAGGAGAATCTTCTGGTTTTTCTTGAGATTTAGTTTTTGCAACAAAATCAAGTAAATCAAAAAGTTGTTTTGCCTCCGTTTTTATTTTTGCAAGTTGAATTTTTTTACTTTTGATATGTTCAATTGTTTGGTCGATTGTTCTTGCAAAAATCGCTACAGGTTGTTTGTCATTTATTTGAAATTCAAGGTTTTCGATTTTTAACTCACTCGCTTTCCCACTTTCAGATTTAACAATTGAATCAAGGGCGTTTTGGAAATAAGTCCCATAAACTTTATCACTGACATCAAAGTTAAAATTAAAACTATATTCTAATTGTTTTTCCGAATTAAAATTCAGACCACCGGGGAAAGAATCACCAGAACTAAAATTACCAGTTAGTGTTAATTTTAGCGGAATTTGCTGTTTTTTTATTAAATCTTTTTCAGTTTCAGCATCAAGTTTTTGAATTACAGGTTCAATTTTAAAACTAGAAATTTTAAAATTTGGTAGAATTTTTGCAAATTCTTGTTGAATTTTAGGAACTTGTTTTGTAGTTTCTTGTTCTTGTTTTTCAGTTTTAGAATTGCTTTTATTATCAGTTTTTTGCGAACTAGATTCCTCAGAAGTGCCGTTATTTTCAGCATTATTTGGCTTTTGTTTTTCGGAACTTTCAGTTTGTTGATTGTTTTTTACAGTTCCGTTTTGATTTTGATTATTATTAGAATTTCCTGAATTATCACCAGTTGATCCATCAGATTCGGAACTTTCAGTTTGTTGTTTGTTTTTATCTGAAAAATTCAGTTGTGCACTAACATTTAAAGGTTTTGTTGTTGAATCTGATTCTAAAATTGAATTTCCGCTTTGTTTGAACCAAAAATTAAGACTATTTGGCTGATTTTCTCTAAAAATTTGATTATTTTTAACCGAATCAGGTAAAGTTTTTGAAATTAAATCAGTTGGGCTTAAATTTGACGATGCTAAAAATTTGGCAACTTCATCGTTAAATTGGTAGTTTTTTTTGAAAATTTCGGCAAATTTATTTGCATAACTTTCGTTAATTGTTGATAAATTTTTAAATTCGAGGGCGATTTTACTTTTCTTTTTCGAAAATTTATCAACTAAATTTAGATCAAGATTTGCCTGACCACTTGCGTCATCAACTTTTGAAAAAAATATTTTATTGTCTTTCAAACTAGGCTCTAAATCAAAAGTTAGTGGTAAAATTAGCTGAGATTTATCCTTATTGAAAAAGGAAAGACTCCCAAATTCTGCGATGGTTTTAACTAAAGCAGCTTTGTCAGTAGGAGATTTTGCTTTGTTTTCAAGGAATTTTTGGTTAAACAAAATTGCAACTTCGCTTGCAGTTTTGTTTTTGATTAATTCAGTATTTAATAATTCCAAAACAGTAACAACATTTGCTGGATCAATTTCAGAATTTTTGACAATGTTGCTAAATTTTAGAGTAAAATTGACATTATATTCAATATTTTTTTCTTGATTTTGAACATTTATTGCTAAATTTGATAGTGAATTATTATTAATTTTAATATCTGTTTTTTTATCAGGAATTAGTAATTTAAAACTAAATCCAGGAAATTTTGCTAACAAAGGGCTAAAATCAACAAGCGAATTTAGATCGAAACTATAAGATTTATCAAAATAAAGATCAACAGCATTTTGCGCAGTCAAACTGTCTTGGAATTCTTGTTTTAAATTTATTTGGTTGATTGTTTGGAGAATTTCTTGCTGATTTTCTAACTTTGATGAATCAAAAGATTTTGCATTTGCTTTTTCATCAGAATAGGCACTTAATTGCTTTTGATGCGATTGAAAATAAACGTTTTTTCCGATTGGAACGGAAATCGCAACACTAACAATTGCACTTAAAAAGACGACCGAAGTAGCGATTATTAAATTTTTTTGCTTGAGTTTTTTCATGATTTACACCTTTAAAAATGAGATTTTGGGAAAATTTTAGGAAACTAACAAGGATTTTTCCGTTTGGTAGACAAAGAATTTAAGTTTTCTTGTTGAAAATTCCTTCGGATTTTTCTTGTTATAAACATAAAAATACAAGGCTTTTCGGTCACCAAGACCAACGTTTTCGAAAACACCGTTAAGATTTTCTTGAGAAGTTTGACTTACAGAATCGGGACTTTGTGTTGCATTTTTCTCTTCATCTTTTTTCACCATTAGCCCAAAATCTGGATGGTGACGAGTGAAATATGACCACATCGGGAATTTTTTGATTAATTCTGTGATGTCAACATAGTCCGAACTTGTTCCAACGGTTCGAATAATTCCTGATCAAAAATCAGCATAAGTTTGCTTATCTAAATAAGTTGACAGCGTTGCTGAGCGAAAATCCTTTGCAAATTTATCAAGCGCTTCAACTTCATCAGTAACGATTTTTCCGTCTTTGTTAGTGGTAATTTCAAGCGTTTTTGGTTCGGTTTGGTAAATTGTTGAGATTAATTGACCATTTTTATCAATCGGACCAACTTTGTATCAGTATTTAAGTTTTACTTTTTCTTCATTATTAGAATTTTCAGTTCCATCAACTTTTACAAGAACAGGATCGACTTCAAAGTTGATGCGATAGTCAAAGTTTGCGCCTAAATTTTCCGATAGAAGTCCAGTTTTGTTAGAATAAACATTTTGATAAAAAGCGACAATAAAATCTGTAAGTGTTTTAATTGGTGCGCGATATTTTTCGCTGTTTTCCTGAATTGTTGGGTCTTTTTCGTCAATTTTTTTCGATTCAGCACGGATTTGTTCGACATAATAATCAAGATTAAAACTAGAATCAACGTTTTTATCCATCAAATCAATAATGTTTTTCAATTTTGGGTGCAAGTAAAAACTATAAGGCATACGGTCTTTTTCTGCTCAATAATTGTTATTAATTGAAACTAGTCAGATGTCTTTTTTGGCTTTCTGATCGGCTTGAATTAAATAATTATTAACTCCCGATTTGTTTTCGATTTTAATTTTTTTCAGTTCCTGGAAAAAATTATGCAAATCAAGATTTTCAGGTCATTTTGTACTTTGGTCAATTAGTTTTAGCCCTTTTAGTCAATCAAATAGGTACTTTCCGATGAAAAATGTATCTTTTTTCGCAAGCGAGGCATAAAAACGTAACATTTCTTGCTGATTTGGGAATAAAGAAGATAAAATATTAACAATTCCGGCAACTTCTTCTTGATAAGTAAAACTTCATTTGGAACGATCGATTAAAGTCTGAACTGGGGGAAGTTGGTAATCTTGAACTAATAATTTCAGTTTATCTTCGTCAAATTGAACGCCATAGTAACGCGGATTTTCTAAAAGTGATTTTAGTCTTTCAAAATTTTGTGTGCTAACAAGTTTTAAAATTTCCTCTTTTGGAATTGGAGAAACTTCGTGTTTTACAGCATCATTTTGTTTTAGTTCGAATTTGGTTGCTGCTATTTTTTCAGTTAGTCCGGGATTATTTTTGAGAATTAAAGCAAAATCACTAACATTTTGTACAAACGGTTTTTTGGCAATTGTTTCATCTTTTTCATTTTTGATTAAAAGGTTGCCAAAAAACTTAAGACCAACTTTTTGGTTTTCAAAAGCTAATTTTGTAAGATCAGAATCAACTGTAAAATCAAGTTTAATTTTTGAAAAAAGGTCAAAACTTTTAAGTTGGGAAATGTAATTTTTTAACTTAATTTTTGCAAGTAAAGGTGAATTTGTTGCCTGATTTAAAAGGTTTTTATAAAATTTATCCTTTTCAGTTGCACTAGAAAAAACTTGATTTTTTAAAAAGTTTAAAAATTTTCAACTTGTAACAGACTCAGAATGTATGCTACTTTCATCGCTAAAATTGGTAAAATCTTGTTCTGAAAAAGGGCTTAATTCGATATCATTTACTAGAGATTCATCTAAAAAAAGACCGCTAAAATCAAGGTCGACTGCAAAACTAAATTTTGCACTGCTTGTTGAATCTTTGGCAATTTGTTTGGCAAAATCACTGGAAAATTTAGTTTGAAAATAAAGTCTATAAATATTTTTTAACGGCGTTTTGCTAATAAAAGCATTTTTTAGCACTGGTTCCTTGATAAGTTCAAGCGAATATCGATCTTTTAAAACATCAGCGTCATCGGTGAATTTATTAATTTTACTTGAAAGCAAATTGGTTAGAATTTCATTAAAATTAAAATATTGATCAAGAATTTTACTCGCATCAGCAGCGGTTTTTGCTGAATTTACTTTGGTTAAAAATTCTTCACTTCGAGTAAGTTTTGCAATTTCTCTTGAAGTTGATTTTGCAAATTCAGATATAAAATAAGGTCTTAATTTGGAAAATTCGGCTTTTGCAAAACTAGTAAAATTACTTAATGAATAATCAGAAGTTGAATTATAAGCAATTGTTGCTGTATGCAAATCGGATTTTGCAATTTCGTTATTGTCTAAATTTTGTAAAAGACGGTAATAAATTTTAAATGACTGTTCTTGATCAACAGGTTCGATGTCGGTAATATCTAATTTAAAATTTTTTCATTGAAAATCATCGTTAAAATTAACGATTTCAAAGTTAGAATTGGAACTTTGTGCATAAAAATCAAAAAAATCAGATAAGTTTAGGTCTGTTTTTTTTGAACCATCGGAGTTGAAAATCTTGCTTTTTAAACTAAAATAATCTTGACTATCTTTGCTAATATCATGTTTTAAACTAACTGCACTAATTAGTTTTGCCTGATTTTGTACTTGAAAAAGCGGATCTTTTGCACGTAAGTTAGTTATTAAACTAACGGGAATTACAATAATTAAAGTTGATGCTAAAAAAGTTAATCCACTAGTGACTAAAAGTTTTTTTTTTTTTTTTTGTGTGTAGCATTAATAATTCCTTTCTATTTTCAGTTTTCATTTCCGCCTCCAATTGCTATTTTCAGTTTATACTTAACAAATCATATTGTACCATATTTTGCAAGGTAATGCTTTAAAATAACGCAAAAATAAAAAACAAAAATGTTCTTTTTTGCTTTTTATAACCAAACTCACTCAAAGCTAAACTATTTCAGGTTTATTGTTTTTGATTAAATTTTATCACTTTTAAATATAAATATAATATTTTTCCGATTGTTTTGTTAGTTTTTTCTCATTTTTGGATTTGATATTAGTTTTAACCCCTTTTACTTTACTTGCTTTTTTAAAAATTGCTTGATAAAAAACACAATTAGCAAACAATTACACTATCAATTGGGGTTATCTAGAACCTCAAGGGAATCCTCAACTACCAAATCTACCACCAGATTGAGTAATTAGATGTGTATTTTCACCATTTCCTTGTAATTTCAGGTTTAATTTTTTATATATTTGATCACGCCACATTTCTCGAACTCCTGAACCCTTCACAAGATCAGGATAATTTCTTGCTTGTGATAATTCTCAAAAAGTAACTAAATTTGATTGTTCTTTTTGATTTTTTGGTGTGGGAAGTTTTTCTAAAAATAATGTCATTTGCTGTTGGGTAAGTTTATACTTATCTAATCATTCCTGCGGGTTTGAAATATTAAGATTCTTGGATATTTCAGCAACAAACTCGTTTACAATTTCTTGATCACCTTTGACACCGCTGGTTGAACTTCCTGAACTGGAGCTTCCAGGATTAGAATTTTGAACTTGTCTTCTTTGTTCTTCTTGTCTTTTTTTCTCCTGTGCTTGTCTTTCTTCTTCTGCTCTTTGTCTTTCTTCCTCTTCTCTCCTTAATCTTTCTTGTTCTAATCTTTGTTTTTCTTTTTCTTTTTCTTTTTCTTTACGCTCTTCCTCTTCTTTTTTTATTTTTTCTTCCCTTTGTTTTTGTTGTTCGTCTAATTGTTTTTGTAGTGCTTTTTTCTTTTCTTCTTCGTCTTTCTCAACTTGTGGCGCTAAAACTAAAGGTTGTGATGTTGGCGGAGTTTCTACAGGTTTTACCGCTTCATTACCAAGAATTGGTGACTGGATTTGTTCACTCGCCTTTGGCTCTATAGTTTCTGCCTTTGGAACATCAACAATTATCGCCTGGGTTGGTAGTTCTGGTTTTTTTACTTCTGGAACATTAGGTTTTGGTTCAGGAGTTCCTGCAATAACAACCTTTTCAGCTACTTGATTTTTTGGTAGTTCCAGTTTTTTCTTATTCTGTTCTGGTTTTGGATTAGGTTTTTTTGGCGGTAAGAAAAATATTACTTTCGGTTTAGAATTTGAAACAACTTTATCTTTTTTATTTTCATCAGACTTTTGCAAAATTTTGCCAATTACAATTGGTGTTTTTGTTTGTTTTTCAGCCGAATTCGGTTTTTGGTTTTCCTTTTTTTGTGGCAGAATCTCTGAAATTTCAGGAACAATAATTTTCTTTGGCGCCTTTACATTTTCATCTAGTTTTTCTGAGTTTAATAATTCAGTTTTAGTGTTTTCTTTTGCATCTTGCGAGCTTGCCAACGGACTAATTCGTGTTTCAACTTGGACGTTTCGGCGATTAGTATTTACTTCATTAAATCTAGAAATTGAGTTTTCTGAGGTTAAATAGATCGCAGTTCCAACCGAACCGGCAACAACGGGCACTAGACCCAAAATTCATTTAAAAGACCTTCTCATTTCTAACTTCCTTTCTAGATCTTAATTTTGTTAAGATTTGTTAACCTGATCTGCCGAGATTGCTTCAGTCCATCCTCGCCAACTTGAACTTTAAAACTATGGCCAGAAAGTGTTTGGCTAAACGATCCAACTGGTTTTTCGGGTATTTTTGGTAAAACTGGAACAATAATTTTTTCACTTTTTTCAGTCGGTTTTTGTTCACTTAACTTTTCCGTTTTTTGCTTTAATTCACTATCTTTGGGAGTTTGAAAGCGGACTAACTCTGGTCTCAACACTAATTTTTTGGGAATTAGTGTTGAGTTTGTTAAAATTAGTAACTGAATTTGTGGAAGTTAAAAAAAATTATTGTCCCAAATGATCCGACTGCAATTGCTGCTAATGATAAAAATTCATTTAAAAGATTGTCAAATATTTATTCGTTTTCTGGAATTATCTACTCAAAATAAATGTTGATAATGAACAAAAAACAAAATAAAAACTTAAACATAAAAATATACTATTATTTTAACATAAAATAGTAAAGTATGAAAAAAATTTTAAAAAAACTAAACTATAGCTTTTTAGTAACTTTTTTTAAAAAGGCGATTTAATTAAATTTTTCGTTGTTTATATTAGTCAAAAAATTATAGCATAAATTAGAAAAAATCAAGAGGATTAGCGAGAATTTTAAGGATGATCGCTACCACGTAATACACCGCCAGATTGGGTAATTATTTTCGCATTATCACCATTTCCAGTCATTTTTAAGTTTAGCTTATTATTTATTTGTTCACGTCATATTTTTCGAACATCTTCAGTAATCGACAACCATGATGTTGCTGGTGATAAAACCCAATTCCTTGCATGCGACAACACCCAAAAGGAAGATATATTTGATATTTCTTTATCGTTTCTTGGTGTTGGAAGATTTTCTAAAAATTTTGTCAATTGCCAATCAGCAAGAGGATATTTATCTACTCAAACTTGCGGATCTGAAACGCCAAGATCTTTGTTCATCTCGCTAATAAGCCCATCAACAACTGAATCGCCAGTATTAATTCCGGCAGTTGAACTTCCTAAATTAGGTGTTACTGTTGCATTTTTTAGCCTTTCCTCTTCCTCTTGTCTTCTTTTTGCCTCTTCATTAGCTAATCGTTCCGCCTCTTCTTTATGTTGTTTTTCTTCCTGTTCTTTTTTCTCTTTTCCCGTTGTAGTCTTTCTTTTTCTTCTTGCTCTTGTTTTTGTTTTTGTTTTTGTTCTTCCGCTAGTTGTTTTTGTCTTACCTCTTCTTCCTGTTTTTTACGTTCTTTTTCTTGCTCTTCTTCAGGTTTAACCTGTGGAAGAGTAACTTGTGGAGCAGCAGGGGGTTTTTTCGGTCTTGACCTCTTCAGGTGCTAGAATTGGCGATTCAACTGGTGGTTTATCAATTTTAGATTTTTCAATATTTTGTTTTGGCGTTTCGGTAATAACCGCCTGCACTGGTAATTCTGGCTGTTTAACCTTTGGAATTTTTGATTCTGGATTATCTTTGTCAGCAATAACAACTTTTTCGTTTCTACGCTCTTTTGGCGTTTGCTGCTTTTCCTTTTCTTTTGGCTCTAGATCAGTTTTTTTAGGTGGTAAGAAAATGACTACTCCTGGGTTAGTTTTTGGAACAACCTCTTTTTCTTTTTTCTTATCAACATTAGATTTGGGCGGAATTTTGCCAATTACAATTGGTGTTTTTGTTTGTTTTTCAGCCGAATTCGGTTTTTGGTTTTCCTTTTTTTGTGGCGGAATCTCTGAACTTTCAGGAACAATAATTTTCTTTGGCGCCTTCACATTTTCATCTAGTTTTTCTGGGCTTAATAATTCAGTTTTAGTGTTTTCTTTTGCATCTTGCGAACTTGCCAACGGACTAATTCGTGTTTCAACTTGGATGTTTTGGCGATTAGTATTTACCTCGCTAAAACTAGAAATAGAATTTTCTGAAGTTAGATAAACGGCAGTACCCACTGAAGTGGCGACAATTGGTAATAGACCCAAAATTCATTTAAAAGACCTTCTCATTTTTAACTTACTTTCTATAATTTTAATTGAAAATTTTATTTAGAATTTATAAAACTATTGTTTTTAGGAGAAAATAATAGTTTAATTTAGTATTTTTTAATATCTTGATTTTTATGAAGCAGAAGTTCAATCGCTATTACCATTTTCATCTAAGTTTATAATAAATGAAGTTCCACCAGAAACTCTGTTGAAAGGACCAATTTCAGGTTTTTTAATTATATTTAAAACCTTTCTTAATTCATTCCTTAACTGTTCAATTTTAGTTCGTGATGTTGACAATCCTGGATTAAAATGATAATAATTGTTTTCCCAAAGATTAAGCAAATAACCTGATTGTTCTTCAGTTATTGGCGTTGCTGTTTTAGCGATTTTTTCTTTAAAAAGGTTCATTTGCGCTTGATCTGCAAAACGAAAATCGCTTAAACGATTTTTTGCCGCCCATCAAGTTGTTTTTACTTCAGAAGATTCATTGCCGATTGGTTTATTTAACAAAGTTTGAAGATCTTTTTCTACGTCTTTAATAATTCACTCGACTGCTTTTTCAGGAGTTTCTGGTTCAGAAGGCGTTTCTGCTATAACAGTTTTACTTGGTTCTTCAATTCTTTCTTCAGGTTTAGCCTTTTCTTCAACCTTTTTTGCTGGTTTATCAGTTTCTTTAGTTTTACTAGAATCTTGCCCTTTTGTTTTAAGTTGATCCTGAATTTTTACTTCGGTTTCAGACTGATTTTCTTCCTGTTTTTCTTTTTTTTCAGGTTCTTTTTCCGGATTTTGCTGTGGGTTGACAACGGTTATTGTCGATACATTCGGCACCGTTTCTTGAACTTGACTATCTTTTGGCGCTACATTAGTATTGCCTACAACGGTTGAATTAGGAGAAGATTCGCTTTGAGTTGGTTTTTCAGTTCTTTTGTCATTTACAACCACAACTTTTTGCACAATTGGCGTGCTTTGATTTTGCGAATTAACAGCTTTAGGAACTTTTTTTCCCAAAAGCGCCACTAAATCTTGACTTTTTTTAACTTCCTGTTCTGAATTTGCTAAATTTTTACTAGTTTCTCGTTTAGTTCTAATTGTTTTTATATCAGGATTTGCTAATAAAATTTGCGGTTGTTTTATCGTTTTTGCTCAACTTTTGTTTTAGCAAGATCTTGTTTGTTTGTCAACAAAATCGCTGGTGAAGTTAAGTTTTTCGGTTTTTGAACTTTTTTTAACTCCTTTGGGATTTGTGTCAAAACCGGAGTAATAATTTTCTTGGTTTTAGCAACAGGTTCATCTAATGGTTTTTGGTTATTTAACTTTTCAGTTTTTAGATTAGTTTCGTTATCTTGCGAGTTAGCCAACGGACTAATTCGGGTTTCAACACTAACTTTTTTTCCATTAGTATTTTCGCCAAAATTAGAAACTAAATTTTCGGAAGTCAAATAAATTGTAGCAGCAACTGACCCGACCGCGAGCGGAGTTAAAGTTAAGACTCACTTTAAAGATCGTCGCATATTTATTTAATTCCTCATTTTTAAATTATGTTATAATGAACCAAAACTGAATAAAAACTAAAAGATATGAAAGTAAAAGTATCTTTACCTAGAATAAATTTTAACACAAATTAGCATAAAAAAATAAAAAAAGTCAAAAAGATTTTCAACATAAAATCAACCTAGTTTGGCAAAAAAGTATATGCAAGTAAATTGGCAAAGTACATAAAATTACAAAAACAAGACTTCTTTATAAGAAAGTCTTGTTTTTTTTAGTTTAAATTAAATTTTTGAATTAGTTAGCTCAAACTTTAAGGGCGTTTTTGGCAATTAAAAGTTCCTCATTTGTTTTAATTACAAAAATTTCAAGATCGGATTCAGTGGCAGAAATTTTCTCAATTGGGCCAAAAGTCGGAATTGGCTTTGTGTTTTTTTCATAATCAAGTACTAAATTTAGTTTTGGTAGACTAATTTTTTCAATAATTGACTTGCGAATAAAAGCGGAATTCTCACCAACACCACCAGTAAAAACTAATGCTTGAATGTCTTTACCGACTTTATTAATGTAATTTACAAGGTAGTCAACAATTTTTTGGACATAAACTTCAAGTGCAAAACTTGCATCAACATTACCGTTTTCGGCAGCATTAATTACATCGCGAAGATCAGAAGAAATACCAGATAAACCTAAAAGCCCAGATTTTTTATTCAAAAGTTGGTCAATTTCACTAAACGAAAAATTAGCTTCGGTTGCCAAATAAGGCAAAATTGATGGATCAACATCGCCACTACGAGTTCCCATCGCCACACCAGCAAGCGGCGTCATTCCCATTGAAGTATCAACTGATGCTGAATCTTTAATTGCGCAAAGGGAAATTCCGTTACCAATGTGCATATTAACAAAATTTACCTTATCAGAATTATAAATTTTTTCTACTTGTGTGCTAATGAATTTATGGGAAATACCGTGAAAACCGTATTTTCTAATTCCGTATTTTTTAGCAATTTCTTTATCAATTGGATAAGTATAGTTTAATTTCGGAATTGATGCATGAAAAGCAGTATCAAAACTTGCGCCTAATTTTGCTTTTGGTAGCAATTTTTTAATTGCTTCGATTGTTGCAAGTGCACCAGGGTTATGTAAAGGAGCAAATTTTGATGCTTCTTCGATTTTAGCGATTGCATTTGCATCTAATTTCGCTGGCGAATTAAAACTAGCTCCACCGTGGACAATGCGAAAACCGACAAGTTCAAACTCACTAAGATCTTCAACTAGTTTATTTTCTTGTCAAATTGCAATTTGCTTTTCAAGTGCCTCGGTGTGGTTAGCAAAATTAGCACTGAATTTATAGTCTTTTTCCAAAAAAGTCATCTTGATTAGTCCGTTGTCAAGACCAATTCGTTCGATTAGGCCAACACCAAGAAGTTCGAGATTATCTTTTTGAAAAATTTGTCATTTAATTGATGAAGATCCGGCGTTAATTACTAAAATTTTTCAAATCATTATTTTTCCTTTTCAACTTGGAGTGCACTAATTAAGACGGTATTGAAAACATCTTCAACTGTTGCGCCACGAGATAAGTCATTAATTGGAGCATCGATTCCAGTAATTATTGGTCCGATTGCGCCAAAACCACCAAGTCTTTGCGCAATTTTATAGCCGATATTTCCAGCATCAAGGTTTGGGAAAATTAAGACATTAGCATTTGTAGCCACATTTTCACCGTATTTTTGGCGGCGAACTTGTGTATCAAGGGCAGCATCGAATTGAATTTCACCATAGGCTTCGATTGGTGAAGTTGCATTAAACATTTGTGTCGCTCTTGCAACTACATCTGATTGTGGTGATTTTGCTGATCCTTTTGTTGAAAAAGATAGAAATGCTGGTTTTGGATCAAAACCTAATTGCAATGCAAAATCAAGGGCATTTTTAGCAATATCAACAAGTTGATTCTCATTTGGGGCAATATTTACCGAAATATCACTAAATAAATATTTTTTTTCGTCTTTGTGCATTATCATCACGGAAGAAATTGTTTTAATATTTGGTTTTGGCCCGATAATTTTAAAAGCAGCACGTAAAATCTCGGCAGTTGGATAATTAAGTCCACCAACAACAGCGTCCACTTTTTTATTTTTAAGTAACATTGTTCCGTAAAAAGCATTAGATTCAAATTGCATTTCTGCTGATTCAAGTGTTTCTTTACCTTTACGTAGTTTTACAAATTGTTTGATGAATTCTAACTTTTCATCATAGTCAACAACATATTGCTCGATTTCAAGATTTGAAATTAGTTCATCAACTAGTAAAACTGGTTTTACTAAATTTTGTTCCTTTAACATTTTCGCTGCTGCAATTGCGCGTTCATCTTCCCCGTCAATAATTAGAACTGAACGCAAGCTTTTGACTTCATTTTGTTGTTCAAGTCGCGCTTGAAGATATTCTTGGTATGTCATTTTTTCTCCAAAGTTGTCTAAATTAACTATTAAAAATACAATTATAATAATTGTATTACTTTTTTAGTAAAATAGTATAAAAAATTAAGTAATTTTTATTTAATTTTTTTGTTTAAGGTCAAAATACTCGTCAATAAAACTCTTAGCAATTTGCTTGTCATCGATGGTTTTTGAATTATCGAAAATCGCAAGTGATTTGAAAATGATAGCGCCTCGATATGGAGAATTATCATCAGGTTGTTTTGGTGGCAATATACCCAATTTTAGATTATTATTAACACTAAAGCCTGAAAAATCAATATTTTCTCCTTTAATTTCTCATACTGGATCATAAGGAGTATTTGATTCTGTTGTATAAAAAGATAATTTTGCTTCTTTATTTTCAATTTTCAGTTTAACCATTACGGTAGCATCGGTGTTATTTAAAAAATCTTGGTTGGTTACAATATCATTTTTTGGAGCAATATGCTCAAGATTAAGTTCGCCTCCATCTGGTCGTAATTCAATCCGGAGTTCGCCATTAAATGTTGTTCTAATCAAAGAATTAGGATTCTGATTATCTAGGATTCCTTGTTGTTCTGTTGTGTTTTTTCGAAAATTAACCCCAATTAAATTAAACCCAGGAACAAAATAGTTTCTGATTAAAAGGTCTAAACTATTTTCACTACTACTACTAGAATTTTTTGTAGATTTTAGTAATGAAAAGTTAGTTCAAGGCGGATAAAAAATATCGCTAGGTTTAAAAACATAAAAAATTGTAATATTTTTTACACCCTCTGAAGGTTGACGGAGAGAGGGGTTTTCTAATTCTAAACCGTTGCCTGTTAAATAAATTCCTTTATTAGCCTCGGTTTTAAATGGAAAAATCACAGAACTCTCATTAGAAACATTTTCACTTTGTTCATTCTGTTTTCCAGGAACAAATTTTAGTTCTGAATTATTAAGGGCTGAAATTGAATCAACATAATTTCTAGGAGTTTCAATCGGACCTTTGTGAATTTTTGAAGTTGTTTTAACGTTGGATTTTCAATCGAGAAAAAGGTGTAAATTTGTTTTTTCTTGCAATAGCTCAAAAGGTTTATTGTTTGCAACAACTGATTTAATTGGAAATTTTAGTCTTTTTTCACTAACTTTTCCATCTTTAATATCTAAAATCAGATTATATTTATCACTAAATTCAGAAGATAAAAAAACTGATCTATTTTTAAGTAAAGGAGTTTTTGCAAGTCTATCTAGTGTTTCTTTTAAAATATCGCCAGGTTTTTTTGAATTTTCTGTCTTTTCACCGAGAGATTGGCTTTTTTGCTCTTCTGCAAATAAAGTTGTACCAACACTAACTTTTGCGGCTAATGTTTTTTGTTTTTCTTCTAAAACTACTGATGAATTTAGTAAATCAAAAAGTGGTTTTAGCTTTTTATCAATGTTTTTTAAATCTAAAGGTTTATTTTTTCATTCAGAAATTGTTTCATCAAAAGTTGAAGCAAAAATTGTGGTAGGCAAATTTTGTTTAACTTCGAATTTAAGATCTTCTAAATTTAAAGCATTTTTATTAATGTTCCCACTTTTATCAAGCGGATTTAGCGCATTTTCAAGTGAAGCAGAATAAATCGAATCACTTAAGTCGTCTAAAAAACTGAATCTGTAATTAAACTGACTTTTATCATTGAGTTTAATTCCAACAGGAATTAAAGATTCTCCTTTGAATTTTCCACTAACTGAAAGAATTAAAGGGATTTGATGTTTTTCATTAAACTTTTTAAGTTCTTTTTCATCAAAATTTTTATTTTCAATTTCAAATTCAACATTTTCTGCATTAAAATTTTTGGGAACTATTTTTTTAACTTCATCAAGTAAAGAATTTAAGTCATTTTTTTGGTACCAAAAGTTAAAATCTGAAACTTTTTTAGCCTTAAAATCAGAGTGATTTTTTAGTTTTTCTGGTAAATTTTCAAAAATAGCTTGTGATGGCATTAAATTAGAAAAAACCAAAACTCTAGCTAGATCGGCTTTGAAATTGTAATTTTTCTTAAAGATTTCCTCGATTTTTCCTTGTTTTACATCATTTATTTTTGGAAAATTTGTAAATTCAAGAAAAACATCCCACTCCTTCATAGTGTTTTTGTCAACCAGTGATAATTGAAGTTCTAACTTTGGGCGAGCATTATCTACTTTTGTAAAAACAAGTTTTTCACTTTGTAATTTTGGTCTAATTTCGAAATTAGTAGGCAAAATTACTTGATCTTTTTTTTGATCTAGAATAGAAATTCCGCCAAAATCAGGCAAAGTTTTAAAAAAGGCTGCTATTTCATTAGCATTTTCCTTTTTAAAATTTTCACTAAATTTTTTCTGTAAATCAATTGCAAGTTCAACTACCGATTTATTTTTAGTAACCTTATTGTTTGAAAATTGAAACACTAGGCTAAGATTTTCCGGACTTATTTCTAATTTTTCTACATTGTGATTGAATTGAAGCTCAACTTGGGTATTAAAATTGATAGCTTTTTGAAGGCTAATTGCATTAATTGCTAAATTTTTTAAGGAATTTTTTTCAACTTTTACTTGATCTTTTTTAGGTGGGACAATTAATTTTAGCTTAAAATTAGGAAATTTTGCTAAAATTGGACCAAAATCAACAATATCATTTAGATCAAAACTGTAAAATTTATCAAAATGAAGCTCAAGTGCATCGTATGCAGATAATTTTTTAGCAAAATTATCTTTAATTTTAACTGTTTTTGCTAATTTTAGGAATTCATTTCGGTCAAAATTTTCCTGATTTGATAGACTAATTGCCCCATCTAGTTTTTCATTATGTGTTAAAAGTCCAGCATCAAAAGTTCTAGAATATGCACGAATTCCAAGCGGGATTGCGACTGCAGCAGAAATAAGAACACTAAAACTAAAACTGAGAAATAAAACATTTCTTTTTGATAATTTTTTCATTTTGATTTCCCTTTTCTAGATGTTAAAAGCAGATGTTTCTGCTTGCTTTATGATGATTTTAACTTTGCTATCAGATACTTTTTGAGGATTTTTCTTTGAAAAAACACCTAAATAAAGTGCTTTTTTAGTTTCACCAGAAATTGAAGAAATGTTTTCAAATACATCCTTAATGTCAGCATTATCATCTGTGCTTGTATTAGAGTTAACATCTTTTACAATTTTTAGTCCATAATTTGGATAATTTAACTTAAAAAATTCTCAAAAAGTGAAATTTTTGAGAATTTTTTCAATATTAGGACTATCTTTTTTAACTTCTTCTTGAACTTTTTTACTAAATTTATCATAATCTTCTTTTTTAAAATAAACAGGAAAGTTGGTTGCTGGTAAGTGTTGTGCTAAATCGTTAAGATCTTCAAGTTCATCATCGTATTTTTGAGCTGAGTCATCAACTTCAATTTCAAGTTCACCTTTATTTGTCTTAAATAAGGTAGAAATCAAATTATTATTTTGGTCAACTGGGCCAATTTTGTAGAGATATTCTAATTTTATTTTTTTATTTTGAGTATCAGAAATAGTAGAAACTTGTACATTTTTAGGTTCTATTTTTTCATTAAATTTAATTTGATAGCCAAAATTTTCCCCTAAAGAATTTGCTAGAAGGCCTTTATCATTAGAATAAACTGTTGCATAAAAAGCCATTAGAAAATCGGCAAAGTTTTCAAATTTTATACTTTTTTCTTGTTTTGCCTCGTTTTCTGGGATTTTTCTTGCGGTTTCACGAATTTGTTCAATAAAATAATCAACATTTGCTGATTTATCATCAGTTTTTATGAAATTTCTCAAGTTTTTAAAATTTTCGTGTAGAAAGAAACTATAAGGTAATCTGCCTTTTTTGTCAGCCCAATAATTTCCATTAAAAGAAAAGAGTCACAAATCTTTTTTTCTAGAACTTGGAGGTTCTTTATCCCTTGTATCTTCAATTTTTATTTCAGACATTTTTTTGAAAAAATTATGGGAATCAAAATCGCTTGGCCATTTTGTTTCAGTTTTTATTAACTTTAAATATTGAAGAAAATCAAATCAATATTTACCAACAAATTGGACGTCCTTGCTAGCAAGTGCTACTAAAAATCGTAAAGTTTGTTCGGTTTTCCCAGCAATCGAGTTAAAAACGTTAATAATCCCTTCTTCCCCTTCCGTCTGTGAGAAATTATAGTCATCGGTTGTAACACTTTTTAGTTTTTCAATTGATGGAAGTTGATAATTAGTAACCAAAAATTTTAATCTAGTTTCGTCAAATTCAACACCATAATAACGTTTATTAGTGAGAATTTTTCTTAATTTTTTATGATTTTCATTTTGAAGAAGTTCTAAAATCTCATTTTTTGAGAGTTTTTTGCTATTATGATAGGAAGACTGTGAAGAAATAGGGTTAAATTCAAAATTTGTAGCCTTAATTTTTTCAGAAATTTTTGGATCATTTTGCGAAATTAGACCTAAATTACCATAGTCTTGATGAAAATCTTTACTAATTGAAAAGTTTTTTGATGCATCACTAATTTTAACTTTACCAAAAACACGAAGTTGCACCTCATTTTTTTGATTTACAAGTTCAACTTTGTCGGGGTCGATTTCAAAGTTGAACTGTAGACTTTCAAAAATTTGTTCTTTTGGTAAATTATCAAAAGATTTACCAAAATTAAGCTTTTCAATTAAGGATTTCTTGGTAATTTTCTTTAAAAGATCATTTAAAAATTTTTTCTTTTCATCTTTAGTGGCAAAAACTTGATTTTTAAAGTAATTTATAAAATCTCAAGCATCACGAGCTTTTCCTTGATTTTCGGCTGATAGATTTAAATAATCTTGCTGACTAAAAGGAGTTAAATTAATCTCGTCTTTAATTTTTTCGTTTAGGAAAAAGTCGGAAAAATCTAGATCGGCATAGCTTTGGAATTTAGCATCGGAATTAAAATCTTGCTTGATTGTTTTTGCAAACTCAGGCGCAAAACTAACATTAAATCAAAGACGATAAATGTTTTCAGTTGCGGTTTTTGTTAAAAAACCTTGGTGAAACATTGGGTCTTGGATAAGTTGAACTTGAATTTTTGGAACCAATTTTCCAAGTTCATTTTCAAATTGGTTTTCTGCTTTTTTATATAAATTGTTAATGATTTCGCTGTAATTGAAAAACTGGTCAAGAATTTTTTCCAATTCAGTTGCAGTTTTTGCTTGGTTTATTTCAGCAAAAAAGTCGTCAACAAGCGTTAGTTTTGTTAGTCTTTTTTTAGTTGAGCGACTAAATTCTTGGTTTGTTCAAGGTCTTAATTTGCTTAATTCCGCTTTTGCCTGATTAGCGAAGTTGGTAAGTGAGTAATTGCTATTAAAACTATAGGCAACTTTGGTGTGGTAAAGATCAGATTTTGCAATTTTATTATTACCTAAATCTTGCAAAAGTCGGTAGTAAACATCAAAAGATTGTTCGCTGTCAATTGGTTTGATTTCAAAAATTTCAATTTTAAATTTTGATCACAGCGTATCGTTTTTGAAATCAATCACACCTGAATAATTTGGTAAGCTTTGGTAGAAATCAAAAAAACTGGTTAAATCAACACCAGATTTTTTACTACCATCATTGTTAAAAATTTTGTTTTTAACAATGAAATAATTCGAGTCGCTATTAACAAATTCATCTTTGAGATTAACAGCGGAAATCAATTTAATATTTTTTTTGACTTGAAAAAGCGGATCGCTTGCTACTAATTTTGTACTTAAAATTGCTGGAATTGTAATTATTGCGCTAGATCCTAAAAGCAGAAATCCAGTAAAAATGATTAACTGCCTTTTTTTTTTTTTTGCCTGCTAAATCTTTTTGTTTTGTTCGTGTTTATTGTCATTTTTGTTTCGTCCTTTTCAAAAAAAATAAAAAAAATTTGCTATTTAAATTATAGCAAATTTTTTTAAAATCCTAGGTGAAAAAATTTAACTTTTTTTCTTGTAAAATAAAATCAAAAAACAAAAGTATTCTGTTAAAAGTCAATTTTAAAAATTTTCTTCCCAAGGCGAATATATTCATCAATTTGGCTTTCAAAAAGGGCAAATGCTTCGGTATAAATTGATGAATCACCAAGATCAACGCCAGCATTTTTCAGAAGTTCACTTGGTCAGTCAGATCCACCTTTGGAAAGAAAGTTTTCAATGTAATTATCAAGCGCTTTTTTTCCTTCTTTTTTGTATTTTTGGAAGAAAACATTGGCAACAAGATAGCCGATTGCGTATTTGTAGACATAATAACCATAATAGTAATGTGGGACAATTACACTGTAAATTAGCGGTTTTTCGTCATTAAGTGGGTCGTTAGGATTGTATTTTTGTAAAATTTGACGATAAATTCCCACAAAAGCATCATAAGAACTAATTGGTTCACCGCTATCAATTTTACTATATAAAACTGATTCATAATCAGCTCAAATTACTTGTCTTTGAACGGTACTAATGAATGTTGAAATTTTTTGGAATAGAATTTCAAATTTAAAACTATCATCGTCTTGGTTTTTCAAGAGATAGTCATCAACCATTAATTCGTTAAAGATTGAAGCGATTTCGGCAAGAAAAATTGGATAAGAACTGTTATGATAATCTTGGTGTTTATCAGAATAATATGAATGAAGCGAATGACCTAATTCGTGCGCAAGGGTATGAACTGAATTTATTGTAAAGTCGAAATTCATTAGAATATATTTTTTCTCAAGACCATAAGATCCGCCAATTGAATAAGCGCCAGATCTTTTTGAATCAACATAATGATAGTCAATTCATCTTTGTTCAAAAGATTGACTAACAACATTTTCGTATTCAGATCCCAACGGTTTAATTGACTCAAGAACAATTTTTTGAGCATCTTCGACAGAATAATTGTTTTTTATTTCAACAAGTGGAACTAAACGATCTCAAGCGTTCATTTCAGCGCCAAATTTAGCTTTGTAAAAATGTTTTTGTGCCTTTTTGAATTTTTCAAAAATTGGTGCTGCTGATGCAACAAATTCAAATAGTTTTTCTAAATTTTTAACTGGAAAACGGTCAAAACTAAGACTTGATTCGATTAAAGAATTGTAATTGCGCACTTTTGCATCAACAGAATATGATTTAATATGTTGGTATAGTAAATTTGCAAAAGTATTTTTATGACTTAAATAGGCGTTGTGGTAATTTTCATAGGCAGTTTTGCGCACTAAAGGACTGCCTGTTTTCAAATAGTTGTAATAATTTGTTGAATTAAGAACTAATTTTTCACCTTTTTCGTCAATAATGTCTTCAAATTTTGTCTCTGAATTTGAAAGAATTGAAAAAACGTTATAAACTGAAACCTCACCAAAAGAAGATTTTGTAAGGTAGTTTTCAACTTCATCTTCAAGTTTGTGCTTTTTATTTTCAAGTCGATAATTCAAATCTTTTAGATAAGGTTTTACACGTTCGTCGCTAATTCAGGAACGAATTTTATCTTCGTTTTTATAGAAAATTACATCAACTGAACCTAATTTAGCTTCAAATTCTGACATTAAAAACATAAAACGTTCATTAAGTTGACTAAAAATTGGATCAATCACGTTTACACTCATATTATTTGAGATGTAATTGTAAATTTTGTTATACTTTATTCCAAAAATCGCTTCTAATTTTTTGTATTCAAGAAAATTTTCAACATTATCAAATTGCTGATCTTTTTTTGCAATTAATTGCTGTGAAATTGCAAGAATACTAGCAAAATTTTCCTCGATAGATTTGCCCTCAAGGAGTATTTCTAAATCAAAACGGTGCTTTTCGGGAATATCTGAATACTTTTTATATTGCATTTTTACTCCTTTATTTTTAAATTTTTCCATTGAATGTCAAATTTATTGTATAATTATAACGTAAAAGTAAATTTATTTTTAATTTTGTAGTTATTTTTTTGCGGGTAATCAAATTTTAGAATTGCTAATTTTTCAAAGTTTTAATTATAATATAATTATTTTAAAATGTTTAGGTGCCAAAGTGGTAAAGTAAAAACAAAGAAATAAAAATTAAGCGGGGTTTACAATGATTTTTCTTACTCGAAGGCGCAAAATTATCCTTTTTATCGTTACCCCGGTAGTAGTTGTTTCGATTGCAGCCGTACTCGGGAATTATTTAACCACACTTAATTTTGATGCCAATGGCACTACAAGACTATCAAATTCTGATGTTTCAACGATAGATAAATCACAGTCAAATTCACAATCATCAGCGCCAATTTCCGGTGCTGAATCAGAAAAAAAAGATCAAGAAAAAGCTCTTGAAAAACCAAAATCAGATAATATCGAAATTGCATCAAAAGTGCAAGCGCCAACTTTACAACCAAAATTCGCACCGCGTAATAACGCTAGCAATGGTGTGAATTTAATCGAAGGAACGGAATTAGCAAGATTGTCTGAACTTGCAAACCAAAGAAAATCCTCTGGGATACAAGCAGAAATTAAAAAACTAGAGTTTCGAATAGCAAATTTAGATGCAGAAATAAAAGAAATTAACCGGAAATTCGACGAAGATTATAACAAACCAAACGACCCAGATGCCCCTGGATCACGAAGAGCATGGGAAGAAACACGGCAAATTAAATTATATTCTTGCGATCCTTCAATTGATTGCCCCGCAATTCGTATTGAACAAAATAGAGCCGAACTTGAAAGACTAAAGCGTGAATTAGCAAATCCAAAACCATTGACGGCTGAGGAAATTAAACTTATAAAACAAGGAATGTTGCCCGTTCCTGACAATCCTTACGCTTGAGGTTATAACGATGAGTCGAAAAATCCAACTTTAAATCGACTAAAGCAAGAAAATTTAAACCGTGTTTTTAATATTCCAAGTTACTATTCGCGAGTTTCTAGTTCAATTTCGAAACTAGAATATGCCGGTTGAGATAAAAAGGATGTTTCAAATAACTTTTCCACTATTTTTTCAAAACATGGAATCACTGGCGATTCAATAAAAGTTTATGAATATACTCCAAATAGTGAAAACCCTGACCGCGCAAACAGAAGTCCAATAAAAACTATCGTTCTTGATGCCGATGATAATAACGCTTTTAATAAATTCCAAACAATTATGAATGAAGCGATTCAGCAAGATAATAAAATTCAGTCTGTTGTTTTAAGAAATGTTGGATCGCTGAATTCATTGCAAAATATCAACCCAATTTTAAAAGCAATTCCTTCCTCTGTGATTAAATTAGGTCTATTTTTGAATAATCCCGCGGCAACACGCGGACTTCGTGGTCTTGAAAACGTCAAGTTAAAAGAACTCGAACTCTATTCTGATGCAAATGCGCGATCTCAACAATGAGCAATTAATCCAAATGCACTTAAAAATATTGATTTTATCAGTTTTGATTATCAAGGTCAGTACAATGTTGTCAAAAATGCAGGTGAAAAAATTCCTTCTTCAATTACGTTTAACACGATTCGCTTTGATAAAGGTGATGAACTTGCACAAATTAATGCTGGCTTTGAAATCGTTTTTAACTCAAAAATTAATCAGCGCGTTTTCCAAGGTAATTTTGGCGGAAAAGGTGGATGACCAAGTTATCTAGATTTTTCTGATACCAATATTAAAACATTAAAGGGAATTTGGTTTGATGAATTCAACCGTGTTTATAATATAAATGTTGAAAACTGACCTGATGATCCGTTTGCAAAAGAAAATTATCAAGGAAAAAGAACACTAAAGTTTAAAAGGATAACTTTTCAAAACGATGAAGTTGGCGGCAGTCCTGCCTATGTTGCAAATCTTTCTGACTTTGATGGTGCTCAATTCGCCGAACGTCTTGCCTTTGGCGAACCAGGTCCACCGCCAGTTGAAATCCGTTTTATGAAAAATGGTCAAGAAGCGTTTAACATTCCGCTTTATTTAAAAGGTCAAAATTTAACTGGTGATGCTAAAAGTCAGATTGAAACATTTATAAGAGCGGCAAACGCGAATGGGCAAAGACGAATTACAAAAATTTATGTTGAAAATGAAAGTGTAAAAAGTAAATTAGGCAATAAAATCGGGCAAGTTTTAATTGAAATTAAATCGATTACGGGAAATAAAGGAGCAAATAATGAAAACAGCACAACAACTGACGAAATTCAAGTCTAAAATTTTGTTTTTGTTACCAACAATTTTACCACTAACAGTTATTGCCTGCACTTATGTTGAAACAAATTCGGAAAAAATTAGTCAAATTTCCCAAAAAGTCGCTAATTTAAAACAGAAATTTTCAACTGATCAAAAAAAGAGCAGTCAAGAATTTCAAAAATTAATTTCAGAAATTAATTCTGAACTTGAAAATTTGGGCAAAATTTTATCCGCAAACGAAAAAGTTCAATTTAAAGAAAAATCTGAGCAAATGTTAGCAAAATTAAAAACTTTTGCCGATCAAGATTTAACTGATACAACAAAAAAGACCGAATTTGATAGTACTTTTTCCAATCTCTTAAAATTAATCGACGAACAAAAAAAGAAAGAAGAAACTAAAAACAAAACTTCAAACAGCAATTCTGATGCAAAACAGAGTTCGCCTGATGAAGAAAAAAAGGTTCAATTCAAACCTGATTCCCCTGAAAAAACCGCATCTTTAGCACCTCAGGGTCAAACTTTTTCGGTTTGAAAAGATGGAAAACGCATTGTCGAAGATCAATATCAATACGATGATCCAAAAAGAGAAACTGCTTACTACAAGAGTTTAAACAATATAATGCAACAAAAAGTTGATAATTATAAACCAAAATTTTTAAAATTATATCCAGATAGTTTTGATCCTATTGATCCGAAAGTTCTTGAAAAACTAAATGAAAAAGCAAAATCGGCAAATCAACCTTTGTACCAAAATTCACAATTTAGAGCTTTTTCGTTGCCAAAAATCAACGAAAAAGGCGAAATTACTGGACTTTTAATTAACGAACTTGAACAACCAATGTCAGTTCCAGCCTATTGAGGTAACGAAAAACAAACTGGTGGTTCAAACCGAAATGGTCTTCCTCGCGTTTTACCTAATGAAACTTATCAACAAATTACAAAAAATTCCTTTTCCTTCGGGATAAGAAATGGCGCCGTTCGCGATCCTAACGACAACATCACGAACCAAGATGACGTAAAACGGGTGATTCGTTCGGATTTATCCTATGGAACAGCGGCAATTTTGGATTTTGAAAAAAAAGATGATAATTCTTATCCTTTAAAGTGATTTTTTATCACAAACGCACACGTTGCCGCGAGTTTACGACTCGCAAATGATAGTCCAAAAGAAAATAATCAAGTTTGAGGACGTGATGAGGGAAATTATTCTGAAAAATACCGTCAGTATAACACTTGAGCACTTTCACTTACAAGACTTAAAAAAACAACGCCGGTTTTTGCAAAACTACCAACTTCTTTAGGCGAAGATTTTAACAAATATTATGACAATGTTGAAGTTAGAGTTAAAGAATTAGAAGGTAATCTTTTTAATAACGGACGTGATGAAAAATACGAACGTGATTCTAATTTAGTTAACGAAACGCCAAAAAAACCTTTAAATGTAAGAACAATTGTAATCGGTACAAACGCGCTAAAGTCCTCGCCAAAAGACTTTTCTGACCAAGAACGTTATAAAAATATCGAAGAAGCACTCGATTTTGCTGTTGTTGAAGTCAATTTTGACAACGAAGAACAAGCAAAAAAAATGACCGAAGATTATTATAACGATGCAAAACTTCATTACCAAGGGCGAGAAGAAAACTTCCTTGATAAAAATGAATATGAAAAAATTTTGCCTACTGATTTTTACGGTTTTGGTTGACCTTCAACTACAAACGAAGGCGAAAATACACTAAATCGTTACGAGGATCCAAAACTTTTTGCCCATCGTCGTTTCAATGTTTCTCCTTGATTTAACAAATCAGAATCGCTTTATTTTAATAACAATCCCGAAGATGGTCGTTGAAAAAAAGGTGGTGAATTTGCCTGGTCAAGATCATATCGTTCTTTTGTAAATCTACCTGGAATTACTGACTATTTTATTTCAAATCCGACTTTGACTAAATCATATTTTGAAATTGCAAAATTACCTGAAGGAAATAAAGCATCAAGTCCTTACTTACTTTCCGGTCAAGGGTTTTTAATTGATAATTTCGCATCTGGAGGTGGGGTTTCGGGAACTTCGATTCGTGATGGGAATCAAAAAATTTACGGACTGCAATTTGCCAGCGACAAGAGCGCTTCAGTTGCGATGGTTTTAGCGCTTCGTTCATACGGTTTTGACTATAAAGGTTATTATGGTAAGTATAATTTACCTGCTTATGATATAATTTATGGCTCAAAAAATCAGTTTAAATCTTATTTTGATGCAATGTTGCAACTTTATGGTGAAAAAGCAGAAAAAAAATTAAAAACTAATTTATTTCCAAATGGATTTAGCGAGTCAACACGCAAAGATGTTTTCGCTAATAAACCAAATGTGGTAAATTTACCTGATGATATTCAAAAACGGACATATTCACGCGTACTCTCAAGCGCCCCTGACAATAATTAAAGTTAAATTAAATTTAACTTTTTCGTAATTTTAAGTGCAAAATCTAGTATAATTTATACTAATTTTTGTGCTTTTTAATAAATTTCATTATGTTTTATTTAAATAATAAAAAAGGCAAAAAAGAGCAAAAATTAGCATAAAAAGGGGTAAAATAATGAAAAGAAAATTACCAAAACCTGACTTTTTAAAAGCCTTTAAAATCTTTTTAAGTTTTAGCACTTTAACTGCTGCGGCTATTGGTGCTAGTTTGATTGGTTTGAAAAATCGCGATAAAAACGACCTTACTAATAATAGCGCGACAAATCACTCAAGTGATATCAACCAGCCAATTCTGAATGAAATTAATTATTTAGCACTTGGCGATTCAATTTCTGCAGGATTCAATTGGGATTATAGTTTTGATTTTCGCGGTAGCATTTCGAGAAGCGCACAGATTAAAGGTCTTTCTTATCCGGCGTTTTTTGCCGATTTTATCCAAAAAATTAGACCAAATGCAATAAAATCGTTTGACAATCTAGCGCTTTCGTGGACAACAATCACTGATTGACTTTATTTACTTGAACCTGGAAATGCAAAATTTGAAAATTTTGATAAAATGCATTTTAACTTTAATTATGAACTTGATAAATTAACAAAATCACCTTATGGTCAACAAATTCGCGATGTTTTTGGAAATTTTTCTGCAAAAAATTATCCAAAATTAAAGAAAAAAATTCAAAACGCCAATTT
This sequence comes from Mesomycoplasma dispar, assembly GCF_000941075.1. Taxonomy (NCBI): domain Bacteria; kingdom Bacillati; phylum Mycoplasmatota; order Mycoplasmoidales; family Metamycoplasmataceae; genus Mesomycoplasma; species Mesomycoplasma dispar. The sequence goes on from NZ_CP007229.1 coordinate 581,620, forward strand.
GTTAACGCTTTCGCTGGGTGCAAATGATTTAATGGAGTCAATTGACTTTCGAATAGTTGCAAAACCTAGTCAAAAAACCGCCACAAAAGCAGAGGCCGCCTTTGAGTTTATACAGGTTATCGAAGCAGCACTTGAGAAAATAAGCAAGAATTTACAGTCTTTTGTGCAAAAAATTCGTGAAATTAACCCTAATTTACAGATAGTTTTACTTGGTTATAACGTCTTATTTTCCCAGTCAATCAAATTTTTTGAAAAGTTGTTGATGAACGAACTCGGTCTTCCTGAAAATTACACAGTTCTAACGCTTAAAAAATTAAATGAAACAATTAAAAAAGTTGCTAAAAAACAAAAAGTTCATTTTGTTGACCTTTATAATGAAAAAACTTGGATGGAAAAAACAAATAAATTTGCTAAAAATGAATTTGACATCCATCCTTCGACAAAAGGTTATAAAAAAATGGCACAGGATTTATTATTCAAGCTTGCTTTTGAACAAGATCCTGAATTCAAAAGCGAATTTGTTAAAAAACTTAATTGAAACAAAGATTATTTAGAAAAAGATCAAGACACCTACCGTCGAATTTTAAATATAGGATCGAATTTAGAAATTTACAAAGCCTTGAGCATCGATGATTCAGTTGAGAAATTTATTGCACAAAAATCTAAAATTGAGCAAATTAGTACCGCCGAAATTGAAAAAGCAAAAGATCCACAACTTGCAATTCTTTCAAGAATTTGGTATGAAACCAGTTTTGGTACATTTTTAGACCGTTTTTTACGTTCAAATGTGCAAATTAATGACCGTTTAAAAAAAATGCTAAACGATTTTTGATTACAAAACGCCAAAAACAATCCATCATTTTCTGATATTTTACATAAGGTTTTGCAAAGCGACTTTTTCCTTGAGATTATCGAGCGATTCCAAAATTATATAAACGATGTTACAATCAACCAAAATTGGGAAAAAGCAACAATTTCCGGACTTATTAGTTTTGTTTTCACTGGTTTTAGTGAAAAAAAACTAATAAATGTGTTAAAAGATGTTGTCAGTTCTGATTTTGCAAGTAAAAATAGCGGCAAAATCAAAGAAATACTTTTTGCATCAATTTTTGGTCAAAGTGCAATTCAAGATTTACTAATTGATAATGCCATCGGAATTCCGGCAGAACATAAAAATGATTTAAAAATAATTTTCACTTTTGAATCAACAAGAAAATTGTTTTCAGAAATAATTAGTGATTTTATTCTTGAGTCAAAAGATTATGAAGGTGTTAAAAATTTTGAAGATGTGCTCAAAATTTTTCTAACACATCCGCAAAATTACGAAAATATCGTAAAATTTGCCAAAAGTTTCATTGCTGAAAGTTTAAAACACCGCGAGTCAGTTAGTTTTTTAGTAAAAATACTTAACGAAAATTTTAAACTTAATCTCGAAAAAGATGACCAAAATTCATTAATAAGTCTTTTACTTTCAGTTTCAGATATAATTATTCGAACAAAAACATGGGAAAAACTTAATGACACAGGTGCAAAAAGTTTTCTAAAATTTATAAAAAGTAGCGATTTTCGTCAAAGTAGTCAAAAAATTTCAACAATTTTTGCTAACCAAATTCAGGCTACCTATGCAACTTTTTTTAAAAAACCTGGAAATTTACTTGATTTGTTCCACGAACTTTTAACTTTTGATTTAAGCAATAATCAAATTGAATCACTTAAAAAATTGCTAACGAAATTTTACCCAATTGTAAATAAGTTTGAATTAAGCAACTTTATCGATAACAGTACGCCAAATTATAGCAATTTTTCACTATTTTTTAATTCAATTAGAGACTTTTTAGGTGAAAATTCCTTTAATGTTTTGTCAAAAGTTGTCAATTTTGCAATTAATGATTTTCTAGTAAATAGAAGTTCATATAAGCAAATTGACAATCTTAGTCGTTTCGGGTTTCAATTTTTGGCAAATAATCTGCCAAAAATTGAGGAAAATATTTATGATTATTTAGCAAAAAATCTAAGTGACGAAAATTTTATTCAAAATTTTAGCAATTTAATTAGTAAATCATTACGTTCTGAAGGGCTGAGCCAAAAAACAGTTGAAACTTTTTCAAAAATTCTTCAATTAATTTTTGAAGATTTTCAGAAAAAATATCAATTTTGGAAAAATAATAAAACCTCTAATTCTACTAATTTAATTTTTGAGTTTGTTCGCGGAGCGCTTGCTAGTTTTAAAATTTTCACAACCCAAAATTTTGACCAATACTACCAACTCAAAACCAATTTAGAAAGAGCCGAAAAAGATAAAAAAGATCTTGAAATTAAATTATACAAGCAAAAAATTGCCGATTTAGACGCAAATTTGTCTTTTGCAAATTTTTGAAGTTTTTTCCTAAATAATTTCTTTACAAACGATAAAATTTACCTACTTTTAAAAGAACTTGTAAACCTTAATTTCAAGGAAAAAATTGGCAGTCAAGATTTAATCTTGTTTTTTAAAGATCTTTTTAGCCAAAATTTTCTTCATACTCAACTTGTTGATAAGCTAAAATCTAATCCATTTTTCAGTCAGGAAAAAGTTGTCGAATCACTTTTAGACCTTTTAGGTAACTTTTTCCAATCTGAACAGGTAGAAAAATTACTTGCAAAATTTGTTGATCACTTCTTTAGTAAAGAAGAATTTGACAAAGCAGCCGATTTTAGCACTTTCATAACTAATTTTTTAAAAGAAAATAGTGATTTAATCGAGGAAGTATTTAGTCTTTTCCTTGGTGATTCAAAAACTTGAGACTCGCTTTCAACGTTTCTAAAAACAATTTTAGAAGCAAGTAAAGTAAATTTATCTGAAGAATCAATTCAAACAATTTTAACTTTAGTGCGAGATATTTTCACAAAATGAAAAGAATCAACATTAAGTTTTAAAGATGGGCAAAAAGTTCAATCACCTTTAACAATTCAAGCGCTAATTAGGATTCTTTTTGATTCAATTTCTGATAGTTCTTCTTCGAAAAAGTCAATTTTTGAAAGATTATTAGATAGTTTTAGTGTTGATATCGCCAATACTTATTATCAAGGCGATCAAGACGAAAGTACAACAGAAAATCAAAAAAGCAAAATTAATCAGGAACATATTACAAAATTATTTGCCGAAGTCGCAAGAACCAATGCAATTTTTGAGCAAATAAAAGCCGGACTTACTAATATACCAAAAGATTATTTTGATAATATTTTACCAATTTTAAATAGTTTTCTAAATTCTCCAGCACTTTCAAATTTATTTGATTCTTACTTTAAAATTGTTGCAAAGGCAAAAATTAACAAACCGTTAACCAATTTTTCATTAATTAAAACTTTATTTGAAAAACATTATTTTACTAGAATTATCGGTGAATTTATTACCAAATTAGATGAGTCAACTAATTTAGGGGAGAATGTTGCCGCGCTTGCGGCTAAAGTTTTCGGTACTAATTTTGAAAAAAACGAATTTTTACCGTTTTTTAAATTAATTAAGGAAATAATTTTAAATAACATCGAAAATTACTACAAAACTGATGAAAATATCGAAAACATAGTTCCTAACGAAACAAATCTTGTCAATGTTAGTGAATCAGTAAAAAATTCGGAAATAATTACAACACCTTTTAGTGAAACATCCGAAAATTCGTCGGTAAGTCAAGGAACAGAATCAACTCAAACCGCAAATCAAACTGAAAAATCAGCAATTTATTCAAAAGAAAACGCTTTGCTAACTAAATTAGTTTCAGTTGTTAGTAATTTAACAAGCGGGAAATTTTCGCTTGAAACTTTTAATTTGCTTTTAGAAAAAGAAATTGGCACCGAAGAATTTATTATTGAACTTATTAAGCAAGTTTCATCAGTTTATAATAAAATTTCTGAAACTGAAAGAGACAATCTTTGAAATATCATCGTTAAAATTTTTAATTCATCATTTTTCAAAGACAAAATTAGTTTGTTAAACATTGGCGATGTGTCCAGCTTTTCGCTATTTAGTAATTTATCAACAGAAAAAAAGCAAAAAATTGAGCCATTACTCAAAAAGGTGTTGCTGGAATTTTTGCCTAAACCAATTAATAAAATTTTAATTTTTCGTCTTTTAGATTATATGAATAAAAATTCTGCTTTATTTAAAGAAGTAAAAACATTTTCTGCACTTTTAACTAAATTTTTAAGTGATGAATCCAATAATAACGCCAATAATAGCCAGTCAAATTCTCAAAAAGAATCAAATTCAGAATTTTTAAAATCATATTTATGATCTGTGGTTGATTTTTTAATAAAAAATAATGAATTTGCTGACTTAGCCGCCGACATAATTGCTGTATATTTAAAATTAAATTTAGATAATAACGAAAATCTTACCAAGGATAAAATAGAAAAACCAAGAGAAATAATAACTAAATTTCTCAAAGATTTTATAAATTTAGGGTTAGAAAATCCGTTACTTTCAGGAATTTTAGATCAAATTGTACAATCAATCAAAACCTTAGATCCTAGTCAAAAAAGTGCAAGCTTTTTTAGCGCTATTTTTAGCAAATTAGATTTAGCAAAATTAGTTAATCTTGATTTAGTTGTTAAAATTGAACCAAAAATTGGTGAGGATGACTCAACAGGCCAAAGTTCAAGCGATCAAAAAGATCTAATTGATGAAAAAAAATTAACATTAAAAACTCCAACTAATCAAAAAATATCAACTAAATCACTTGCTGACTTTTTTGATTTATTATTTTTAGCCTCATCAAAATGAGATAAGACAAAGGAAAATGAAGCTTCGCCAATTTTAAAAGAATTAAATCATATAACTTATACCGGAATTTCATTTGAATCAATTTTTAAATCAAATAAAAAAGACCCTCAGCTTGAAGCAATTTCAAAATTATTTCATAGAATTTGGTACTCTGAGAAGAATTCTAGCAAAATAACAATCGATAATTTTAAAAAATCATCAAAAGGAAGACTCCTTTATAGACTAGTACTAATCCTTCTTTTTTATACATATGAATCTAGGATTTCTAAGCACTGAGCTCGATCCACAGCATTTTACGGCGGTCTTTTGTCTTCCTATACCGCATCTGAAATAATCCGTGCATCGTTACAAAACGGTGAACAAGCAAATAGAAATAAAACTAAGGATAATGATTATAAAACTTTCATCGACAAAGTAATAGGCGACCCAACAAAACCTAAAAGTGGTTGATGGCAAATTTGGACGAGTTATTATTCATCTTCCGATGTTAAATTAAATGATATGCTGACAATGATTTATTATAATCAAGAAAAAAATCGTTTTTCTGCTGAAACCGGTCAAGAAAAACTTCGTGACCAAGTGCTTGAACAAATTCGCCAAGGAACTTATCCTGATAATTATGAAAGCCCAACAAAAAAGTAAATAATTTTTTGAATTTGAAAACAAAAAACTTCAGGTATACCTGAAGTTTTTTGTTGGATTTAAACTTGACTTTTAAATGGAAAAGCGAAAACTATTTAATAATTTCGGTTACGGTTCCAGCACCAACGGTTCTTCCGCCCTCACGGATTGAGAATTTAGTTCCTTGCTCAACGGCGATTGGGGCAATAAGTTCAACAGTAAGATCGACATTATCACCCGGAATTACCATTTCACGACCAGCTTCGAATTCAATCCCACCAGTTACGTCAGTGGTACGGAAGTAAAATTGTGGTTTGTAGTTTTTGAAAAATGGTGTATGTCTTCCACCCTCTTCTTTTTTTAGCGCATAAATTGCGGCTTTGAATTTAGTGTGGGGAATAATTGTTTTTGGTTTAGCAATAACTTGCCCACGCTCGATATCTTTACGGTCAACACCACGGAGAAGCACACCAGCATTGTCCCCTGCCATTGCGGATTGAAGGTTTTTGTTAAACATTTCAATTCCGGTTACAACAGTTTTTTTTGGCTCAGCACGGTAACCAACAATTTCAACTTCTTCATTTAGCTTAACTTGCCCACGCTCAACTTTACCAGTTGCAACGGTTCCCCGTCCTGTAATGGTGAAAACATCTTCGACTGCCATTAGGAAAGGTTTGTCCATTTCCCGCACTGGTGAGTCGATATAAGAATCAACTGCATCCATTAGTTCTAACACTTTTGCTTCCCACTCAGGTTTTCCTTCAAGGGCACCACGAGCAGAACCACGAATAATTGGAGTGTTATCACCATCGAAGTCATATGAAGAAAGAAGTTCACGAATTTCAACTTCAACAAGGTCGACCATTTCTTCTTCGCCTTCAAGTAAGTCGATTTTGTTAAGAAAAACAACCATTTTTGGCACACCAACTTGTTTTGAAAGAAGAATGTGTTCACGAGTTTGGGGCATAGGCCCATCAGTTGCAGCAACGACAAGAATTGCTCCATCCATTTGTGCGGCTCCGGTGATCATATTTTTAATATAATCGGCGTGTCCCGGGCAATCAACATGGGCATAGTGACGTTTGTCGGTACTATATTCGATATGGGCGGTATTAATTGTAATTCCCCGCGCTTTTTCTTCAGGAGCAGCATCGATTGAAGCATAATCTTTTGCCTCAGCTAACCCTTTTTTTGCTAAAACGGTTGAAATCGCTGCTGTTAAAGTAGTTTTTCCGTGGTCAACATGACCAATTGTCCCGATGTTAATATGTTCTTTTGAACGGTCGAAATCTTTTTTTGCACCAGATTTAACAACTGCCATATTTTTCCTTTCAATTTATTTTGAATTGCTTTATAAAAACTTGCTAAAAACCACCACTGAATAGCCTTGCAACTATTTCCTATCCTCTTTTTTTAGCAAATTTTACTATAAAACCCGATGTTTTAAAAAAATTTTTCAAACGATTTTTATTATAATTATACCAAAAATTAAAAATAATTTAAAGATTTTTGACCCTCAAAAAAAGTCTGAAAAACAAGGGGTGTCGGGGGCGAATAAAGTTAATTTTTTGGATAAATTTAAATGTTTAAACATTTAAAAGCAAGAATTTCACAATAATTATTTAAAAATAAAGTCATAAATTTGCTCGTATGTTTCAACCGGAATGAATTTAATTGCTTTTTTAACTTCATCAGGGATATCAACAAGATTTTTCTCGTTTGATTGGGGGATAAAAATTGTTTTAATCCCGTTTTTGTAAGCCCCAAGTGATTTTTCTTTAAGACCGCCAATTCCGAGCACTTTTCCACGTAAAGTAATTTCACCTGTCATTGCAATATCGTGTGAGACCGGTTTTTGTGTAAGCGCGGAAATGATCGCGGTTGCAAATGTAATTCCAGCAGAAGGTCCGTCTTTGGGAATTGCGCCTTCAGGAACGTGAATATGAATTAAAGTGTTTTCAAAATCTAGATCAATTCCAAAATCTTTCGCTTTTGACTGAACATAAGAAAGAGCAATTCGTGCTGATTCTTGCATTACATCTTTTAACGATCCCGTTAGTTTAATATCGCCGCGTCCGGGAATGGTTGTAACTTCGATTTGGAGAGTTGAACCACCAAGGGGCGAATAACCCAGACCGTTGACAGTACCAATTTGTGGATTAGCATCAACATAGTCAGGATCGTATTTTTCAATTCCTAAAAGTTCGCGGACAAATTTGATATCAATTTTGAAATTATCTTCAAGTGTTTTTTCAAGTAGTTTAACAATAATTTTTCGGGCAATTTTGTCAAAAACCCGTTTTAGTCCACGCACACCAGCTTCGCGAGTATAATAACGAATTAAAAAGTCAATTGTTGTATCATCGATTGGAAAGTATTTTGCATCAAGTGCGTTTTCTTTTAAAACTGCCGGAATTAAGTGTGATTTGGCAATTTGTAGTTTTTCTAAGAAAGTATAAGAAGATAGTTCAATTGTTTCAACCCGGTCAAGTAAAGGTTCGGGAATGTCGTTAATTTCGTTAGCGGTTGCCACAAATAAAATTTGTGATAAATCATATTCAAGTTCAAGATAGTGATCCTGGAAGAAACGGTTTTGTTCGGGATCTAAAACTTCAAGCATCGCCGCTGCTGGATCGCCTTTAAAATCAGAGCCCATTTTATCAATTTCATCAAGTAAAATTAACGGATTAGAAACGCCCGCTTTTTTTAGCGCTTGAATAATTTTTCCTGGAAGTGCACCTACATAAGTGCGGCGATGGCCGCGAATTTCCGCTTCATCGCGAATGCCACCAAGGGAAATTTTGACAAATTCTTTACCAATTGCCTCGGCAATCGCCATTGCAATTGAAGTTTTTCCGGTTCCTGGCGGTCCTACTAATGTAAGAATTGGGATTGTATTTCCTTTTGGTTTACGGATTTTTGTATTATCGAATAAATTTGAATCGGTATAATCAGAACCAATTTTTTTAAGATGAGGTTCTTCTTCGAATTTAGCACGGCGGTGAATTAGTGCCGCAAGATATTCGATCACCCTTTTTTTAATTTCATCAAGACCGTAATGAGCTTCTTCAAGTTTTTCACGAACATTTTTAATATCAAGAATATCTTTTTTAACACGTCTTCACGGAAGGGCAACAAGTAAATCAAGGTAATTTTTAGTAATGTTTGACTCCGGTGAGGTCGCCATCATTGACTTTAGTTTGTTCGCTTCGCGTTTAATTGTTTTTGCGACTTCACGGGGGAAAATTAATTTTCCCAGTTCTGATTGCAAAAGTTCTTCAATTTCATCTTCATAACGTGAGTCTTCGCCAAGTTTTTTTCGAATTGCTTTAATTTTTTCTTTAAGGATGAATTCAGTCTGTTGACGGTCTAAATTTGATTTAAGAATAACGTTAATTTCGTCTTCAAGACGAACTTGTTCACGATGTGTATGCACATGTTCGTAAAGTTTTTTAATTCGCAAACCATAAGAACCTAAACTAAAAAGGTAATATTTTTGTTGATAAGTTAAAGTTGATGACGTAGCTAAAGTGTTAGTTACTTTTCTTATGTATTCAGTTAATTTAGTTTCATCACTTTTATCAACCCTTTCAACCATTACTAACAATTCAGAAGGGATGTGAAAAGTTTTTGTTTTTTTTGCAAGTTCAACTAAATCTTCAACTAAAGTTGAGTTTATTTCACGGTTTTTTACGATTTCTCTTGTTGTACGAGCAATAATTTGATCTGCTCTAGTGTTTTGCGGATCAGGAACAAATTCGAGTAATTGCACTTTTTCAAGAACAGTAAAATCGAGAATTACAGTATGTCAATCACTTCTGTCGTTTCGAGTTCTTGCGCGATAACTTTGAACTTTAATCAAAGAAGCATATTTTGAAAGTTCGCTAAGATCATAAACTCTAGGCTGGAAATTGTTTTCGATTTTTGTTAAATCTTCGACAGATTTATCTTTAACTTTTTGGTTTTTACCTGTCTCATTAGTTTCGTTATTATCTTCTTTTTTCTCTTTTTTGGTTTCAGTTTCTTCTACTTTTTTAGCCTTACTTTTTGTTTTTGATTTTTTTTCTGATGTTTCGTTACTTTCTAATTCTTCTTCTAATAATTCTTCATCTTCTAAATCATCGGACTCAACAGGGGTAATTTCATTTTTTTTGCGATAAACGATCAAAAACTCCTTATTAGTTAAGGTTTGTCTTGAAGTCGAACTATAAATTTCACGAAGAATTTTAATCGAATCAGGGTCGCTGAAACTAATTGTTCGTTGAGTTGTGTTTGTAAAATATATTTCTTCTGATGCGATTAAAAAGCGATAAGAATTAGTAGGCATATCAAAAATCTCCGATTGATAATGTTTTTCGTATTTGGTGATAATTGTCTAGAGGACTAATTGTACCAAAAAAAAGAAAAAAGATATTTGTAAATATAAAATAATTCACTAACAAAATTATACTAAAATTTGTCAGCATTTATATAATTATAAATTAATTTTTTATTCTTTTTTTAAGAAAATGGTCAACAATTACATAAATTGGCAGTGCTAAAATCGATTCAAGCGAAAAATTAGCTAAATTAAAAGGGGTATAAACGCTTAAAATGAAAGTTCAATAAGGAAGTTTTAAATCTCCAAGAAAATTTTTGCTAACTTCATCTCATTTTTCAATTGTTGCTAGAAAAGAAATTGAATCAGTTAATTTGAAAAGTCTTAAATAAACTGGCGTAATTAGAATTCCGTTTAAATAAGTCATTAAAAATGCGGTAACTAAAATTGCAAAAATTAACGCTAGGATAATAATTGTTTTCGTTTTTTGCGAATTTGGTAAAAAATTTCGAAATAAAAAACGAAAAAAAAGAAAACTAAAAATATAAATGCAAGAGGCAAAAAATAAAATAAAATGACCAAAATAAATGATATCAATTCCGCCATAACTGTTAAAACTCAGTCAAGGTCCAACTAAAAACCTGATTAAAAGGCAAGTAAAACCAATTCAAAAACCTGAAATTAGAAAAATTGGGATAAAAAAAAGGGTTGAAAGATCTACTTTTAAACCAAGATTTTGAAAAAACGGTCAACTAAAATAATTTTGTGAAAAGATAAAAAAAACTAACGAAAGACCAAATAAAATGCCGGCAACAGATAACTTAAAATTAAAATTAGAGCGCCAAAAAATTGAATTTGCCATTTTTAATCGCCAAAGAAACGATCGCCAGCATCGCCAATTCCTGGGATTATGTAGCCTTTATTGTTTAGTTTTGTATCTTTTTGACAAAAAAACAGCGGTATTTCTGGGTATTTTTCCTTGATTTTATCAAGACCTTGCTGAACTGTTAGAATTGTAGCAACCATTATTTTTCTAAAGCCTTTTTCAACAAGTAAATCGATTGCACTCACTAGCGAATTTCCAGTTGCTAAAATTGGATCAAGAATAATTGCAACTGAATTAGATTCAGGACTTGGTAGATCTTGAAAGTAATTCTGAATTGAAAGGTCTAAATTTCGCTTTAGACCAATAGGTGCAACTTTTGAATCAGGTAATAAATCCAAAAACGGTTCAACCATTCCAAAACCTGCACGTAAAATAGGGACAAAAACAACTTGGTTTGTAATTTTTTTGCCACTAAATTTCTCATCTAACACGGAAATTGACTGAAATTCTTCAGTAGTTAATTTTTCCAAAACCGAAAAAGCTAAAAGTGTTGATATTTTTCTAATCGAAGCGCGGAAATCAATTAACGTTGTCCTCTGTCTTATTTTACTAATTTCACTAGCAATTAAAGGGTGAGTAACTCTGATTTCCATAATAATTTACTCCTTTAAAAACTGGTTTTAAAAAACCAGTTTTTAGTATTTGAAATCTCAAACAATTATAACATAAAAAAAGAAAATTAATATCCACCTTTTTTATCATCGAGATTTTTAACAATGCTAACTGATTTTGAAGTTCCAAAACGAGTTGCGCCTAAATTATAAAAAGTTTCCATTTCGGCTAGATTAGAAATTCCGCCAGCAGCTTTTATTGCTAATTTTTCATTTTTGTTCGCTTTAATAATTTCAAGATCTTGAACACTTGCGCCACGATAGGAAAATCCGGTTGAGGTTTTGATAAAATCAGCATTTGTTGAACTAATTACTTTTGTAGCATCAGCAATTTCGTTTGCAGATAAAAGTGCGGTTTCGATAATAACTTTGAGAATTTTATCACCAATTTCTTTTTTGATTTGGTTAATTTCGTTAATGATAAATTGAAAGTCTTTTTCTTTAAATTTACCAATGTTCATTACCATATCAATTTCATCAGCGCCATGAGCGATTGCAAGTGCAGCTTCTTTTTGTTTAACGGCGCTAATCTGACTACCTAAGGGAAAACCGATGACGGTTACAATTTTAATGTTAGTGTTTGCTAGTTCTTTTTTTGCAAATTTAACTCAAATCGGTGCAATGCAAATTGCACCGAAATTATAAGTTTTTGCTTCATTAATTAAAGTTTTAATGTCGCTTGAAGTAGCCTGTGGTTTTAAAAGTGTATGATCAATTATAGCACGAAAATTCATAAATCATCCTTTTAATTTACAGTTTTTTTTTTTTTTTTTAGACTAATGAGTTTAGTTAAGAAACATTTGTTGGAACTCAGGTTCAGGATTAATCGAAAATGTTTTAGTAATTAGATCCTGAATTTTTTGAAGGTCGATTGGATTTGAAGAAAACAGTGTGAAAATTAGTTGATCTTCTTGGACATAAGTTCCAGTTTCAACCTCAAGAGAAATTCCAGCTTCATAGTCAATTTTTTGGTTCAATTTAGTGCGTCCACCACCTAAAAAAGCAACAATTTTCCCAAAAATTGAGGCGTTTTCTCATTTAATATAACCGTTTTGTGGAGCAAAAATTTCCTCTTTATAAGCGGGAATTCAAAAGTTTGAAGACTGAATTGTCGTTGGATTTCCGCCTTGAGAACTAACCATTTTCAGGAAAATTTCACTTGGAATTCCAGATTCAATAATATTAGCGACTTTTTCCCGAGCTTTTTCCAGTTTAATTTTTTCAACCTCAGATAAAGTTTGAGCTACTAATTCGCTAGCAAAATCGCTAAGTTGGGATTGGTTTCCTTGAAGAATTGAAAGTGATTCGATAATTTCGTTTTTGTTACCAATCATTTTTCCAAGCGGGGCTTCCATGTTAGTGATTTTTACGATTGTTTTTTTACCAAATTTTTTTCCTAGCATTTTGATTTTGCTAGCTAATTTTTTTGCTCCCGAAAGTTCGGTCATAAAAGCGCCACTTCCACATTTGACATCGATTAAAATTATATCAGCACCAGTGGCAATTTTTTTCGCCATTATTGAACTTGCAATTAAGGGAATTGAAGAAACGGTTCCAGTTACATCGCGTAGGGCGTAAATTTTTTTATCAGCGGGAACAAGCGCATTTGATTGAGCGGTAATTGCAAGACCAATTTGTTGAACTTGATCTAAAAAACTAACCTCAGTTAATTGTGTGCGAAAACCAGAAATTGATTCTAATTTATCAATTGTGCCACCAGTAAAACCGAGTCCGCGTCCAGACATTTTCGCAACTTTATAACCAAGAGCGGCAAAAATTGGTCCGATAATTAGCGAAATTTTATCACCGACTCCTCCAGTTGAGTGTTTGTCAATTTTAACACCGTTAATTTTTGAAAGGTTAATTGTTTTTCCTGATGCAATAATTTCACGTGTAAAATAAAAAAGTTCATTATCATCAAGTCCATTAATTAAAATTGCCATTAGAAAAGAAGAAAATTGGTAATCGGCAATTAATCCGCTCATGAAACCGTTAATCATAAAGTTAATTTCTTCTTCGTTCAGTCGTTGTTTTTGCGCTTTTTTTTCAATTATTTCGAATAAATTCATTGCTAAATCGCTCCAAGGGCAATTTTGATCATTTCGCCGAATTTTTCTTGTCTTGCAAGCGGGTCAAGTTCGGATTTGGTAATAAGATTATCAGAAATAGTCAAAATTGAAGCTGCTTGCTTTCCTAAATGGCTTGCAATTGTAAATAGTGCAAATGATTCCATTTCAACTGCTTTTGCCTTTGATGAGGAAATTGTTTTTTCTAATTCACGACTTGAATAAAAAACATCGGTTGAATGAATTCTTGCATAAGTCGGATTTAACTTTAATTTTGTCGCACTATGAAATAAATTTGCAACTAATTCAAGATCAGGTTGTGCTAAATGTGTTTGTTTTCCGCTAACAAGTGCTGGAAAGGAGCAAGAATCTGACCAAGCTGAATTAGCAATTACAAGGTCATAAATTTCAAGATTTTTATCATAAGATCCCGCTGACCCGATACGAATTATTTTTTCAACATTATAAAACTTAAACAATTCATAAGCATAAATTCCAATCGATCCTGATCCCATCCCTGATGAAGCAACTGTTACTTTTTTACCTTTATACTTACCAGTAAAAATAAAATTATTACGGACTTTTGAGACTAATTTTGCGTCTTTTAGAAAATTTTTAGCAATAAACTCTGCCCGTAACGGATCGCCAGGCATTAGAACAATTGGTGAAATTTCGTTTTTCTTAGCTTCAATATGTGCTGTCATATTTCTCCTTATATTGTGCTAGTAATTATAATATAAAAAAGCATTTTGGTGGTTAATTTTCCCCTGAAAAGTGTTTAATATTACTTTTGAATGCTATAACAGTTAGCACTAATTCGGAATTTAAGTGCAAGTAAACTAAAAAAACAACCAAAAACTACGCCAAAACTGTAGTAACTAATGGCATAACTGATTAAATTGTATAAATTAAAAATTATTAAGGTAAAAAAAGTAAAAATTGTTAAAATGAAATAAATTTTATTATTTTTCTGTCAAAAATTGCAAACATCCTTTTGGAATCTAACGTCTTTTAGCAAACTATTTTTTCAAAAAATCGGTGCAATTTTTGGCAGAAAAACAAAAAAAAGAATAATAAAAAATAAAAGCACACTTAAACCATTAAGCACAACAAAATTAAAAAAATTTAAACTTCTCAAGTAAAAATAGTAAATAAAGTTTTCAAAGATCGACACGATGAGACCAAAAAATGCCAAAAGCAAACTAAATTTTGCACAGTTGAGAAAAAATGTACCGTTTTTTAACATCCTTTTGATTTCATCCTTTCCGTAGAATGTTACCATAATTTTTTAAAAAACAAAGTAAAATGGAAAAATTTGGGAAAAAAGCACAACTTTTCCTTTTTCTTAAAATTTTTCACATTTTTTATTAATATTGCTACGGAAGGCGAAAATTAATCTTTGGATTGATTTTCTAATTCTGAATTTTTATCATTTATTATTTCAGTCTCATTCGTTTTTTCAGAATTATTTTCTTGATTTGTGTCAGTGTTATGATTGTGACTAGCTTCTTTTATAGAAGTATCCCGAGTATTTTCACTCTCAGGGCGAAACATTTTGATGAAAGCATCGGGGTCGTTTTTAAGGTCGATAAAGCCAGTTGAATGTGATAAATTTTCTTCCTGATTTTCGACAGTGTTACCATCTGCTTCTTCGTCTTCGTCTTCGTCATCTTCGTCTAAAAATTCTTCAAGACTATTATAATACTGAATTTCTAAGCCTTCTTCTTGATCTAATCGCTCTTCTTGCAGTCGTTCTTCTTGCTCTTTTTTTTGTTTTTCTTTAATTAACTCAAGTTGTTCTTCGTTCATTTTTACTAAAATGTTACGTTTTTCATCAAGTGGCATATCCGCTTTTAGATTGACAAGTTTATTATTTGCAATTTTCCAAAGTTCAAATTCTTCACCTGAGTCAACCATTTCAATTTCAAGATCAGCAAGTTGTTTTGCAATAAATTCAGGTTGTTTTTCTGCTTCGATTCGGTTTAAAACGGCAATTCTTTCTTCGTTAGCAGCGATTATTTGTTCAATTAATTCTTCAGGAGTGTTTGCTGGATAAGAAATTGCGCTACCATCGGATAAAATCGCCTGGTGGTATTCCATTTTTTGGGCGTTAGCATTGTTAAAAAGCGCAACTATTGCTTGATATGCTGATTCAGAAACTAAAATGTTGAACTTTTTTGTCGCTTCTTCAGTAAAAATTTGGTAAGGATTTTTCTGTGAGTATTGAACTAAATTAGCTGAAGATCTTAATTTATCAATAGTATCGATATGATTTTGTCATTGACTATCAAGTGTTGATAAAATAATATGACGTTCTGATTCAAAGTAAGTATCGCCTAAATTTTCTTTTAAAACTGTTTGAATTTGTTCAAAATAAATAGTTTCCAATTGTTTAATTAAAAATTCACTAAGTTGTTCAAAAGGATAATTTTCAATCCCGACTTGCCCAAAGTCAAAATGGGTAATTCTTGATAAATTATCGTTTAGATAATTTATCAAATTTGCATAATGAATTTCTTGGTTTGGAAGGAGAATAAAATCATAACCGAGAATGATGTCAACGGCTCTGATGATCATTTTTTGAATATAATGGTCAAAATTTTCGATTTGGAGAAGAATATCTCTTTGGGTGTAAATTAAATCTCGTTGTTGCCGAATAACATCGTCATAACTGAGCACAGTTTTACGCATATCGAAGTTAAAACCTTCGATCTTCTTTTGTGCGGCAAGTAAAACGGAGTGGATATATTTTCCTTTGATTGGACCAGTTGTTAGGCCATAAACATCAAAAATTTGTTCAAAATTAGAAAAACGACGTAAAAGTTGATCTTGAAGCGAGATAAAAAAGCGCGATACTCCCACATCACCTTGACGTCCAGAACGCCCGCGAAGTTGATTGTCAATCCGTCGTGATTCGGCTTTGTCGGTTCCGAGAATATAAAGCCCACCAAGCTGAATTACTCCAGGTTCTAAAATAATATCAGTTCCTCTTCCGGCCATATTCGTAGCAATTGTGATCGCGTTTTTCCTTCCAGCTTTGGCGATAATTTCGGCTTCAAGTTGGTTTTGTTTAGCATTTAGAACTGTGTGATAAAGTCCTTTTTGATTTAGCATTTCCGAGAGAGTTTCGGAGTCAACAACTTGTGAGGTTCCAATTAGAATTGGCTGACCTGTTTTATGAATTCTTTCGACTTCAGCGATAATTGCCTGATTTTTTTGGTGAACTGTGGCAAAAATTTCGTCTTTTTCATCTTTACGAACCAACGGTTTGTTTGTCGGAATTACATTCACGCGCATATTATAAACATCGATGAATTCTTGCTCTTCAGTTTTGGCAGTTCCAGTCATCCCTGATAATTTTTTAAAAAGACGGAAAAAATTTTGGTAGGTAATTGTTGCAAGCGTTTTTGTCTCAGGTTCAATATCGATTCTTTCTTTAGCCTGCAGCGCTTGCTGAAGACCTTCAGAATAAGATCTACCAGCCATAATTCTTCCAGTAAATTGGTCAACTAACTCGATTTTACCGTTCTGGACGATGTATTCGACATCGCGTTTCATTACTTTATTTGCACGAAGAGCATTCTGAATTCGATGAACTAGTTCGGAGTTTTGAATTTCGTATAAATTTCTTAACCCAAAAAAAGCATTTGCTTTGTCGATCCCTTTATCATTTAGTTTGATCCCTTTAGTTTCTTCGTCGATATAAAAATCTTCATCTATGAGAGTGTTAACAAATTGGTTCGCCGATAAATATTCTGCTGGCGAGTTAGTTTTTCCACCACTAATTATTAGAGGAGTTTTGGCTTCATCAATTAAAATTGAATCAATTTCATCGATTAGACAAAAATTTAGTCCCCTTTGCACTTTTTCAGCTGCTGAAAAAACCATATTATCACGTAAATAGTCAAAACCAAGTTCTGAATGGATTGAATAAGTAATATCGGCTCTGTACATTAACCTTTTCGTTTCAGCATCCATTTCGGCTTTGTTAATTCCAACTGAAAGACCTAAAAAATTATAAACTTTTCCGTTATCAGTTGCATCACGTTCGGCAAGATATTCGTTAACAGTTGAGACAATTACCCCTTGACCTGAAAGTGCGTTGAGATAAACAGGTGGAATTGATGCGATTGTTTTCCCTTCCCCAGTTTTCATTTCGGCAACCGAACCCATATCAAGAATTAAACCCCCAAGAATTTGTACATCATAAGGGGTTTTTCCTAAAACACGTTTGGTTGCTTCGCGGGCGACGGCAAAAGCATCGACTCTAATATCTTTAAGTTTCTCACCATTTGCTAATCTTTTTTTAAGAACATTAGTTTGATTAGCAAGATCATAATCAGTCATCGCACCATAATAACTACGTTTTTGATTGATCTGCTTTAAAAGCCGATACGCAAGTCTTAATTCCGAAGAAGTTTTAAAGAAACTAATTAGTTTTTTCATTACATTTATTATTTTTCTAATTGTATTTTAAACATATTTAATTATGTTTTTAATTACAAGGTTAAAATTTTACCACAAAATTTTCAGTTGACTAAAAGTTGTGAATCTTTTCTTTGTTTAGTAAATTTTACCAAATTTTCTTTTTTCTTAAAAAATTTTCGCAATTTTTTTGTTGGTCTTAAAAACTATTTCAATTTAAAGCAAATATTATTGCTGTTTAATGATTTAAATTTGAAAAATTTTAAATTTATAAACTAGCTTTTGTTTAACCCGAGTTTCCCAGTTAGAATGACAAAAATATGGTTTAAACCGGAATATTAAATATTTTGTGTCTTAAGGTAAATCTAATTTGATAAAATTTATCATAAAGGACTAAAATATGAAAAAAGAGCAAAAAAAATATCCCCATTTGAGTTAGAAACTGAAAAAATTGTTAACAAATACGCCGATCATAAAAAAATTAAAAAAGAAGATTTTCACAACAAAATTTCGCATATGTTTAAAACATTTGCTGAAACGCTCTTAAAGAAGGAATTCAAAGTGTGAATTATCTTTCAAAAATAACTTATTTGACACTCCAAAACGCAACCGAAAAATGACAAAGGCAGGCAAGAAATTGACACATTAATTAAAAAACAATTAGAAATCGGCTAAATAATGTAAAATTAAATTAGATTTCTATTTGAAAAATCCATAAAAATTTAAAACACAAAATTATAAACATTCCCAAAAATTTCAGTTATAAAAGATGGGATTAGGACTACTTAATTATGAATAAAATTAAAAAAACAAAAATTTTGGACGCCTGAACGGCATTAGAAATATTAACAAGTGGTAAATTTGATAAAAATGGAAAATTAAAACCAGTAAATTTAAAAAAAGAATTTGATGAACTAGTAAAACAAGGTGAAATCAAGGATGATGATTTTTACACATTTTTAAAAAAACTTTTTCCAAAATACAACGAAAATAATACTATTTGTCTTTTTTTTGGGATTTTTCGTTTAAATGAAATCAATATTTTTAAAAATGATGAGATCAAGAGTAAATTTGAGAAACAATTTCAGTTTTCAATAATAGCAAAAATTAACTATAAAATCGAGTTTACAAAAAATGATTTTTTTATTCCCGAGATATATTATCTAAAACTTAATAATAACGAGTTTCTTCCTAATAATAAAGAAAAAAACTTTAATAATTTCAATTTTTACAACTTTAAAAGGGATAAAATCCAAGAAATATACGATATTTTTCAACCATATTTCGCATTAACAGAGCTCAAAAATGAAAGTAATGAGAAGAAAGAACAAATAAAAGAAAAATTTAATGAATGTTTTGGCAATTTTCTAAAGCATTTCAAATTTAGTTTTGAAAATAGTTATTCCTGAATTTCCCAGTTACAAATGCTTAATTAAAAAAGACCTCCCAATTTAGGTGATCTTTTTAAAACTTAACGTTATTTCATAACAATTTTTTTGACCTATAACCCTGATTTTTGTCAAATTTTGCTAACAAAATGCATTTTTAGTCGCTTTTTATTTTTGATCAGAGACAATTATGCATTTACAAATCAGGTTTTTTACTACAAAACTAAAAAAAGAACAACTTTTTTAACATTTTTATTATTAAAATAACTATATCATAATTGTTATGAAACGTTAGTACTTTTTTCTTATTATTTTTTAAAACAAAGCCTTATTTATTAGTGTTTTTTGATATTTACAATTAATTATACCACCAAAACTGGGAAACCCAGGTTTGCAAGTTGTTTTTGGTTTTTCGAATCTGGCGCGGCATTGCTGTTGTGAATCATATAGGAATTATAAATTTTTAATTTTTCTAGTTTCTGAAAAGATAGGTTAGATTTAGATTAGATTTTTTACTGAATTTTCCGCCTAAAATTTATTTTGTTTAAACTCAAAATTGCACTTTTTAATATCAAATAAATCACAGTTCCGACTGATCCTGCGATTATAAGCGATAAACTCAAAATTTATTTAAAGGACATTCTCGTTTTCAAATATATTTTTTATAAGTAAAAACTCTCTTTACTTATATTTTAGTAGTGATTTTATTGCGCTGTAACTCAACCACTATCACCATTTTCGGTGTTGGTATCGATAATGAAAACTTGCCCTCCCGTTGTTCGATTAAATTGCCCAACTTCTGGAGTCGGAATTATGTTTAAAAATTTTTTTTATTTCTTCTTTTCATTGCTTCCGTTGGTAATCACTTCGAGCCATATTGGGATAGAATTCAGCGTAATTATTTTCTCAAAAATCAAAAATGTGTTTTGCTTGTGCTTCGGTTATTGCTTTTTTTGAAATTTTTCCTTGAATAGTTTCATCTGAGTATGATTAGTAAAACGGTATTTATAAATCCGGTATTTTACTTTTCTTCAAGCCGCTTTTACTTCATCGGATTCGTTATTAATTGGTGGATTTTTTAGAGTTTCTAAATCTTCTTCTAAACCTTTAATAATTTTTCCAACTACTTGTTCACCAGTTTCCAAACCTGAAAGTGTCTGTAAATTTTTATTAGAAACTTTAGGCTTGCTAATTATTTCATTGACTTCTGAATTTTCATTTAAAGGTTTTTTTAAATAAATTTTCTGTTCTTTTTCGATTGTTGCTATGTTTTCAGATTGTTTTTCTGAAATTTGACTTTGGTTTTCTAGGATAGTTTTTAATTCTTTTTCAACAACTTTTTCGCTTTTTTCTTTTACATTTACTTCCGGACTATTTTCAACAACTTTGACAACTGTTGCAACCGGAATTGTTTCTTCTGCCTTATCTGTTTTTGGCGCTATTTCAACATTTCCAAGAACTCTAGAAATTATTTGGTGTTTTATTTTCGATCGCTTTTTTCGGGGTTTTTCCTCTTTGTTTTCAACAATTACCAATTTTTGAACTACTAAAGGGTTATTTTTAACTTGATTTTGATTAGTTTTTGGGGTTTCTTTATTAACAACTGCAACTTTTTCCCGTTCTTTAACTACTTTTTGCTCTTGTTTGCCTTGGTTTGCAAGATTTTTACCTTCAACTTAAGAGCTTTTCTGTCTTCGGGAAGAACTAGAATTTGTGCTGTTTTCTTTGGTTTTTGTTCAGCTTTTGGTAAAAAGTGGTCTTGTTTTTTCGTTAACAAAACTGCTGGTGAAACTGATTTTTTTAGATTCTGAACTGACGTATTTTTTGCTGTTTCAGCTATTTTAGGTAAAATTTCTGTAATAGTTTTTTCAACTGTTTCAACTGTTGGTTTTTGACTATCAAGATTTTCAGTTTTGTCATTAATTGCTTCAGTTTGCGAACTTGCAAGCGGATTTATCCGCGTTTTGACACTAACGTTTTTAGGGTTGGTGTTATTTTTGCTGAAATTAGAAATTGAGTTTTGGGAAGTCAAATAAACTGTAGCACCAGTTGATCCTACCGCTATTGGAACTAACAATAAAACTCACTTCAAGGATCTTCGCATATTTATTTATTTTTCCTTTAGAGCAAATTTTAATTAACAAAAACAAAACTAAAAAAAGTTGTTAACTTTTTTCTATCTACTGTAATAAATTTTAATACATATTTTTGTGCTATTTGTTAATTAAAACAGATTTTTATGTTTAAACTACTTTTGATAATAATTCAGTTGCTATACTAAAATGTTTTAACACTTTTTTTATTACATTTTAATTTGAACTTTAGGAATTTTCGAATTTTTTAAAACATTTTTTATTATTTCTTTTTGTGGTATAATTTTTTCAATAAATTAAAATCAAAGGTGTCAAAATGGAAATAGAAAATAAAACGCGAGTTTATCAAAACCGATAAAAAATTTAACAAAATTTGGAGAAAATAAAATCTTTTATTTATTTTTTGTCATTTTTTTGCAAAAATTTCAAAAAATAAATAAAAGTATTTCAAAAGGAAAAAAATATTTAGGATAATGGGGAGAAAATTTAGCATAAATGAAAAAGTAGCTAGAAAATTAGCGCCTTTTATGCCAAAATCTTCACTTATTTTTAATAGTTTAGAATAGATAATTCACCCGCATCCAATAATTATTTTTTATGACAAAGATGAAAGAATTTATTATTATCTCAAAACACGTTTGGTAAGTAAGGAGAATATTGAAGAAAAATATGCAAAATTTGGTGAAGTTTTTATCGCAAAAAGCGAAGATAATGAAAAACTCACGCAAAAAGCTGAAATTATCAGGGAAAAAAGGACTAAAAGTTTTATTCTTATTTTAAAACAAATAATAAACAAAGGATGGAATGAGTATTTAGATAAAAAGGTTAGCATTCCTTTTGCGGAATGAATCATTAAAAAACGTCGATATATTTTTAAATAAAGGCAAAAAAATTGGAATTCTAAACTAATTTTAGATGATTATAATAAAAAATTAGAACAAAATAACATTAATTTACAGCCAAAATTAGTTAAACCAGTAAAAGTTGATTGATATAATTTGGCAAACGGCTTAAATCAAAAGGGACGTAGAGATTTAATAGAAAAAATTAAAGACCAAGAATTTAAGTTTATGTTAGAATGGTTTGATAGAAACAATCTTGATAATAGTTTAGAATTAATTCGAAGTTTCCGAGAAAAAATGGAGAGAAACTCTAGTGAAAGTTTGTTTTTTTATCTGGTTTGATATTAAGTTTGAAAAAATTAATAAACGAGATTTAAAAAAATATTACCCAAATTAGTTTTTATTAATTTTTTTCACTTTTGTTTAATTTATAGCACATACTTTTGTAATTTAAAATTCTAATTTCTAAATTTAACTAATTTAAAAATTAGAATTTTAAATTATGATAGACATTTTGAATATCTTCATCATCAAGAAAATTATCAATTTGGTTTGATATTTTTTCAGTTGTTTCTTGGTCTAATTCAACTCAAGTATCAGGGAAATAACTAATTTCAACAGCGCTAAAATTGGGATTATATTTTTTTTCAATTTCACTTTTTAATTCGTTAATTTTCCGTGGTTCACAATAAATTAGGAAATTTTCTTCATCGCTTTGGAAATCATCAGCGCCATTTTCAAGGGCGAAAAGCATTAGTTCATCTTCGTTTAGGTTTGCTTTTTCAATTTCTAAATAACCTTTTTGTTCGAATAAGTAAGGAATTGAATTTTGTTTACCAATTTGGCCGTTTGCACGGCGAAAAAGTGCCTGCAAAGATGAAATTGCACGGTTGGTATTATCAGTTAAAATTACAACAATAACACTAATTCCGTGTGCTAAAGTTCCTGAATAAATTATTTCTTTAAAATTTTCACCGTCATTAGTTGAACCTTCGCCTTTTGCAATCGCCTTTTCGATATTTGATTTTGGCATCGATTTGGCGCGAGCTTTTGAGATGATAAGTCTTAATGCTGGATTTGAATTAGGATCAGAACCACCTTTTGCAACAGCGACCATAATTTCTTTAGAAAATTTATTAAAAATCTTTGCTTTTATTGCATCTTGGGCACCTTTACGGTGTTTAATATTTGCCCATTTCGAATGTCCTGCCATTAAATTTCTCCCAATTTTTTTAAAGGTTGTGGAATTACATCTCTTTTGTGTTTGCTTGAATTATGTAAATTAGTTATTTTTTTAGCAACTTCTTTTGCTACTAAATTTGGGTTTTGAAAAAAAAGGTCTAATTCTTTGTAGCTAAAACCCATTTCGTCTTCGTCGCTTTGATTGTCTCAAAGGTTTGCGGTTGGTTTCTTCTTAATAATCGACTCAGGAATACCAATTTCTGCCGCAATTTCATAGACTTGCATTTTTGTTAGATTGACAATTGGCAATAAATCGACACCACCATCTCCGTATTTTGTAAAATAACCAAGATACATTTCTGAAAAATTATCGGTTCCGAGAACTAAATAGTCAAACTCTTGAGCAAAAGCGTACAAACTGATCATTCGTAAACGCGGTTGAATGTTAGAATTTGCTAAGTGATTTTCTAGATTAAAAACATTTTTTAGAGTCTCAAAAGCTATTTTTAAATCAATTTCTTTTGTTTTAAGATTAAATTTTTCAACTAATTCAATAATATCAACTTTATCACTTTCCATATCACGAATTGGCATTATCAAACCTAAATGTGATTCAGGAAAGGCTTTTTGCGCTAAAACTGCAACTAAAGCTGAGTCGATCCCACCAGAAATTCCAAAAATAACACCTTTTTTATTCGCTTTTTTTACCTCTTGCCTAATTCAATCAACAAGGTAGTCAAAATAATTTTTTAAATCCTGTTTTCTTTTCATAATGGTAAATCTTTCAAAATTGTAGCACAAAACTATTTTTTTACTTTATAAAAAAATAGCAAATATATAAATGTCTAAAAAAAAGAAAAAACCTAAAAATTTTAATAAATAAATTTAAATTTTTAGGTTTTAGTTATTTTTCTAAATTTATTCGAAATTATTCTATAAATTTATAGAATAATTTCGAAGAACTATTTTTAATTATGACGAATTAAATTGATTGATTCAAGATATTTTATCACTTCAGATTCAGTTGCTAGTTCAAGTGTTTTTTGCGCAACTTCTTGCATTTCCTGATAATTTAGTTCGGAAATTAATTTTTTAACTTTTAAAACACTACTTGCAGAAACGGAAAATTCATCAAGTCCTAAACCTAAAAGCAGCGGCACCGCGTTAATATCACCAGCCATTTCACCACACATTCCGACTCATTTTCCCTGTTTGTGAGCGGCATCAATTGTCATTTTAATAAGTTTTAGCAGCCCAGGATTTAAAGTTTGGTATAAATAAGCAACTTTTTCGTTCATTCGGTCAGCGGCGAATGAGTACTGAATTAAATCGTTAGTACCAATTGAGAAAAAATCAACGTGCTGTGCAAATTTATCAGCAAGAATTGCTGAAATCGGAATTTCGATCATAATTCCGATTTTGATTTTTTCGCGTTTGGCAACATTCGGATTTTTTGCACTTACTTCGTGATAAACTTCTTCAAAAATTCCTTTTGCCTGAAAAAATTCATCAAGAGTTGCAACCATCGGGAACATAATTGCTAAATTTCCAAATTCGGAAGCACGAACTAACGCACGAAGTTGGGTTTTAAAAATTTCAACCTTATCAAGTGAGAGTCGAATTGCACGATATCCTAAAAAAGGGTTCATTTCTTTGGCAAAATCAAAATATTTTAAAGTTTTATCACCACCAATATCGAGCGTTCTAACAACTACTTTTTTTGGATTTTGACTTTCAAGGACACTTTTGTAACTAAAAAATTGTTCATCTTCACTTGGTCAGTTTTGGTTGTCCATATAAAGAAATTCAGAACGGAAAAGTCCGATTTCATCGGCATTCACTTTTTTAGCGGCAAAAGAATCATCGACTGAACCAATATTAGCGGCAATTACGACTTTTCTACCGTCAAAGCTTTTTGATTCTTTAAACAGAAATTCTTGGAGTTTTGCTTTTTCGTTTTCATATTTTTCTTTTTGGGCTTGAAATTCTTTTATTTCTTCTTCACTAGGGTTGATTATTCCTTGACCAAGATCGCCGTTAATTGCGAGAATATCACCAGATTTAACTTTTTCGAGAATATCGCCAATTCCTAAAATTGCTGGAATTTCCAAACTTCGTGCCATAATTGCCGAATGCGATGTTTTTGAGCCGATGTTAGTTGCAAAACCTTTGACAAATTCGTTTAACTGGGCAGTATCAGAAGGTTTTAAGTCATCAGCGACAATTATTACATCGCTATCGATTGCGCTAAGATCTAAAATGTGTAAATTAAGGATATTTTTAATTATTCTTTGCGAAGCATCTTTGATGTCAGTCGCACGCGCCATTAGATATTCATCCCCAGTTTCGAGCAAGAAATTAGTGTGTTTTTTTGCAGTTTCTTTTAGAGAATAAGCAGCAGAATAACCTTCTTTGATAAGATTTATTGTATCATCTTCTAAAGCGGGGTCGGTTGCAATTAAAATATGGGCATCAAGAATTTCGAGTTCATCTTTTGCTAATTTAGTTGCTAATTTTTTAATTTTTTCAATTTGGGCAACAGATTTTCTAACTCCGTCACGAAAAGATGCGATTTCACCGTCGATGTCATTAATTTTTGCATCGCTAATTTCAATTTTTTGTTCAACAAGTTTAAAAACTTTTGCAATAGAAATTCCACTTGAAGCACCAATTCCTTTGAATTTATAAGATAAAAGTTTTGACATTATTCGCCCTCCACATTCTAAGAAATAAAAGAAGTACAGAAAATAATTATAAATTATTTTATTGAAAAAACTAGTAAAAAATATACTTCTTTTTTAAAATTTATCAACTAAATTACTTAATATTCAAATATTTATTGATCAAATTATTTAAATCGTTTTTTTTTCAAATAAATTGTAGAAATTTTTGCTGATCGTTTTCGTTTAACTGAATATTTTTAGTTTCAATTTGCCCTGAAAGACTAATTTTTACAGGAAGTGAAAAAAAATCATTTTTAAGATGGTAAAAAGATTCTACTCAAGAATTTAGAAGGAAAAAGTTTTGCTTTTCGTTAAAAATATCTAAAAAAATTTCGGTTAAAACGGATGCAATAAGTCAGTGTTCTGCCGTTTTTCTAATAGTTTTTTCGATACTAGACTGATTTATGCCTTCAAGAAATTTATTAACTATACCAATCTTTTCTTCGTCTAAATTTTTCACTTGAAATTTTTTGCTAACCAAAAAGTTATGACCTAAATCACCAAGAATAAAAAATTCATCACCAAAATTGTCGCCTAATTCTAACTTTTTAAATAGCGAATTAAAATGAATATTTTCAAGAATATTACCTAATCCAAACACTTTTTTAGGAACAAGACCAGATGCTGAACTAAAAATTTTACATAAAATTGCATTGGGATAGCCAAGAATAAAAGAAATACCGTTAAAATTTGATTGGCGCACTAAATAACTAATTTTATACATCGCATCAGCGTTTTCAATCCCAAGATCGGCTAAACTCATTCCAGGAACTAAATTTTGGTTTGGATCGATAATTAAAATATCAGCTTTTTCTAAACTTTGATAATCTTCAAAACTTATTTTATTTTGATAGTTTCCAAAGTCAATTAAACTTCTAAATTCATCGATTATTTGATTTATACGTGAATAATTATTGTCAACTATAAAAAAATCAACATTAGTATTAGCCAAAATTAAGTTGGAAATTAAATTTATACTAGTGTTTGTTATTCCGATAAAACCAATTATCATAAAATTTTCCCTTTACAAAAATAGAAATTTTTTAATAATTTGTATTATAATTATACTTTTAAATATCAATTATTTTTGCTTAAAAAGTAAAATTTTCTAATTATTCACATAAAATTATACCGAATTTAATTAGAAAAGTAGAAGAGGTTGACTTTGTTACAAGTCAGAACAAATATATTTAAATCTAATCATTATTTTAAATTTCTGTTTAGATTGAGCTTTAAAAAAAAGGCAATTTACGTTTTTGCATTCCTTTCATTTATAACGACAATAATGCTTGCTTTAATTGCAAGATTTTATGCAACTGAAAAAAATTTCAGTTTATTCTCTTTTATTGTATTATTTATAAATCTTTCATTGACAATCATTATTTCGTCGTATATGTTTTTATCAATTTTTAAAGATTTATCAACTTTAAGTATTGATATAATTAGTTTCACTAAACCCTATTCGCGCCAGTATTTTATTGTTACAAAACTTCTGTTTTTAATATTTTTTGGCATTATTTGGTCAATTTTTATCAATTTTCTCCTAATTACCTTCTACATGATTAATTATTCATTTTTTAATCAAGTACGCTCGCCTTTGTTATGAGGATTTTTATCGTCTTTTTTCTCATTTTTGATTTTCGGCTCACTTACCGCCCTTGTTAGTCATAAATTTAGTTCAAAATTATCGCTTTCAATTGCAATTTTTTCATTTTCACCCTTTATTTTAATTGGTTCTAGTTCGGCTTTTAGTTCAACTTCAACAATTAACCGTTTTGCCGAAATTCTAAATTTAGAACATAATGGCTATGATTCAAATACAATCGTTGATGTCGAAAAATTTTACTTAAATAATAAAAAAGACCAATTTTTCATTATTCCCAAACAAATTGATAATCCGAATTTCTCCAAAAGACAAATTGAATATATTCAACAAGCCTGAAACGATAGTTCGGCAGCGGCACAAGTTTGACAGGCGGCTTCATATTTGTTAATTCCTTATCAATTAATTAATGTTTTTGAACCAAATGATCGCGATGCAATTCAGAATGCTGTCGGTGTTCAGGAAACTTTTTTAAAAAATTATGTTTATTCAAACAATTTAGCTTCAAAAAAGAACAGTTATTTTCTCTCAACAACACCAAGTCTAAAAAAATACAAACTTTCAAATGGTCAAGAAGTATTTTTAGTTCCTGGCGGACTAAAAAATGACTCGCATTTTGAAAATCTAGAAAACCGTGAAATAATCTATGCAAACGAAAATGCATCTAATTTTGCAAAAATTTTACCCCAGGATTCGCAAACTTTTGGACTAACTTCCGATCTTGTGGGTAAATTAAAATGAAATTTAATAAAAGAGATGTTATCTTCGCAACCTTTTAATAAATATGCGCGAAAATTTTTTGCAAAATTCACAGAAAAAACGACACAAAAGGAAATTCTTGCGGAAATTTCAAAGACAATTTCCACTGATAAAGAACTTTTAGAACTAAACGATGAAAATACAACCGTTCTTGCAAAAAAACCTGATATAAATAAAGTTGAAAATCAAGTTCAAAAGAAAGTCTATCTGGCAACGGCGCTAATTTATTGACTTTATTTTAATAAACAGAACAGCGAAATTCTTGACAGTTTTTTACAAAATGAAAAAAATAACTTTGACCCTGGATCAATTTTTGTCAAAATTGATCAACAAAATTACCAAATTGGTGGCTTTTCTTCGTTTAGTGCCGAGCAAAGAGTTGTTGAAAACAAAGTTATTAAACGTTTTAATTTGACAAAAAGCAATAATTTCTTATTCCAACCAGTTTTACAAATGATGGAAATTAAAAGTAATTATAAGGTAGTTTCAAAAAATTTTTACCCTGCAATTTGAGTTCTAATTTCTACAGTTTTGGTTTATTTTATTTTCCGTATTTATTCAAGAAAGGACTATAAATAATGGCTGATTGAATTTTAGAAGTTAATAATTTGACAAAAATTTATCCAAAATCAGAAAATGGTGTGAAAAATGTTAACTTTAAAGTTAAAAAAAATCAAATTCACGCCTTTATTGGTGAAAATGGTGCGGGAAAAACAACTGTAATTAAATGCATCGTTGATGCATATCAAAAATTTTCTGGAACAATTATGATAAATAATTTTTCTAATAAGTTGCCGAAGGCAAAAAAATTTATTGGTTATGTGCCCGAAAATTCTTTTTTCCCACGCGAACTAAATTCTTACGAATTTTTATACGAATTTGGATTGTTATCAGGTATGAAACCAGAGTTGGTCAAGAAAAAAATTGACTATTATTTTAAATTTTTGAGAATTGAAAATTTAGCAAAGTTAAAACCTTTTAATTTTTCATCAGGGCAAAAACGAAAAATTATGTTAATTCAGTCTTTAATTCATGATCCTGAATTAATTATTTTCGATGAACCTTTTTCAAATCTTGACCCTTCAGCCCGAAATGAATTTCTTGCAATCATTAAAATTCTTCAAAGACAGGGAAAAACAGTTTTTCTTTCAAGCCATAATTTACACGAAATTGATTCCTTAATTGATAGTTTAACTCTAATAAACAAAGGTGAAATTTACTATTGTGGACAAAAAACGGAAAGTTTGCAAAAAATGTACCAAAAATATATAATAAATGGTGGAAAAACTCGCTAATGTTAAAGAAAATTTCCTTATTTTTACTAACAACTTCTCCATTTTTTGCACTTATTTCTTGTAGTAGCATTTATAAATTTTACGAACATAATCCAAAAAATGAAAATAAATCGCTATTAAAAAATCAAAAATTTCAAGAATTTGTTGATTCAGTTTTTGCCAATAACGAAAGTCAAAAACAAGATTATATTTCCAACCAAATCAACCAAAATTCTTCAAAAATCACAAGCGAATTGAAATATTCACTAATTTTTGCAAGACCATATTTTAACTTTTCAAACGATCAATATTATGATACAAGACTAAATTCAAATTATACAATTCATTCGTATTTAGCAAAAAACTGGCTGTTTTTGCTAGAAAATATCGATAAATTATCGTTTATTTTCAACCCTTATTTAACGCGTTTTGTAAAAACGCCAAATGAAATTGAAGCCGAAAAACTCAAAAATAAGACAATCAAAATTCTTAATACGAATTTTGATTTTATCAAAATTGATCGTGAACAAGATCAATTTGAAAAAAACACCGTATATTATTTAATTTTTGATAAAAACAAATTTTTAAGGTTCACTGTTTTTGGTACAAAATCAGAACTTAAAACCAAACTTGACTATAATTTATTTTATCTTAACGAAGAAATTCCTGATAAATTTTTATTTGTAAATAGCATTGAAAACTGGATCAAAAACAAAGAAGAAAATTATTTTAAAAAGAAATTAGAAGAAGCAAGAGAGAATCTCAAAGACCAATTTGAAGAGAAAAAAAAGCAACTAGAAAATAAAATCAGCAATTCGGACTCTGATGATGAAGATGAGGATGAAAGCAACGATTGTACTATCGAAAACCTAGACAAGTGTTCTGAAGCTCAACGAAAATTTTTAGAAAAAACATTGCGTGGTAGATCTGCTTTTGTTAGTGAAACAGTAAAAACCACAAACTTTCAAGATGAAGAAGTTGAAAATTCTGATTCAAATAATTCAGATAATTCAAACGATTCTGATTCAAAAAACCAAGAAAATTCGACCGAATCTAGCCAAGATCGGTCTGATTCTGAACAAGTAAATTCGGAAAAATCGAACACTGATCAAGAAACAGAAGCAAAATCTGATCTTGCAAATTTAGAAAAAAAATACCAATCTGATCTTGCAAATCTTGAAGAAAATGTGAAAAAGCAAATTTCGCTTGAGAAAAATGAACTTACAAAATCTAACTTTTTTACTAATATCACTTCTGATATTTCCGATTTTCAATCACCTTTTAAATTTTACAAATATAGTTTATTTTCAATTGATTTACAAAAATCTGATAAAAAAGACGAAAAAGTTGTTCAAGAAAGCCCAGTTAAATCGAACTTTTTAAATAAATATTCCAGTTTTATTGATAAAAACCTTGAAATTAAGGAAAAAAATGAAACTATTGAAGAATTTAACAACCGAAAAGTTTATGAGTATATCTTCAAAACAATCTGAAAAAACAACGAAAAAGAAAAAGTTGCTTTTTTAAACAATTTTCACACCAAAGAAAATATTGAAAAACTTGAAAACCAATGAAAATTAATTCAGCAAAAATTAACTAATTTAAACCAAAATGGCGAAAATTCTGAACAAATTTTGCAAGAATATCAAAATTTTGTTAGCCAAAATTGACTATTTATCCTTGAAAGACTAGATAAAATTAAACTCAGTTTTCATAATTGGTATTCATTTCCCGATCAATTCGATGAAAATGGTAATGTAAAAGTTGCACACACGCCAGAATTTAAAGAACTTATTGCAAAACAAGAACCTCTAACTGAACCATTTTTTTATGCAAATAAGCTTCTTGAGTCAATTTCTGAAGGTGATACTTCTTTAGTTGCTAGCACTTATAAAGATCTTTACATTTTAAAGCAAAACACGTTAATTAACCTAAGAATTGACACTTCTACTCCAAAGGCAAAAGTAACTTTGAACCCTTTTGTTTATCATTTTCCAAAAACAAAAAATAAAATTTCGGTAAAAATTCTTACAGAAATTTTCCACCAGGCTTTATATCATGCATCCCAAGAAAGTTATTTAGATTTTGAAAACGATTTTGTTAAAAAGTTTCGCTATAATTTACCAGCACAAATGATTTTTAGCGAAACATTTAAGGAAAAAGATGAAAAAAAGTAGAAAAAAGCTAATTTTTAGTAGTTTTGCGCCCTTTTTAGTTAGTGTTTTTTTGATTAGCTGTGGCAGTCAAGGAAATTCTTTACAATCTTTTCAAAAAAAATACCAAAAATTTGGTATAATTTCCCCACAAGACAAAAAAATAGTTCAACCTTTTTTTCAAAATAGTAACATTTCACAATTGCTAGACAAAGTTTATGATGACCAAGACTCAAAAAAACAATTGATTAGTCGCACTTTAGCAATTGACACCGAACAATACAGACAAGATTTATCCTTCCGATTCAGCTTTTATAATACGATAAATTCTTGACCAAGCGATTCGATTATTGGTGGTTTTGGTGAGAGTAATTCAAATCCTGTTTTGTTTGAAAAAGCAAAAAAATCCTTTAATGATTTATTTGACAATAATTGACTTTGACTACTTGCAAATCTTGAATCAGCCGTTTTTGTTCGTGGGCTTGCCGAAATTGACCAGTTTCAACAGCAACACGAAGAATTAAACATTAATTTAAAAAATGAAGCACTAAAAAATAGCTTTTACCGACCAAAGTCGAATAAATTTATTGATATTGCGATTGTTAAATCTTTAACAGAAAAAAACGATGAAACTGGTGTTCAAACAAAAAATTACCAAATTTTTTTACTAAATGAAGAAAATTTTATTTTTTCCTTGAATCTTAAAAAAGAGTTTAAAAATCAAAAATTAATAAATTCAAAAATTAGTTTAAACCCGTGAATACAAATTTATCCTAAATTTGCAAACAAAACAAGTGAAAAGTTTCCTTTGCAAGAATATGCGCGAATTGTTTCGAACTATCGAAACGGAATTTCTGGGGTTAATATTTCGCTTGTTGAAAAATCGATTTTCGAAGAAAATCAAGGCGGAAACGTCTTTTACTACACTTTGGTTGATTTTCAAAAAAATTAGAAAAAAAATCTAAAAAAATATTTGATTTTTTTATTACTTTTTTAAATTTAATGTATAATTTCATATCGATAGGTAAAATTGATTTTTAGATTCTTTCAAGAAAAGTAAAAATTATCTATTTTTATTGAAAAAAGGAGAAAAAATGCCATATTTAGACAAGA
The DNA here is from genome assembly GCF_000941075.1 of Mesomycoplasma dispar. NCBI lineage: Bacteria > Bacillati > Mycoplasmatota > Mycoplasmoidales > Metamycoplasmataceae > Mesomycoplasma > Mesomycoplasma dispar. The sequence goes on from NZ_CP007229.1 coordinate 614,436, forward strand.
AAAGGAAAGACGGTCTTCTGCAAAGTGATGCGTTTTACAATGAATTATTTCTTGGATTGTTCGGATTTGGTTTTTGGTATTTAGGTAGAATCAGTTTAGCAATAATTAGATTCACTTTTACAATTGTTGGTCTTTTAATGATTTTCATTTCGCAAATGATGTATTTAGGATCAAGCGCCCAAGAAGAAATTAAAAACGATGTTTTCATCCTAACAGTTACCGGAGCGGTGGTTCTCGGTGTTTCTTTGCTTTGAAATATCATAACTTTGATTATGATTTTCACCGCTGATCTCCGTGACGGAAAAGGTGTTAAAATCTTCCATTGAGGAACAGATGTAGAAGAAAACCCTGATTTAGAAGCCGAATTTGACGAACCTATTGAAGAAGAACCGGTTCCGGTTTTACCAGTTGAACCTGAACCGATTGTTGAACCTGAAACATTAGAATTACAAGTTGAGCCAATCGAACCTGAGCCAATCATTGAACCAGTTTACTTTGAACCTGAACCGATTGTTGAACCTGAACCGATTCCGGTTGTAAATTTCGAAGAAAATTTAGATATTGCCCGTCAAATTGAAATGGTTAATGCTGAAGAAGTTCAAATTAGTCAGTTACAAACTGTTCAAGAAGTGGAAATTCCAGTTAACTTCAATACTTTAAAACACATTCACCACACTACATTTACAATTCAAGAAATCGAAAGCGGTATCGTTGATGAGCATTTTGAACTTCGTGGGCAACACGATGCAACTTGCCATAGTTAATTTGTAAAACGCCTTTTTAACATGCGACTAAGAAACATTCCAGACGCGCTTGAAAGAATTCAAAGTCACAATTTACTTGTGAAAACACCGTTAAATATTGATGATTCTTGAATAATTGAAATCGGGATGGGTAAAGGTCAGATGATTACAAAATTGGCTTTTCAAAATCCGGAAAATAAATTTTTGGGTGTTGAAAAGTTTGCTTCTGCCGCTGTTAAATCGTTAAAATATGTTAAAAATTATAATTTAGAGAACTTTTTTATTTTAATTTGTGATGCAAAAGATTTACTATCTTGAATTAATGGAAAAACAAAGGAGATTTGACTCACTTTTCCAGATCCCTGACCCAAAAAAAAGCATTACAAACGGCGTTTAACATATAAATTTTTCCTTGACATTTATGCTAAAATGCTAAATGAAAACGGTGTTTTGAAACTAAAAACTGATAATTTAAAGTTTTTTGAATTCTCGATTGAGTCGTTAGTTAAAAATGGCTGAAAAATCACTTACCAAACTAACGATTTAGTTGCATCCCCTGTTCGTGTTAGAAACATAATGACTGCTTACGAAGAAAAATGAGTAAGTTTAAATTATAAAATTCATTATCTTGAAGCCGTTTTTAGTTAACCTATATTTTTGAAAATACAGGTTTAAATTTCTTAATTTTTTAGCAATATTGTTATATGTTTTTGCGAAATTAATGTTTTGTGTTATAATTTCCACTTATATATTGCTATCAAATGATTCATTAAGGTGTAATAAAATATAATGAAAAATTTTTCTGAAATTTTTATTAAGTATTCTAATAAATTTGAGACTAACAAAATAATAATCGAACCTGCTTATTCTGACTCGCAAATCCCGATGTTATTAAAGGAAGAATTAGCGATTACAGAGTACCTTGGTCAAAGAAAAGCCTTCATTAATTTGGGTTTGCGACAAAAAGAATTTACACCAAATCGTTTGCGAAAAATCGCGGCAAAATTAGCAAATTATCCGCGTGATATTCAGATTGATTATGATAAGTTTCCTAATAATTTTCTCCGTTATTTAATTGAAGTTGTTGCTTTTGTTCGTTCGGATATTTTTTCCTTAAAAGCCGATTATGCAAAAACTCGTGCAAAATATCGTGATATTCTTGTTGTTTCTAATTATTTAGACGAGTTAAAATCAGTTATTGACAAACACCAAATAATTAATAATAGTGTCAATTACGCCCGCTATTATCAAAACATTCCGCCAAACATTGGTAATTCTGAGTTTCTTGCCAGTGAAATTCAGAAAAAAATATCGCTAAATCCAAAACTAACCGTTAAAGTTTTAGGTGAAAGCGAGATTCGTAAATTAGGAATGAATTTGCTTTTAGCAGTCAATCGCGGTTCAACCTACGATGCAAAATTAGTCGTAATTTCCTATGAAGGTCTTCCTGGTAGTCAATATAAAACTGCTTTTGTTGGAAAAGGGATAACTTTCGATTCTGGTGGTTATAATATTAAAACCGGAACTTACATGAACGAAATGAAATACGATATGTCTGGAGCAATTATTTGTGCTGCGGCGATGGATGCGCTTGCAAGATTTAATCCTTTAGCAAACGTTGTTGCCGTTCTCCCGATAACCGATAACCGTTTAGACGGTGATGCAAACACTCCCGATGCTGTTTGAAGATCGATGAACGGAAAAACTGTTGAAATTAATAACACCGACGCCGAAGGTCGTTTAGTTTTAGCAGATGCAATCACTTATGCAATTAGAGAGGAAAATGCAACTGAAATTGTTACCGTTGCAACCCTAACAGGGGCAATTCGTGTTGCCCTTGGCGAAACTTTCACCGGTGTTTTTGCTAATGATGAAAAAATTTGGAAAAACTTTAACGAAGCAGCAAAAGAAGCGGGTGAAATGCTTTGAAGAATGCCATTACACCTTGATTTTGCCCAAAATATCCGTGATTCAAAAGTTGCTGATCTTAAAAATACCGATTTTTCCGGGAAAGCCGGTTCTTCATCAGCGGCAATGTTTATATCCGAATTTGTCGAAGACAAACCATTCATCCATTTTGATATCGCATCAACTGCTTTTGTAAAAAATCTGCCAACCGGAGTTATGGTTAAAACTTTAGTTGAATACATTTTGGCTAAATAGAAAAATTTGAAATTTTTTTCATTATTTACACTATCACCATTTTTATCATAATTTAATAAAAATGGTTAAAAATAATCACAAAAAAAGCCTTAACTGGCTTTTTTTGTTTTAAAAAACTGAAAAATTGCTTATTTATAATATATACCGTCTTGAAAACCAACTAGTTAAAAACATAAACTAGAATTAAACTAGAAAAAATTTCTAGCTTGGAAACTTTGATGGTATAATTTCCTTAAAAGGTTGTCAAAATCAAGGGGGCAGCGTGATGAAGTTGAAAAAGTTCTTTGGTTGGTTGTCCTATTTGTTTTTCTTGCCGCTTGCATTCATTTCTTGCGGTTTTTTTGGCATTGATGATAATATTAAAAAACCAAAACAAACAATTCAAATTGAAGAAAAACCTAATAACGATAAAAAAAGTCAAAACGAAATTCAGTCAAAAATAGCACCAGAAAACAAAGGTGATTTTTTAGAACTCGAAAAAAAACCTTTTAGCAAGGAAGCGCAAAATTCAACCCCTGAAATTAACAACTTTGACAATCCGATGCTAAAAAGAGATGACTCTTTAAGTTCATCTTCTTCAACTGAATCAGAACTTTCAAATTCAGAACTAGAAAATCATCAAAAAGACAACAGCGAAACACAGCAAGAATTAGACAAATCAATAACTGAAAACTTAAAAAATTCAGCTAGTCAGTCAAAAAGTTCACAAATTGATTCAGAACAGAAAAAAATCGAAATCAAACATCTTATTGAAAAATCGGTTCTAGAAAAATCGCATATTGATAATTTGCCATTTTCAGTTCTTAATTCACTATTGCCTGATCCAAAATTTAGTTATGAAAAACCGCAAACTTTTGATATTTCTAACGAAAACGAGTTTAGACTAGCAAATGAAAGATCAATAAATAATTTCAACTTTGATTATTTAAGTGAAGTTGACAACAATATAAAAACACAAAATATTAGTTTAGAAAATACTTTTGGCCAGAGAATTAAAAGTTTTTACCAACCGTTTATAATTGAAAATTCATCTGCAATTAAAAAAGAAAGCGATTTTTCCTTTTTAGGCGAAAAAAACGAAGGTTTAAATGTTTATTTATTTGACAAACTATCTCAATACGACATTAGTTCAAATTATGATGCAAGATACGCCTATCATAGTTATTTTAATTCCAACTTTCGTAGAAGATATTTCAAACCTAATTATATCGGTTTTAAATCAGTCGACTATACTGACCAAAGATATAAAGAAACATTCCAGCGAAACATAAGATTTACTACAGGGACAGCAATTTTGCTAGATTCTAAAACTGATGAAAGCGTTTTTCTAACAAATAAACACGTTTTATACGTTGAAAATACACCATTTTGAGAAAAAATGACATATCCATTTATGCGTTTTTACTACAACGAAAAGGCAAATGATCTTGCATCGCTTGGATATTCAGGAATTTTAAGTTTACTTTGAGTTAAATCAGAATACGATAAAAAAATTACTGAAATTCAAAAACAAAAAACCAATTCAATTCCGAGACAACATTATATTTACATAGGTTCAGCAACACCAGAAATAATGCGTAAATTTAGTGTTGATTTTCATAAAAAATATTTTAGAGTTGCTGAAAATTTTAACAATCACGGCAAAGATATGGCAATATTTTACTTTGATCACGGCAAATTCCGCAAAGATATTGAAGATGTGCTTAAATTTTATGACCAACACCGTGAATGACTTTTAAACTCATTCCGCTTTTCAAACGGACAAACAATTGAAAAAGGAATTTTAGATTTTAAAGAACAATTTAAAACTTTTAGTGAATTTTGGGATGTTGTTAAAAAATTCCCACCGTTAAAAATTAACGAAAAAAGTTGAACTGATGGCGAAATCGACTACACTACAAAAATTGGTAGTTTTTGACCGCAATTCGCTTTAGCTAAAAATATGTTCAAAGGTGTTTATATAAATAACGGTACTCCAAATTTCTTCACTACTAACGGACCAGGCGCATCAGGAAGTGGTGTTTTTAACACAAAAGGTGAACTGGTTTTTATGAACCAAATGATTTTGCTCGGAAAAGATCAGAAAAAATTATATTATGACCAAAACAACCTAACTGGACATCTCACTACCGGAATTTTATTCCGTAATAATAAATTAGATTTAGTTAGTGAAATTAAAAAATTTTATTACAAAGATAAATTAGAAAAAAACTCTGAATTAACAAAAGAAAATCAGAATACAGATTCCACTAATATTAGTACTGAAAATTCAGCGATAAGTAATCCTGGAGCTGAAAAAAATCAGTTTGATAATATAAAAGTAGAACTAGAAAAAATAAGTCGCACTAATAATCCTGAAGTTTCATTAAGTCGCACTTTCAAATAATATTACTAAAATTTTCGATTACTTTTATTTAATTAGCCGTAAATATCGTCACTTCTTAAGAAGAACGAATTTATATGCTATAATTAAAGTATAAAAAGTATTTTTATTTAGGGGGTATAATTATGAAAATAAAGGTTCGTAAAACCTGGTTTTTTGGAATTATTTCTTCACTTGTTCCAGTGTTTTTTCTTGCCGCTGCTTGTGGTGAAAAGCAAAATCTCGGTGATAAAACTCCACAAACAAATGGAGATGATAAAAATAGCGAAAATAAAGTTGGAAGTGAAAAGGCCCCCGGGAAAATTGATGATCAAAAAACAAGTTCTAGTTCAACCACTCAATCTCTAAATTCAATCCCTTTTCTCGAAGAACAGAAAAATACTCTCGAAATTCAGACAATCAAACTAATTAATAAAGAAAAAAAACAAACTGACGATATTGCCAAAGTTGAATCTGCCACAAAGGAAATCGAAGAAAAAGAAAGTGAAATTAATAAAAAAATTGAAGAATTAAATAATAATTCGACCCTAACTGAAAACCAAATTGACCATCAAGAAGAAAAGGTAAAACTAGAAAAAGAAAAGCAAGAAATTGAAAAACAAAAAAAGGACCAAGAAGAAAAATTGCTAAAAGAGCGCGAAAAGTTAATGCAAATTCAAGAAGAGAAACGAAAAAACGAACTTGAAAAACAAGAAGTTGCTCTAAAAGCAAATCGCCAAATTTTAGAAGAGAAAAAGCAATTAGATGCTGTTCTTAGCAAAATTCCGGATGCACTGGAAATTGCAGAATACGAAAAAAAACGATCAAATAATGTTGCAACAGTTCTTTATCATTTTAAGCAAAATTCACCAACTTTTCATTATGAAAATTTTATCAAAAAAATTGAAAATTTTGATGACAACAAAAATACAATAACTTTTAATTTTAATAATGTTAAAACTGTCGACAATAACCGCGAAACAAATGAAAGAAGACTCGAAAACGTCGAACTTTCTGTTTCTAAAAAGGATTCACCTGTAAAATTAACGAAAAATGTAACTCTCTTTTGAAATTTAGAAGATGCACAAAAAATTGAAGAAACTAATGCAGAATTGTATCAAAAAACTTTATCACCAATTTTTAGTAAAATTAGCCCGTCAATTTTAGCATATGCGCTTGCAAATTCTAACAAAGAAACCGTGTTTAATTCACCACTTTTTGCTAATTTTAATGCCGCATTTAGCCAAGTTTCACTTTCTGTTGGTTTAAAAGATGAGTTTTTAGGAATAAAATCTGTTGTTGATCCACAAAAATGATCCTTTAAAATTATTAGCGCAACCCCCGATGATGAAAATGGGATGCTGAAAATTAAAGCACAAATGACAAAGTCAGAAGAGCAAACTAACGAAATTAACAATGCTCAAGAATTCACTTTTAACGATTTAAAGAAAAGTAACGATTCTGATTTTGACTTTGAGGTTGACCAACATAAAGTTTGACCGCAAATTCGTGAGAAAAAAATTTTAAAAGAAGAAGGGCAAGATCAGGAGTTAACCGAATTACAAAAAGGTCAAATTGCTAAAATTATTTTTGAAAGTTTGTATTTTAAAATCAAAAATTCAGACGCTGATGTGCTTTTAAAAGAATTTTTAGTTAAAGATCACATTAAAAACAACAGTTTTTTTCCTTATCCACAAATTATTTCGCTAAAATGAGCGGAAATGATTTCTAATGAAGGTTATAAAAAAGTCAACCTTGAACTAAAAGATAAAAAATTAATCTATAGTTTTGATTTAGAATATGCAAATTTAGCAAATAATTCGACTTTAACTTCACAGGATGACTCTTTACAATTTGCGGATTTTAAAAAGAAGAAAATTAAGGGCGAAATTCCCCTTGATCATTTTCTAAAATAAACTTTTAATAGTTGGGCAATTAGGTTATAATTTGTTTTACTAAAAATTTAAAGGAAAAAAAATGGTTCTCTATTTATCTAAGCGAAAGAAATTTGTCAGTATTTCACTAGCCGCTGCGGTTGTTGTTTCTACTGCTTGAGCTTCAAGCGCTTATTTTGGTCATATTTTAGAAACAAGAGAAATTCAATACTCAACAGTTGCACCTTCAACGATTTTGAAAAATCGACCTAACGATACTAATTTTTCGCCGGTAGCAAATACTGATTATATTGCTCCCCCACCGAAAAAAAATTTACCTGAAGCACCAAAACCAAGCCCTGGACCAAAAATTGAAGTTAAAAAACCAGTTTATACCCCTGATGTTCCAACTGTTAAAAAAATTGTCAACCCGGTTCCACAAAATAATCCTCGTTCCAAACCAAAAATTAGTTCTCCAATTGTTAGTCCTATCAAAATTCCAACCCCGGCAAAACCGAAACAAACTGTTAGAACTACGACAATAAGAACGATTCCCCGTCCTGTGCCACAAACTCAAGTAAGTCGACCAAGTTTTACCCCGCCTTCACCAAAACAAGAAACCTATCAAAGCGTAAGTCCTGATGGAAAATACGGAAGCGCGATTCGAGCTTTGATCGCAAGGACGCAAGCAAATATAGGAACATCAACTTCTAATTTAAAAAGCATTAATGACAGAATCCAAGAATTAAATAGACAAAAAAATGAAAGAGAAAAGTCCGTTTATTGACATAAAAATCAAGATTTAGCCGCCTGAAATGAAGCATATGATCAGAAAATTCGTGATGAAGAATATGAAAAAAAGCGTAAAGAATGAGATCTTGATTATTATAATAAACGTCTTGCAAGATTAAAACAAGGTCAGCTAACCTCTGAAGAAATTGATTTACTTGAAAAAGGTTATACCCCCGATCCAAAATCAGATGGATGAGAACCAAGAAATAACCATGTAAAACATGCTATAAAAGCAAATAATGCAAAAGGAGTCGCCCCTTATGAAAGCCCTTGAGCAAATCAAGACTCGACAGTTTTAAGCGGACTTAAACGAGAAGGATGAAGTGGTGGAATTGGCGATCCAAGTTCACATATAACTGATGGAGAATTTAAATCCGCGCTTGAGAAATCTGGCGTTACTTCAGGAATTAAATTAATTCAATATAAGAAAAATGTTACAAACACGACAACTGTTTCTGGTAATTATGATTCTTTTACTTCGCTTGTTCTTGATTCAAGCGATCCAAGTGCACTGCAAAAATTTTCTTCTGTTCTTCAACAATTAGCCGAAAAACAACAAGATTTAAAAGAAGTTGTACTGCAAAATGTTGAGGGTAAAAACATTAAAACAATTGAAGAAATTATCTCAAAACTACCGCCTAAAATTATTTCGCTTCGGCTTTTTGTTGAAGATGCCGAAGGTCTTTTAGCACTTTCTAAACTGGAAAATCATAAACTTACTGAATTATCACTTTATTCTAACAAACAAAAAGACACCGGAAATTGGGCAATTAATCCTAATGGTCTTAAAAATGTTGATTTTATTAAATGAGATTATATTGATAAATCAAAAATCAATCTTTATAATCCAAGTGCAAAACTGCCTGGATCAATTCCTTTTGACACACTAACTTGATCAAGCGAACAAAGTACTCCGGACAAAATTAACGAAGGACTAAAAATTGCTTTTGGCTCAAAAATTAACCAACGTGTTTTCCAAGGTGTTTTTGGCGGTCGCGGTGGCTATCCACCAAATTTAGATTTTAGTAAAACAAGTCAAAAAACTTTCAAAGGTATAAAATTTGATGAAGTAAATAGCGAATTTAACCGTCAAATATCAGAATGAGAAACCGATACCGGCGAAAAACAACAAGCAAATTATTTTATAAAATTCAACGAAGTTTCTTTTGGAATTGATTCTGATAGTTCGACTTCTGGAACAGCATCAGAGAAAAAATATACTGTAAAACTCGATGACTTTGATGGTCAAATTACAAAAAGACTTAATTTTGGGCCCTATGAATTTTCAAAAATTTATATAAAAGACAAAGATGGCAAACAAGTTCAGGGAGCAACACTTGAAATTTCAGGAACTTTTTCTGCTGAAGCAAAAGCCGATTTAGAACATTTTCTTAAAGCGGCAAAACAAACGAATGCTTTTGCAAAAATAGTTGTCGATTCTAATTTAATTGGGCAACTTGGCAATTCGCTTGAAGGTTTGCCAGTTGAAACTAAATCTTCTTAATTTTTCAATCTCTTTTTTAGATTCGCTATTATATATAATTATTATTTATAAATATTGTATTATTTTTAAGTAAGATAAAATAAATTTTTATTTTTAAAAATTTATTTTATAATTGCTGTATAATATTGAAAACAAAAATCAAAAAACTAATTAATTAATCCTTTAATTATAAAATTTTTGATTTTTGTTTTTTAATTTTTATAGGAAAGGTTGAAATTATGGTTTTATATTTATCAAGACGAAAGAAAATGATTATCGGTGTTGTCGCAACTGCTTTTGCAGTTGGTTTGTCTTTTTCGATTAACGAAACATTAACTAATTACAGTTGAAAACCGGTTTTAATTTCCTATTCACCAAAAGCACCGTCAACAATTTCTAAAAATCGACCTAATGATACTGGGTATAATTCTCCAGTAACAAATGCAAAATTCGATCCATTAAAACAACCTGAACCTAAAAAAGTTAAAAAAACAGTCCCTGAAATTCAAGTGCCAAAAATTGAGGAAAAACCATTAGTTTCTAAGCCTGAAACAAAACCAGAAATTACTAAAAAACCTTCAACTGTCGTCGAATCAACTGTGCCAATTTCTGCTCCGCGCCCTTCAACAAGAGCATCTTCTCCTACATTTAGCCGATCCGAAACAACACCAAAAGTTAATTCTCAAAACTCATCAACAGTTTTATCACAAGGTCAACTAGATGCCGCAAGTAGAGCTTGATATACCGGGGTTGGTAGTCAAATTAGTTCAACTAGATCAAAAATTAAACAATATGAAGCCGAAATCGCCGAATTAGAGCGCCGAATTAATGACCCAGCAAGTTTAAAACTTTACACTTACGGAGAAAAAACAACTCCTGAAAAAGTAAAAGAAGGATTTAAAGCAAAAATTTGGGAAGCAAATAATTGAAAAAAACGCGAAGAAGATTATCTTAAAGTTTTAGAAGAAGAAAAAGCGCGTGGTCCTCGATTTACTGAATTAGATCGAAAATCGATCGCTCGCGGAATGCTACCAACAAAAGAAAACCATAATGTTTGAGGGTTTGTAAACCCTGATGACAACCCAGTAACTGGAAAAAATGGAACCTATCGTAAAAGAAACGAGAATCGTGTTCTAAACATTCCGGGATGAGCGCCAAGATCGCCACATGGAATTGCAACCCAAGAATTTGAAGGCTGAACAAAACAAGATGTATCGACTTCAAATGAAGAATTTAAAAAAGCGATTGAAGAAATTACGGGAAGCAGTGGCTCCGGAAACGGTTCAATTAAAGTTTTTGAATATACCCCAAATGATAAAAACCCTAATAAGTCATCAAAGTCAAAAATTACCGCGGTTTCCCTTGATGCAAATGATGAAAATGCCTTTAATAAATTCCAGGAATTTCTAGCAAAAACTAACGGAAAAATCGATGCTGTTGTTTTAAAAAATGTTGGGGATAAAAATAAAAACCAAAATATAGATAAAATTCTTCGTGCTCTTCCTGAAAAGGTGCAAAAATTAACACTATTTTTAGAAAGTAAAAATGCAATTAAGGGTCTTCGCGCAATTGAGAATAAAAAACTAAAAGAACTTGAGTTATATTCAAACGATCTTGCCATCGATGAAAATTGGTCAATTAATCCAAATGCGGTAAAAAATGTTGACTACATTAGTTTTGACTATAATAATCCTGCAACTTTCCAAAAACAAAATCCTAACGAAAAAATTCCTGGTTCAATTTTATTTGATACACTAAGATGAGATTCAGGCGATAATGCTGACAAAATCACCGAAGGTTTGAAAGTTGCTTTTGGTTCTAAAATCTACCAGCGTCCATTTCAAGGACGTCAAGGTGGAAAAGGCGGATATCCTCCGAATTTAGACTTCAGTGATACTGATATTAAAACGATTAAGCAAATAAAATTCGATGAAATCGACAATATTTTTAACGAAAACGTTAAAAATTGAAAAGAAGATAAGTATGCCGCTGATGATTATGAAGGATTTAAAGTTCTAAAATTCACGCATCTTTATTTTTCCGTTGATAAAAATGGATCTGGTGGTACAACTTCAAACTCACACACTTTTACGGTTTCAGCCGATGATTTTGATAAATCAAATTATTCAAAAAGATTAAGCGGAATCGAACCAGAAATCAAACCACCAGAGCGAGATTTAAGACCTAAACCATACATTTATTTCCGTTCAGCTGGCCAAAATCAACAAAATGTGACCTTAAAATTAACAGGTTCTTCTCTAACCGAAGATGCTAAAAAACAATTGAAAGTGTTTATCGAAGCCGTTGGTCGCGGTTATCCTTTTGCAAAAATAGAAGTTGAAACTGAAGAAATTAAGAAACAAATTTCTTCTTATTATAATAAAACAATAGAAGTTAAAACTTCAACTAGTTCAAGCTAAACTTTTTTATAGTTTTCATCAAAAAACCCGAAAAATTACTAATTAAATTTTCGGGTTTTTTACCATTATTTAGTAAAAAAAGACCATTATTATTGTATAATATTAACTAAACCAAAAGGAGAAAAATTATGGCAGTTCCACTTTTACAAATCGCACTTGACAATCAAAGTATTGAAGAGGCGATTGCTTCTGCAAAAAAAGTTGAAAAATATATTGATATTATTGAAGTTGGTACAATTTTATTAGCTTCTGAAGGGAAAAAAGCAATTTCGGAACTTCGTGAGGCTTTTCCAGATAAAATAATTGTTGCTGATGGGAAAATCGCTGATGCTGGTAACATTTTTGGAAAAATGTTTTTCGAAGCAGGGGCAGATTTTACGACTGTAATTTGTGCAGCTGAGACACCAACTATTAAGGATTTAGTTAATTTATCGCAAAAATATTACCAAAAAAACGGTGATACTACCGAAATTCAAGTCGAAATGACAAATAATTTTACCTGAGAACAAGTTCAGGATTGGAAAAAAGTAGCAGTTCCCCAAGTCGTCTGACACCGTCCGCGTGATTCACAAGCCTCTGGGGTAAAATGAGCGCAAAAAGATATTGATATTGTCAAAAAACTCGCTGATCACGGATTTAAAGTCACAATTACTGGCGGGGTTGAAGTTGAGGATATTAAATTATTCAAAGGTATTCCAATTTATATTTTCATTGCTGGTCGTTCAATTCGTGATGCTGAAAACCCAGAAGCAAAAGCAAAGGAATTCAAAGATGAATTTAAAAAATACTGGAGCTAATTTTTTCGTTGGTATCTACGAAAAAGCGATTGATAAACGTTTTTCATTTGTCGATAAAATTAAAATCGCCAAAAAAGCAGGTTTTAATTTTATCGAAATGTCAGTTGATGAAACTGATGAATTTGCTGCTCGACTTGATTTTTCTAATGAAAAAATCAAGGAAATTCGTGATGCTTTATTCGAAAATGATTTTTATATAAATTCACTTTGTCTTTCTTTGCACCGCAAATTTCCTTTTGGTGCCGCTGATATAAAGGTACGGGAAAAAGCTGTTGAAATTATGGAAAAAGCCTTAATTTTAGCAAAAAAATTAGGAATTTCCATCATTCAGCTAGCGGCATACGATATCTATTATGAGCAAGAACACCCAAATTCTGAAATTTTTTTCATTGAAACAATGAAAAAAATTGTTGCTTTAGCAAAAAAATATAGTATAATTATTGCTTTTGAATCAATGGATACAAAATTTGCTGGAACAATTTCAAGATTGTTATACCTACAAAAATCGATCGGCGGGGGCGTATTTTTATACCCCGATCTTGGAAATTTATCGCGTTTTTCTAATGATTTAGAAGCAGAAATTAAACTGGGAAAAAGCGAAATTGTTGCTTTTCATTTCAAAGATACACTGCCAAATACTTTTAAAAATCTTGACTTTGGTCAAGGCGATGTTGATTTTGTTAGTGCTTTTAAATATATTTTAAAAGCAAAAATTAATGTTCCTTTTGTAATTGAAATGTGACACAAACCTGAAGATTTCAGATTAGATGCGCCATTTCTAGAAAATTTTGCAAAGCAAGTTGAAATTATCGAAAAAGCACGTGCATTTTTTAGTCAACAGTTGAGGTTAGCAAATGAAAATTAAAGATCAAAACGAACTTGTTTCACTACAAAAAGCCGTTTTAGAAGCAAACCTTTTATTATATAATTCAAAATTAGCGCTTCATACTTGAGGAAATGTTTCAGCAATTAGTAAAGATCGCAGTTATTATGTAATCAAACCAAGCGGAATTCCGTATGAAAAAATGCAATTTTCGGATATGGTTGCTGTCGACCTAGAAAATAATGTCCTTGAATCCGATCTAAATCCCTCAAGCGATACTCCCACACACTCATTAATTTATAAAGCCGATTCACGAATTAAAGCGATCGTACACACTCATTCACCTTTTACAGTCGCCTGAGCACAAGCTGGTAAAGAAATTCCCGCCCTTGGAACAACGCATGCCGATAATTTTTTTGGTTCAATTCCTTGCACTGATTCCTTAAGTGACGAGCAAATAAATGGCGAATACGAACATAATACTGGAATTGTAATTCTTGATCATTTTGCCAAAAATAAACTTGATTTCATTGCAACTCCAGCAGTTTTAGTCAAAGAACACGGACCTTTTTGTTGGTCGAATAAATCAGCCGAAGATGCTGTTAAATTAGCGATGACTTTCGAAGAAGTAGCGAAAATGGCTCTTTATACCAAATTAATTAACCCTTTGCAAAACCAAGCAAATCCAGTTTTGCAAAAAAAACATTATGACCGTAAACACGGCGAGACAGCATATTATGGACAAAAAAAGCAATAAAATTATACCACAAAAAGCGGAATTGGCGCAAATAAAAAACTTTGTTTTTGATTTAGACGGTACTTTATTAACATCAGAGCACCAAGTTAGTCCAAAAACAGTCGATATAATTACTAAATTACAGCAAAAAAATAAAAAAATTATTTTTTGTTCTGGTAGACCGTGATATTTTATAAAAAAGTATTATTTTCAACTAAAACCCGATTTTCCTATTATTAGTTGCAACGGTTCGCTCATTTATGATTATAAAAATAATTCTGTTGTTTTTAGTAAAAGTTTTGCTCCTAGTCAAGTTGAAAAAATTTTTCAAATCCTTGTAAAATATAAAGTAATTTTTCTGATTTATACAACAACTAATATGCTCGCTTTTAGCGAAAAAAATAAAAATTGTCTTTGATTTTCCTATTTGCGAAAGCAAAATGAAAATTTCTCTGAAATCGAAAAATTACCACTTACCTTTTATGAATATCAAGATCTTGAACAAACAGAAATTAACAACCTTGAGATCGTCAAATTTTTACTAATCAAACGTGATAGCGACCCTGAATTATTTCAATTAGCTATTTCTGAGTTAGAAAAAATTGCTAATATTTATTTAGTTCAGTCGCAATCTGCGGTTATTGACATCATGATTTCTGGTTCAAATAAAGGCGAAGGACTGAAATTTTTTGAAAAAAATTATAATGTTGATCTAGAAAAAACTTTAGCATTTGGCGATGCCAAAAATGATCTTTCAATGTTCGCAGTAGCTAAATTTTCAGTTGCAATGGGTCAGTCGCATTCAGAAGTGCAAGAAAAAGCAACTTTTGTTACTAAATCAAACGATCAAGACGGAATTGCTGACTTTTTTAAAAAATATTATGAATAATTTAGTAAGTTTTCTAAGTCGTTTTCAAAAAGTGAAAATCAACCATTTTTCCGATGGTTATTGATTAGTACCAAAATTTTGAAAAATTTTATCTCCTAGACTAACTGGGTATGTTATTAAAAAAGGTAAAACTTTAGAAGAAATAGTTATTCACAACGATTTTCTTCATAAAGAAATAATTTTTAGTTTTAACGGTGACCATAATTTTTATAATTTTAATATTGCCTTAAAATTGCGCGAGATTGACTTTCGGCTTGATCCAAATGCGGTTAAAAAAAAGCCTGATGATGGTTTTTTTGTTTTTTTTCCAATTGAAAATTGTAAAATTATCCTTGATAAGCGCTCATTACAACTAATTTATGATGGAATTATTCCGTTTTTTTCAAAAAATTATTACAAAAAAATGGTCGATTATCAAAGAGAGTATGCTCAAAAAAACCAAATTAGCCAAGAATTTATTGGATTTTTTTGAAGGAGAAACGGCTATAAAGAAGTTTATGAGCAAAAACCGCAGTAAAATTAGAAAAATGTGGTATCATTTAGTAAAAATATTAAAACTAAAAAAACTAATTATTAGTTAATTTTAGTTTTATTTTGTATTGAAATAAATTTTGTTTTTAATATGTAGTCAGGTTTAAATATAATGAAAAAATTTTTTAAAAATTCACTAATTCTATCTTCAATTAGCCTGCCTCTTCTTTTTATTTCCTGTATTGAAAAGGAAAAAGAAGACCTAAATAAAAGGGTTTTTTCAAATTCAGAGGCAACAGAAAAATACCAATTACTAAAAGAAATTCTGAATATGCCGCTAGCAATCGAGCAAAACGATATTGCTAGTTATAATTTCTCAACCCTTATTAATGAATTTGGTAAAACTCCGGCAGACGCTAATAAACCTAAAAAACCAAATGAACCTAATTTTCAGCGTTTTTTACAAAACGAACCTAAAGATGTTATCCTAAAAAAAATAAGTGCAATTGCAAAAGACCCAAAATTTCCTGAAATAGTTAAAAAGTTTTATACAGGAACTTCCTATTTATCAGCTAGTGAATTTTTCGAAAAATGAAAAGAATCACAGAAAAAATATTTAGAATCTACCGATTTAAAAGCAACGCCCGATTTTGTGCCTTTAAGATATGGTTCTGGTTTTTCAATTAAAAATCCGGAACTAGATCAAAATTATTTATTTTATAAAACTATTAACGCTTTTGCTAAATTTTTTATAAAAAATTCTGCTAATGAACCAGAATATCCGCCGCGAATCCCGATTCCCCCTAGTTTCCCTCCTGCTATGCCGCCAGTTCCAGCGCCTCCACCTACAGATTCTGAGTCAAAAACCCCACCTAATACAGAAAAACCACCTAAAACATCTGATAGTCAAAAAAACGATGGCAAAGATAAAGGTCAAATCAAACCTGTTTTACAAAAACAAGAAACAAAAACAAAATATAGACGGCCAATTCCAGTGCCAATTCCAGCTATTCAGTTTATTGTAAATGGAATTTTATCAGCAACAACCCAGCCAGTTCCAAATGCTTATTGATGGAATTATAATTATAAAATTCTAAATCTTATCGCATCAAGAATAGAAAGTCAAACAGGCAAAGAATTAGATTGAGATTTGCCAATATTAGGTGATAAAAATTTTAAGAAAAAATTAGAACTTACTCAAAAACTAGAAAAATATACGATAATTGGTAAAGACGGTCGAAAATACAAAGTTCAACCAAGACCATTTTTCCTAATTGATGATAAAACTTTTGTCGATAAATCGACAAATAAGATTAAAAACGTACTTTATAGACTTTATTGAATAATTGATCAAAATACCGATTCTAATTCCGAAGACGGTAAAAAAGATGAGCAAAACAGGAATTCTGCGCAATCACAACAGGGAAATTCGGAAAAAAAACAACAAAATGTGGAAAAAGATAAGAAAACTAGCGAAAAAAGTCCAGTAAATCAAAAATTTGAATCAATGGCACAACTTTTTGCTAGCTCAAAACAATTAAAAAACATAAATAATCAACAAAATGAAAATCAACAAAATCAATCAGAACCTCCTAAACCTGAAGAACCAAAAGTTCAAGGCCCTCAACCAAAACCTGATGATAATGAAGAACAGGAAGAACAAATTGGTTTTGTTGATGACATTAGTAAATACAAATTTACTGATAAAATTCAAAAATGACCTTTTGATAATTCAAACAATTTCTCAAGAGGCGGGCTTTATAGCGCAAGTTTGCTAGAATTAGAAGCAGAAATGAAAAAACAAGACCCTAATAATCCTAATCTTTTTTATGTAGAAAGACATATCGATATTAACGGTTTTTTAACAAAAGGTAAACTTTTACCATATCAACCGATCGATCTAGAAAATAATTTAGAATCTTTATCACTTTATGATAAATACAATCAATTTATCCAAGCTGGTCAAATACAGCAACAATTTCTCATAATCAATCCAGAAAATCTTGAATAAATGAAGCAAAAAATTAACTTTTTTTATTAGAATTATGATCAAAATTTATATCCCTGATGTCAAAAATGGTGTTTTAGACACCCAATTTGGAAATGGTAATTTAGGAAAAAAGTACCCTAATTCCGTCAATTTTCCCATAAAATGGGATAAAGTTAAAGGTGCTAAATCTTATGCGATTACTTTAATTGATTATGAAGCAACTGCCGAGTTAGGTTTTATTTTTATCCATTGAGTTGCAGCAAACATTAAAAAAAATAAGATTAAATGGGATGATTCTTTCTCGCGACAAGATAAAATGTATCAATTTGAAAATTCAATGACGAAATATGCAACTAGTTATTTGCTTGATGCGTTTTATCGCGAGCATCCTGATGGTGTTTATTTTGGGCCTCTGCCACCAGTTGAAGATCATAATTATCGTCTCGAAGTTTTTGCCCTTGATGTTGAAAATATAATTCCTGATGAATTGAAAGATAAACGACTTTTTTATGATGATTTTCTTGAATTAATCAAAAATCATGTAATTGATTATGGAATAAGTTCCTTTTTATACCGTTCGCATGGAAAGATGGAAAATAATTTGCTAGCAAAAAAAGAGATCAGTAAATCCGAACTAAATGCAGCTTTACCAAAAGATCAGCAGAATTTTTTCCTTGATTTTCAGCCAATTAACTTCAGTTCAAATGCATTAAGCCCAAGAAATGGTGACTATCATCTTTTAGATCTTGAGTTTTTAGGTAAACAAGGTGCTAGCCCTTTTTTTAGTGCCCGTAATTTCGACCTTACAATTTATTCCGAATCGGAAAAAATTAAGGAATATGTTGTGATAATTTCCAGTTTTGCCGAGAATTACTCGCTCGGTGTCGGTCTTAATTCCTGAGTTCGTGTCGGCATTATCAAAGATCAAAATGATTATAAAACGATTTTAGCAGCAGGGAAAAATAATTTCGACCTTTTTGAAAGCGAATTTCCGATTCAAAACAGTTTTGCATCGTTTTGTGCAACGGCAATTGCAACAAAAGTTGGTGTTGATTCAACCGAAAAATTTGAATTTATTAAGGCAAAATACGGACTAGTTTACCTTCCAGGGCTCACAAACGGGCAAGGAAAATACCAAATCGAAATTTTCGGGCTTAATACATTAATTGACTGAAGTGAAATTGGACGCAGTTCACCAAAACCACTTAATTCTTTTGATGTACTAAAAACAATTAAGGGCAAAATTATCGGTTATAACCGCACTTTTTTTAAATTAATTTAACAAAATTAGTTTAAAAAAAGTGTTTAAAATCATTGATTTTAACTTAAATAATCCTGAGTTTCCCAGTTAGTGGTATAATTAATTTGTAAATATCAAAAAACACTAACAAATAAGGATTTGTTTTAAAAAATAATAAGAAAAAAGTACTAACCTTTCATAACAATTATGATGTAATTATTTTAATAATAAAAATGTTAAAAAAGTTGTTCTTTTTTAGTTTTATAGTAAAAAACCTGATTTGTAAATGCATAATAACCTCTAATCAAAAATAAAAAGCGACTAGAAATGTATTTTGCTAGTAATGTTTGACAAAAATCCGGGTTATAAGTCGAAAAAATTGTTATGAAATAACGTTAAGTTCTAAAAAGATCACCTAAATTAGGAGGTCTTTTATAATTAAGCGTTTGTAACTGGGAAACTCAGGAAAAACAATTAAGGGCAAAATTATCGGTTATAACCGCACTTTTTTTAAATTAATTTAACAAAATTAGTTTAAAAAAAGTGTTTAAAATCATTGATTTTAACTTAAATAATCAAGTTTTTGTCCATCGCGATAGATCTCTTTAATTTCACCAGCAAGCACAACTTGAGTTTGGTTATTATAAATAACAACTTGTTGCCCTGGCGTAATTGCGCTATGATTTTGATAATAAACTCAAAACGAGTTTTTATCAATTACTTTGATTTTGACGGGAATTTCTTCTTGGCGATAGCGGAATTTTGCTGTTAAATTACTTTGATTTTCTATGTCTTGTACTAAAAAATTAGCATTAATTGCTAAAAGTTGATCTGATTCAAGTCATTTTTTATCACTTGCCGCACTTACATATAAAATTTTTTCTTTGAGATTATGACCGACAACAAAATAAGGTTCTTTCATTCCGTTAAGTCCAAAACCTTTACGCTGTCCAATGGTAAAATACATAATTCCAATATGTTTTCCAAGAACTTTTTTTGTGGCAATATCAACAATATTTCCAGGTTGTGCAGGAATATAATTTTGTAAAAAATCGGTAAATTTACGCTCACCGATAAAACAAATGCCAGTTGAGTCTTTCTTTTTAGCATTAATTAACCCTAATTTTTCGGCAATTTTTCTGATTTCGGTTTTTTGGTAAAAACCTAAAGGAAAAATTGTTTTTTCAAGTTGAGATTTTGAAAGTTGTGCAAGAAAATAACTTTGGTCTTTTGAACTATCAATTCCAGCATACAAGTTTCCCTTAATCGCTTTTGCATAATGACCCATCGCGATAAAATCGGCTTGGTGAGTTTCTAGTGCATAATTTAGAAAATGCTTAAATTTTATGTTTTTATTGCATAAAATATCAGGATTTGGTGTTAGTCCACTTTGGTATTTGGCAATTAAGTCGCTAAAAACTTCATCCCAATATTCTTTAATAAAATCAACGCGAAAAATAGGAATTTCAAGTTGTTTTGCCACTGTTTTTGCATCGTTTCAGTCTTGCTCTTGTGGGCAAATGTTATGATTTTCTGAATTTTTTTGACCTAGAAAGTCATTATTTAAATTTGAATCCCAATTTCGCATAAAAACGGCGATTACTTGATGACCTTCTTTTTTTAAAAGATAAGCAGTAATTGCAGAATCGACTCCGCCTGAAAGACCAACAACTATTTTTGCCACTTTTTTCTCCAAAATCTCTTATTTTATTGTTTCTTTTTCTTATTTTTTTGGTTTTGTAATTCAGAAAAAACTTGTAAAACGTTTGAATAATGTTTTAATTTCACGGAAAATACTTCAATTAATTGACTTTATCCCAAAAACATTAATATAAAAAAGCGAAAGTCAATATGGAAGAAAAACAACCGAAAAAGCCATAAATAGATTTAGCAAAATCACAATTGTATTATTCCCACCTGAATAAAAAAACGGGTGTAAAAAATTTAGAAAAGGATAAATTGTAAGTCCAGTATAGAAAAAGACAATATTTTTTTCAGCTTCAATTTCAGTTTTTTTAAACTCAGGAGCAATTCATTGTCTAATTGTGAAAAAATATAAAAGTAGGCAAAATAAATAATAACAAATTGAATAAATAACACCAAAACTAAGCCCTAATTTATTAACTGGAAATTCCTTGCGGAATCAAAAAAGGACAAGAATTGCAAAAACGGGATGAATTAGGTGAACCGTTGATGTTGTTAGAAAAACAACAAAACTCATATTCAAATTTCAGGCGATTACGGTTCAAAAAATTATTAAAACGATGGTTAAAATCACTGTAAAAACGAATAAAATTTGAAATTTCCGTTCAGTTGCGTTTAAGACGAAACTAAATAAAACAAGTCCATAAATTAAATTTGATTGGTAGGTGAGATAAAAAAAAGCGCTAAAATTTTGAAAATAATTGCTAAAACTAATGAAATAAAATTTATCAACAACAAATTCTTGGCGATTTCTAATCATCGAATAACCGATGAGTGAGATTGTAATTGCAAGAATAATTAATGAAAAAACAAGCGCAGTTTTTCGCTCTCTCTTCCAAGCAGAAAAATGATCAAGTTTTGTTGACAAAAACGAGTTATTATTTTCAATCATAGTACCAAAATATTAATCTTATATTATATAACAAAAATTTTTTAAAATTGAAAAAAAATGATTTTTTACTAACATAAATTAGTAGAAAAAAATGAGACACACCAAGAGAGGTGTGTTTTTTTATGAAACAAAATAAATTTTCAATTAATGAAAAAATCAAATATATCAAAATCGCTGAATCGCAAGGATTCAAAAGTGCGACTATACATTTTGCAAACGAGTTTCGTGAAATTTATAAAAATAAATCAGTTAATAAAAAATCGCAAAAAGAGGGTTTTTTACAGACATATGCGAATAATTTAATTCGAAACTGACAAAAAAAGTATTATAATTATGGTATGAACGGATTAATTAGCACACGTGGTAAAAATAAATCACCACGTAAGTCAAAAAAACAATACACAATTAACGATCTTTCGGAAAATGACCGCGGAATTTATCAAGAAATAATGGAAAACGTCCTTAGAAGATACGGGATTGATCCTGCAATTGTAATGGACGAACTTAAAAAGCGAAAACAAGAAGCAGAAAAAGATAAGGATCAAATCGAAAATTCAACAAGACTTTGCAGCGTTTTAAAAGTTAATCGCACATCGATTTATCGCAAAATAAAGGTGAAAAAATCACCAAAAGAAATGGTATACAGTAAAGAATTACTTGATTGAATTCTTGAAAGTTTTAATTTTAACAGAAAAGTAAAAGGTCGAGATAATTTGTATAATGTATACAAAAATCAAGGAAATAATATAAGCACATATGTTTTTCAAAAACACTATGAACATTTAGGGATAAAATCGATTGCTTACAAAAAACAAAGTAAAAATGCGCCAAAAGAAGCTAAATTTTCGCGGATTTGAGCCGAAGATCATATCAAAGGACAATTTGAATCTAAAAATTTTGGTGAAAAATGATTTGCTGATATTAAATTTATAAGAATTGGCGATGATTTTTATTTTTTGCATTCAATAATTGAAACAAAATCTAATTATTTGCTAAATTTTTCAATTTCCAAGACTAGATTTTCAGAAGAAACAATAAAATTAGTAAAAGAAACAATCAAAAAACACAAAATTACACCTAAATTTTTCCATTCAGATCATGGAGTTGAATATGCTAACCACCGATTTGCTCAATTTTTAAAAGAAAACAACATTCAACAATCAATGTCGCCAAAAGGAAACGCGCTTGCAAACCGCCCGATTGAATACTTTTATGCTATTTTACAAAGAGAATACTTGAATGTTGAGGGTAAAATTTTTGAAAACCTTGAAGATGCCCATCAAAAAATCAGCTCATTTGTTAAATGATACAATAAAACTAGAGTGCAAAGTTGCCTTTCATATTTGAGTCCAAATTCTCATTTTGAACAATTTGGTGCTCAAAAAAATTTTCACAATTTTGGAGAATAAAAAATAATAAAAATTTGTTTTAAAAATAATTAAAAATAATGATGTGTCTCATTTTCCTATACTAACTTAGATTTTTTACTAACAATTTTTACTTTTAATTCCGTTTGCAGCCAAAGTATCGTAACTAAAACAGCAATTTCCGTGTTTTTTCTTAATTAACAGTTCTAAAAAACTAAAAAAGAAGCAAAATTCACTTCTTTTTTAGTTTTTTATTGCGCTTTTTTATTTTTTTGAATAAATTTGTTACTAAACAATTATTTTTTTAATTTTTTCAACTAATTTTTCAGTTGTAAAACCAATTTTTTCTAATATTTGATCACCAGGAGCGGAAAAACCGAAGTCATCATGTCCAAAATTATATTTTGCGTGAACTTTTCAACCAAAAGTTGTTGCTAATTCTAATGAAATTGCAAAATTTGGATCTCAAATTGGTGTATTTTGCCAATTTGATAAAGAAATTAAATTAAGATCTAAATTTTTAGCAATTTCATCAGCTAGACCAAGTTCGGATCCAGTTGCAATAATTGCTCATTGTGAATTAGTTTTTCGAACCAAATAAGCACCGTTTTTAAAGCCTTTTTTGCATGAATCAAAAGATTTAATGTTCTGACGGGATAAAATTATCGCACTTGGTTGGTCTTTTTTTGTTAGCGCAAGCTCATAAGCGCTTTTAAGTTCGTTTTCATCCCCTGGACGATAAACTCCAAGGTTTGGCACAGATCTTAACATTGCAAGTTGCTCTACTGGTTCGTGAGTCGGTCCATCTTCACCAACCATTAAAGAATCGTGACTAAAAATGTAACTTACAGGTAATTTCATAATCGCTGATAATCTAAGTGCTGGTTTTAAATAATCGGCAAAAACAAAAAAAGTTGAAACAAAAGGTCGTAAAACTGAATGTAAGGCGATTCCGTTGGCGATTGAAGCCATCGCAAATTCACGTACACCAAACATTAAATTTCGCCCTTGGTAATTTTTGCTACTAAAAATTCCATCAGAACCTTTGGCTTTTGTTGAAACTGATAAATCAGCAGAACCACCGATTCAATAAGGAAGATGTTGGGAAATATAGTCTAAAATTTTTCCAGAACTATTTCTAGTTGCTTGATTTTTGGCAAGATCTAAGTCAATTTTAAAATCAATATTCTCACCTTTTTTCAGAAATTCAGCGAGTTCATTAGAAAGTTTAAAGTTCTTTTTTTTCTCAAAAGTTCTATTTCCTAATGTGTTTTTTCAATGTTCTTTGACTTCATTTCCAAGATAGAAATCACTATTTTCTCAGCCAAGATTTTTTTTCAAAGTAAGAATGTCTTCCCCAAGCGGAGCGCCGTGGACATCGCTGGTTTTTTCCTTGCTACTTCCTTCGCCAATTATTGTTTTAATTTCAATAAAACTTGGTTTATTTGCTGCTTTTGCTCGCGAAATTGCTTCTGAAATTAAATTTACATCATTTTCTTGAACTAATTGGTAGAATAAACCTTGCGATTCAATTCGTTTTTGGACATTTTCGCTAAAAACAACATCAAGTGGTGAATCAAGTTGAACATCGTTTGAATCATAAAGGACGATGAAATTTTTTAAATTTAAATGCCCCGCAAGCGAAAGCGCTTCATAAGAAATACCCTCTTGCAAATCGCCATCACCACATAAAACATAGGTATAATGGTCGATTTCTTTAAATTTAGAGTTCAAATGCGCTTGTGCCAAAGCGATTCCAACTCCCATCGCAACACCCTGACCAAGTGGACCTGTTGTTGCTTCAACTCCAAGTGTATGTCCATATTCGGGATGACCTGGAGTTTTTGATCCTAACTGACGGAAATTTTCAAGATCTTCTTGCGCTAACAAACCTAAACTATATAATAAGGAATATAAAAGTCCAGATGCATGACCTGCTGATAAAATAAAACGATCACGGTTGATTCAATTAGGATCGCTGACATCAAAATTCATATGGTCGCGATAAAGCGCATAAACCATTTTAGCAGCAGATAAAATTACTCCAGGATGACCAGAATTTGCCTTATTAACAGCGGCAACACCGTGCATTTTTAAGGAATTTACTACTATTTCATCGATATTTTTTTTTACCATTTTAGTTTTTATCCCCCCGCGATACGTATTTTCCGTCCTCTGTTGAAATAATTACACTTTCACCCTCTTTGATAAACATTGGCACATCGATTTCATATCCAGTTT
The DNA here is from genome assembly GCF_000941075.1 of Mesomycoplasma dispar. Lineage (NCBI taxonomy): Bacteria > Bacillati > Mycoplasmatota > Mycoplasmoidales > Metamycoplasmataceae > Mesomycoplasma > Mesomycoplasma dispar. The sequence goes on from NZ_CP007229.1 coordinate 639,423, forward strand.
CTAATGTTGCTCTTTTTGATGGGTTTGTGGTCGTATTTCCCTTAACGGCATCAAAAGTTGATGCAATTTTAAGTTCAATTTTCGGTGGAAGTTCAATATCAAGAATTTCGTCGTTAAATTTCCGTAATTTTACTTTTGTACCTTCGACTAAAAAGTTTAATTCCCAACTAATTTTTGTATTCTCAATTGCTACTTGCTCATAAGTGTTGTCATCCATTAACACAATGTTTGCGCCATCATTATAAAGAAATGACATCGAAATTTTCTCAATATGAGCTTTTTCAACTCTTTCGCCACCAGAAAAAGTTTTAATTGTGATCGCACCGGTACGCAAATTTTTAACTTTAGCTTTTAAATTTGCCTGACCGCGACCTTGTTTTGAATGCTGAGCTGAAATTACAACATAAATTTCTTTCTCAAATTCAAACGTAATTCCGGGACGAAATTCATTAACATTAATCATTTCACCTCCCTTTTCATTGGCCAAAGTAATAAAACATTCATAAATTATAGCATAAATTAAGAAATTAGGAAGAGAAATATAAGCACTAAATTTGTTTTTAAAAAAGAAAAAATTATGGTTTTATTGTTTTTTAGTCTATAATGTAATAAAATATTACATAAGGGAAAGTGAAAAAAATTTTATTAAATATAAATTATATCACATCAGTTTCTAATGTTGTGAGCGCTGCTGCCACTAATAATCATAGCAGTCTTGAAATTAACCAGCAAATTTCTGAATTCATTAATAATATTCAAACTGAAGATTTTGCAGAACTTAACAAAATTAGTGAACAAATTGTTGATAAAAAGATCTCTGCAACAAAATTATCTAAACAAATTTCAAAAGAAGATTTTATTAAACTTTTAACAAAATTTGTTGAAAAAACAAATTTAAAAGACCAATTAACAAAAGAACAAAAAGAAAAATTAATAGAAAATATCAACGATCAGCATTTAAAATTATTCCAAAAGGATGTTAAAAAAATTGCTCTTGAATTCAAAAAAGAGGTAAAAAAGAACAAGGAAGTAAATCCGTGAGTGAACAGGAATTTAAAATTTTCGATCAGTTATTTCATATTCGGTTTATGGAGTTTGGTTTCTTCATTTTATTGATTTTTTTTAATATCTCAATAATTTTGAAATTTTTAGGACACAAATTTTTAATTAACTTTTATTTCCGTAAAGTTTTTAAATTTTTTCTAAAACTAGAAGAAAAAGAAAAACTTGAAATTAACCAAATTTTTTTATTGGGGTATGAAAAAGCAAAAGAAATAATTTCAAAAAATAAATTAAAAATCAAAATTTTAACAATAATCATTTCCTTGATAGTTCTATCGGAAATTACTTTTTTCATTTTATACAAAATCTACATATATCATCCAAAAATCTTTTTGTTTATACACCCTGAATCTTTTGTTTTACTCACATTTCAAACAATTTTCCTACCATTATTTATCTATTTTCGATTGTCTGTTAGAAAAAAATTACTGATAAAATTTGAAGAAAAGATTAAAAATTTTAATTTTGTTGTAGGCGATAACTACTTTTTTGATGAAGACTATGAAAATTTTGAGCTTCCAGAGACGAAAATACCACGAAAAAGTGGTAATTTACATAGTAAAAATGATTATTATCCACTTAGTTTTATAATTCTTAGAAAATATTTTTATCTTTGAAAGCTAAAAACTGATGAATTGATTAATTTATACTACTTTTTAATTTGAGGCTCACATCTCCAAGAATCTGATACCACAACTACTTCTTATCAATTTCTATATAAGGATTTTGTCACCGTTTTAAAAAATGAGAAAGGTCGATAAAAATGCCATTTAATAGTTTTACAAGTGTTTTCATACTCACCTTTATCCCAATTTTAACTTTTTTAGCAATTTCAGGTTTAAATTTTTTTATTTGGTTCAAAGCAAGAACAAATTATTTTATTCGTAATGTTTTTAGGAGAATTAAAGTTCTTAATAAAAATTTAGATATTCTAAATTGTAATTTTTTATTCCAAAAGGGATTATCAAAAGTTGGTGAAATTACAAGAAAAAACAATCAATATATAATTTTTAATTTAATTTTTTGCCTTGTTTTTTCAGTAAGTGAATTTACAATTTTTTGAATTTTATTCTTCGATCCAGAGAATTTATTTCTATTTATTTTTCTTCTAGGAATGGCAAGTTTTTCAAAATTTTTATTTGCATTTCTAATTTTTGCTACCATTTATGTTAGTAAAAAAATGATTAAAACAGCAGAAAATCGCATTGAAAAGTGGAAGTTTGATAATAAAAGTTTCCATTTTGATCGAGAATACCAACCAAATGGCAAAAAAACAAAAAACCTAATCGCCTTTGTTAACCCAGGACAACGAGCATTTCTTTTTTCAAGCGAATATTTCCAAAAACATTTAAAAAATTCTGGTTTTGAGATTTTCTATTTTATAATTTGAGGAATCCATTTCCCGTTTTTAAGAAATGTCAAATTTGAATCACTTGATATTTACCAGGATTTTGTGAATTTATACAAGAAGGCGGGATAATTTTAATTTTTTGTTATACTTAATTATTTAAAAATTTGACTTTGATAATTTTTAATGAAATAATTTTAGAAACAGGAAAAAATTTAATTAATTAAACTCAACTTGTCCCACTATATTTTTCGGCACATTTTGTATTGCTAATTTCATTGCTTTTATTTTGTGAAGATCGTTAACTAGAATCATAAGAATAAATAATAAAATTTTCAGTTTTACGTTTATTGATTAAAATTTTAGGATTTCGGAAGGATCCATCCGGTTGTCTGCCTTGTCTAAAAATAGAAATAAGATGGTTTTTATTACGGGAGAATTTAATATTTTGTGTCTTAGGAAAAGTCTAATTTGATAAAATTTATCCTAAAGGAGCACAATAAAAAACAGCAAAAAAAATATCTCCATTTGAATTAGAAGCCCAAAAACTTGTTAGCAAGTATGCTAATTATAAAAAATCAAAAAAGAAGATTTTCATAACGAAATTTCTAATATGTTCAAAACTTTTACTGAAGCACTTTTAAACGCAGAACTAACCCAACACTTAGGTTATGAAAAAAGTAAGCGAAGTCAAAACGGGATTCGCCGTCCAAATAAACGAAACGGGTTTTCTGGGAAAACTGTTAATTATAAAAATGATAGTATGTATTTAAAAATACCAAGAGATCGAAATGGCAGTTTTGAAAACAAGTTAATTGATAAATACGAGTCAAATTTAGGTGATATCGAAGAGCAAGTTCTTTCGCTTTTTGCATCAGGAATGCCATATGAAAATATTGTCAATACGATAAAAAGTATCTATAAAAAGGATCTAAGTCCTAGTTGGATCTCTTCAGTTACAAACAAATTATTGCCTGAAATTGAAAAGTGAAAATCGCAAAAACTTGATAGCTCTTATCCGATTTTGTATATCGACGGAATGTATTTTAACATTAAAGAAAATAATTCTTATGTCAAAAAATCACTATATGTAATTCTTGCAATTGACTGGCAAGGAAACAAAAAAGCACTGGGATTCTGGATTAAAAACACTGAATCAGCAAGTAATTGACTAGATGTGTTTCTGAATTAAAAACTCGCGGACTTCAAGATGTTTTAATAATTTCCTGTGATAATCTTAATGGAATTAGCCAGGCAATTGAAGCAGTTTTTCCACAAACTGATATCCAAAAATGTGTTGTTCACCAAATTAGAAACTCACTTTTAAAAGTTTCTCATAAAGACAAAAAAGAGCTTGCCTATGATATGAAAAAGATTTATCAGGCAGTAAATCAAGAATTTGCAATGCAAAATCTTGATGAATTTGCTAAAAAATGAGAGCAAAAATACCCCTCAATTATCAAGTCTTGGTATTCAAACTTTGTTGAATTAACGACATTTTTTAAATATCCTTACGAATTAAGGCAAGCAATTTATACAACAAATTCGATTGAATCACTGAATAAATTAATCAGGAAAAATACGAAAACATAAGTTGAACCACAAAATAAGCTAATCTATCAAAAATAATTTATGTAATGCTCGAAAAGTATCCGAAAAATGACAAAGGTAGATAAGAAAAAGATCGATTATTGAAAAGTGACCAGAAAATATTTTCCCTAATCGGTTAAATAATGTAAAATTATATTAGAAGTTATGTTTAAAAATATTGTAGAATTTCAAAGCACAAAATTATAAATACACAATTTACGCCTATCATTCGTAGCCTTAAATGAAATGAGGTCAAACCTTGAGGAAAATGTTAAAAAAAATCTTTATCTTTAAATATCTATTAATAGGCCAATTACTAATTATACCCTTATTATATGGTATTTCCTCGACCGCTAGAAATCAAACTTATAATAGTAGTATCTACAATAGTTCAAATATTAACCAAATACCAAACATTTCTGAAATTAAAAAGAAATTTTTAAAATTTACAAACCAAAAAATTAAGGTATTTAGTAGAACTACTGTTGGTGTTATAAACAAAAAATCTATAGATAAAATCAAGAAAAATGATGTCAATGTCCAGGAAAAAGTAAATATAAAACTTTTATTAAATGTCCAAATTCCCAAAGCAAGTAGTTCAATGTCAGAGGATGTAAAATACTATAAAACCGAAAATCAAAAGTATTTAAACCAAATAATAGAGTTGTTAGCAAATAATAACATAAATGTAATTAGTAAGTATTTCAGTAAACTATCGCCAACTGTATGAATAAAAATTAAAAGCGCCGATGAATTAAATGCATCAAAATTAATTGAAAAATTAGAATTCGTTTCGCTAATAATTAATAATATAAAAAATAGAGATACAAATTCAAGTTTGTTGCCTAAAAAATCTAGTTTAAATTATTCACTACGATACAATAAAACTCATAATTTTGGTACTAGTGATGTTTTTTTCGGAAAAATAAAAGAAATCGTTAATAATGACAAAACACCATTCTATCCTAAATCTAATCTAAAAGTAGGTGTTGTTGAGGCGAATATGAGTGGAATTTATAATTCTGATGATTATCGCAAAGGTAAAATACGAAGCGAAAATATCAAGTTTTATAATATTGGGAAAGCTGCTCAAAATAAAAAAACAGCAAATCAAAACGATCATGCGACTTTAGTATCTTCAATAATTGCAGGTGCGGATGGTTTTGTTCCAAATACAAAACTTGTTGTTGCTAATTTAAATAGAATAGATTTTGATTCGCCATTGTGAATGTCTGTTTTTGAAAAACTCATAATTGAAGAAAACGTCCGAATCATAAATCATAGTTACGGTTTTAGTAAAATTTCAACAAGTGAGATTGATAGAAATCATTATGATATTTTTAACAACGCTAATGATTTAATCAAAAAATCAGTTGCACAATATTATGATTTAGTTTATTATTTAGATTTCTTATCAAGGAAGTACGGTGTGATAAATGTTTTTGCTGCTGGAAACGAATATGATAAGCATAAATCTAATACAAATGATAACTCTAAATCATATGGTTATATTTCTGGTTATGCTAATGCATTGAATTCTATCGTTGTGGGTTCTACATTTGGAGATAGTAAAAATTTTTATGCTAGTGATTTTAGTAATCGATTGGCAGTAAATGCTATGAATGGTTTGCCAAAACCAATGATTTCCGCACCGGGGGAAAATATTATTGGATTTATTGGACAAGAAAACCCAGGATCAGGCACTAGTTTTTCTACTCCAATTGTTACAGGCCTAATAGCAAAACTGATAAACAATAATTCAGAATTAAGCGAGCCTAGAAAAATAATTCCACAAATTATGAGTATAATAACCTCATCCGCAAATGATAGCGAATTAAATTTTTATAAAATTAAAGGGTTTATTGAATCGACAAAAAAGTCAAATAAAGAAAAGAATATCAAATCATCAATAGATAATTATTTAGAAAAGTATGCAAAAAAAATCTATTTAGAAAATTATGAAAATGAACGCGAACTAAAAAGTAGCGGGTTGGATTCGGCAGTTGGAGCGGGGCAAATTGATTATAAAAAAATGGAAAAAGCTCTCTCAAATCTTGTAACATTTAGTATCTCGTATAATAAAAACCCTGATGTTAGAAGAGTCTATGTAGGGTCTGAATTTAAAATTAAAAAGGGTGAAAAATTCAAAGCATCATTGGCTTGGGCATTTAATGCTGGTATTATTGAAGGATGAAAAAAACTTGCTAAGGAGAGTAATTGATTAGGTAACATTTTTGCTATTGTTCTTACAAAAGCATTGTGGGAATATGCGGCAAATGAATATGAACAAAAATTACTCAAAGAAGGCACAAATAAGAATGATAATAAGTTTGAGCATGAGTGGTTAAAGAAAAAAGAATTATTTGAAAAACAAGAAAATTTGTTATTTACTGATTATGATCTAATTCTAGAAAAAAAGATTGATGGAAATAGGTGGGAAGAAGTTGATTTAAATTCTGGTAGATCAAGTAGATCAAATGTTGAGTTAGTTAGGTATAAACCAAATTCCGATGGAGTCTATCGATTAGTGATAAGAAAATATAAATCATCCTTATTTGAGGAATCAATTGATGATGATTTGGCGGTATCATATGTCATTTCCTAAAATTAAACTTGCTCTTTTTGTTGCAACAATATTGCTTCCTTGATTAGTTTTTTCAGGAATTTTAGGTAGTTTTAGTGGTTCAAATAACTTAAGTTCTCCAAATAATAATAGCGAACTCATTCAAAAAGATTCAGAGCCACTTTTTAAATATTTTGATCGAAATGAATTAATTAATTCAAGTTTTTACTCATATAATGATATAAAAAAACTTGGCCACAAAAATCATTTTTGGTATACTAACCCTACTTGGCGAAAAATTTTTCTAACAGAACCTGAAAAAATCGAAAAAATAGTTAATAAATATTTATATTTTGATGAAAATAATTTTGAAAATAAAAAAAATGAATCTATTGAAAACCTAAAAAATTTTTTTAAAAAGGAAATTGAAAAAACTAAAAAAAATGGCGATCCTTTTAATAGTTTATCAATAAAACCTTCCGCTGATGGGTTTAGTCATTTTTTTCTTAATAATTTATTGATTATTAAGAATTATGAACAATATGTAAGTTTATTTACTAAATTTGAACTAAAGTCGGATTTTTTGAATCGTAAAATTTCTGATGATTTTTTCAAAGACCAGTTTTTATTAGTTTATATTAATGAGAAAAGTGGTGCACCAATATTTAAAAAAACAAGTGTAGATCTTGATTTAAACCCGATCAATATAATTTCAAATAAAACAAAAACTAATTTTTTACTTTCAATAAGTGAAAAACTTAATAGTTATGCTGATAAAACCAAAAAACTCACATCAGCAAGTTGAAGGGATCAAGGTTTTCAAGTTTTTTACAAATATATTCCAAAAACAGACCTATATAAATTGTCGAATATCTCATCACTAAATATTAGTGAAATTGAAGATTTATTAATTTTTAATAGAGTTGATAAGAAAACAAAACTGTTTGATCATTTTATTGATTTTTTAGCAAAAAAACAGACAATTCTGAAAAACAGAAAACTACAAAAATCAAGGCTATATGGTTCAATTAAAACTGGTTCAAATTTTCTACCACAAAATCTGTATTCAAATTTTGAACAGGTTAAAGAACTAATAAATAATGAATCAATCATAAAAAATTGAGATTGATTTGATACTTTTCATATTTCAAATTTGTTTATACCTAGCAAAACTGACAACCAAACAGAAAAATTTAATAAATTCATATTAAAGAAACAAGATTCCAGTTTAATTTTTGACGATCAAATTCTATATTGAGAACCTGATCAAAAAACTAAAAAAATTGTAGTTTATACATACAATTACAAAGATTTATTCCCATCCTTAGCAACAGAACCAAACGATTTTAGTCCCGGAAATCTAGTAAAATTTACAAAAATAAATATTGGAGATACAGATTTTCAAGACTTTGAGTTCAGAAAAATAAAATCAATGAATAAGTTTATTAGTTTGTACAATAAAATAATTGGCTAGGAAAATATGTTAAGAAAATTTCGAATTAAATCAAAAGTTTTTAAAATATTTCTTTTTAATTTTATACCATTAGCAAATTTAACTATTGTCATAGCAGTTAGTTTTTATGTAATAAAAAATTCAAAAATAGCAGAAGAATACCTAAATTCTGAAGAGGAAGAGAAAAACGAGCAAGAAAAAGTTGATACTAAAAAATATGAATTTGAAAATATACCTGAAGCGGAAAATAAGTTTATTTCCAATTTTGAAAAAAATATAGATATTAGTTGAGAAGATGAAATTTGGTTAAATAATTCTAAATGAACTTCTATTTTTCAGGAAAAACCTCAACAGATTCCTGATTTATTAAAAAAATTTCCTTATTTTGAAAACTCTTTATTCAATAATGACCCTTTAAATGAAGCGCTAATTAATTTACATTCATTTTTTAGAAATGAGATTAAAAAGAATTTTAAAACACATATTCAAGAATTTGATATAATAACTGACCAAAAGAAATGGCAGAACAAGAAAATTAGTAATAATTTTTCTATTATTAAAAACAAAAAGGATTTTTTTTCTATTTTTACAAATTTAGAGAATAAAAAATTTTATAAAAGAGTCCTTTCAAATCCAGAGTTTTTTAATAAAAAGGCTGTTGTTGTTTTTATAAAGCCTGGTGAAATTTTTGCTAATTGAAGATTTAAGGAAAATGGAAAAAATCCAGTTTTAGAACCGGCTTTTACTTATAAAAATTCCAAAAAAAACGATCAAATTGGGATTATTTCCTATGATAATAAGTTTTGAAATTTTTTTTATCAAGATTATGAATATCGAGATATTGAAAGCGGAGATGCCGTTAGGCCTGCAGTAATAAGACCTTCTGATTTCTCGTTTCAAAGCGAAATTTACCAGGATCATTGATATTATCCTAAGAAAAGGCCATCAAACCATTTTTTTATTTTTTACAAAATCATTGATAAATCAGACATTAATAAATTTAATAATGATTTGGATATTCATATTGATACTATTGAAGATCTAATTTTGTATAATAGAATCGAAAGATCCAAAACTGAATTAGAAAATTTCCAAGATTTTTTATTAAAAAAACAACAAATTTTAGGTAAAAACCCACTAAAAACAACAAGACTTTATGCAATGATAAAGGAAAATGAAACTGAAATTGCAAGTCAAAAAATTTATTCAGACTATCAAGTTACTAAAGATTTACTAGAAAACAAAAACCTAGGAAAAAGTTGAGAATGAGGTGATGCCTTTCATATTTCTAATCTATTTAATCCAGCAAAAAATGGTAGCACTAGTGCCGAATTTAATAAATTTATTCTTAAAAAACAAAATGCCAATTTAATTTTTGATGATGAAATTCTATATTCAAAAATTGATCATAGTTCTAAAAAAATTAAAATTTATACTTTTAATTTTAAGGATTTATTCCCCAAATTTGCAGTCGAACCCGCCAATTTCAAAATTGAAAAATTAGCAAAATTTACAAAAGTTGATTTCGGAAATAGCAATTTAGATCAAATTGAATATATTAAAATTAAGTCTCTATCTGAATTTGATAGAATTTATAATGAATTAGTCAAATAAAAAAGCCAACACCTTCGTGTTAACTTGGATGCCCAGTTTTAAAGGGACTAGTTTTTAAAATTTAATCACTTTTTCTAATTTTTAATATTGCCTTTTATTAAATAACTAATTCTTTCGATAAAATCATCGTAATCATTTATTATTACGGAATTTTTACCTGAATTTCCCAGTTACAAATGCTTAATTAAAAAAGACCTCCCAATTTAGGTGATCTTTTTAAAACTTAACGTTATTTCATAACAATTTTTTTGACCTATAACCCTGATTTTTGTCAAATTTTGCTAACAAAATGCATTTCTAGTCGCTTTTTATTTTTGATCAGAGACAATTATGCATTTACAAATCAGGTTTTTTACTATAAAACTAAAAAAAGAACAACTTTTTTAACATTTTTATTATTAAAATAACTATATCATAATTGTTATGAAACGTTAGTACTTTTTTCTTATTATTTTTTAAAACAAAGCCTTATTTATTAGTGTTTTTTGATATTTACAATTAATTATACCACCAAAACTGGGAAACCCAGGGAATTTTTAATTCTATTTTTTATCGGTTCGAGAACATTAGAATATTCAAGCGGTTCTAAACAATTATCCAAATGATAATTACTGATTGTTCCATAGTCTTCAAAATTAAAAATTTTTTCTATGTCATTATGTTCAGAATTATTTTTTAGGTTTATACAAGAAAAATTAATAACAACTATTAAAATTTTATCTGGTATATGTCTAAAACTTATTTGATCATCAGCGGAAAGTTTAGCATATTTAGAAAAATTTTTGTGGGTTATTTTTTCCCATTTTCTGTTTATCTTATTTTTAGAAAAGTAGGGAATTTGTTCAAAAATAATTAAGATTTGAAAGTATAATTTCCCTTTTTCACTACGAATAAATTCAAAAAATAGGAGGGATTGTATTCTTGCTCATTATCAGTCTTTTCATCTTTATTAAATTTTGAATTAAAAAAAGATGAGATAGTATCACACGAACTTAAAAAAAGCAATGGAGCTAAAAAGGTTATTCCTAAAAATTTAGTAAAAATTAGTTTAGTTTTCATCGTAAACCAAGTGAAAAAATTTTAATTTGCAATCAATTAAATTTTTTGCTTTTGTATCTTTAGAGTTAGTTATTGATTTCCATTAATATCTTTTCATATTTTTTATATTTTGGGTAATAATTTTTTACAAGATCATTTTTTAATTCAAACCTCTCAACATTTTTCTCAAAAACAATATTTTTGTCTTTTGGAAATAGAAAAACTTGGAAGGCAACTTCATCAAAAGTTGGATTGTTTCTTCTGTCAACATAACTCAGAACAAAATCGACATCAATAATTTTACTTAAAAAAATCTTATTATTTTCCGTTTTTCTAGGTACTAATTTTTCAATTTCGCCATTATGCGAATTATAACTAATTTGGTTTCAAGTTTCATAAATAAAAATGTTATTGTTTTTTAGGATATCATCAAGTTTTTTACTATCTAAAAATTTGGTTTCAAAATCTAAAATTAGATTAGTCTCATCAATTTTTGCAGCAGGGTCTATTTTCAAAATTCTGTCTAAAATTTTCTCTTTAAATTCTTGACTATTTTTGATAATTATCTTTTTCTCTGGGAAAAAACTATTATTTCAAGGGTCGATTTTTTTACTAACTAAATCAAGAACTTTTGGCTTTAAAATTTTAATTCTATTCTCTTTTTGACTAAAATCGGCAAGATCAAGGATAAAATGGTCTGAATAAGTTCCAACTTCGTTTTTTGGAAGTTTATATTTTTTCTCAAGTTTGTTGTAGATTTTTCTAGCTGCTCTAACTAATTCTAGATCACTTAATTTCGTAATTCCAGCATATTCACTTAATGTTTTAAAGACAAGTTTTTTATTTTTTGGATAAACTATAGTCTTTAAGTAAGGACTACCATTAGCAAGCCCAAGCGGTATTTCGGTACCACCTAAAATGGAAAAAGGAGAAAGTAGTACTATGTTTAAAGTATCTGGAGACTCATCTTTTTCAAAGTAATAATTATTTCTATAAAAATCAGGTACTCTTACGTTTCCTGTTTCAGATAAATAAATATTATTTTTCTCGAGAATTTTTTCTACATTTTTGCCATTTAGAAACTTTTCTTCAAATTCTTTTCTTGCTTGAAAATCAGGAATCATTAAATGTTTAGGATAATTTTTTGTTAGTTCTACTGTTTTATTGACCACTATTTTCTGGAATTGATCTAATGTTTCAATTCTGATAGAACTACTTTCGCCTAGAAAATAGTTTTTTTTAGAGTCCTTATCAATTTGGTTGTAAAATAGATTTACTCCCGAAAATGTAGCACTTTTTGCATTAAATTCAGCATTGTTTTTGTGAAGTAAATTTCGAAAATAAGTATGATTATATCCTGTTATATCATCAAGTTCGCTTTTTTGACTTATAATACCGCATGAATTTAAAATAAGTGACGAAACTAAAAGGCTTATTCCCAAAAATTTAGTAAAGATTATTTTAATTTTCATTATGCACCAAATAAGAAACTGCTAATTTGTCATCAACAGAATTTTCAAAAACTACAGAGTTATATTTTTTAACATAAATTCTATAGTAAGTGGCTTCACTTGTTGTAAAATCAATTAATTCATCATTGCTTGAAAAACTTTTTGATGAAGAAATGTCAACTCACTTTCCGTTTGAATCTCTTTTTTGCAAATATAAATCATAATCCGAAAAAAATTTACCGTCCTGATTTTTTTTCGCGGACTCTAGTTTTAGTCTTTCATAATTTATGTGATTATTAGATCAATTAGTTAATTCTTTTTTGCTATTGCCTATTTGAAAATTTCCATTTACAAAAGTTCCTATTTCAGGGTTAGGTTGAGCAATTGGCAAAACAGTGGAACCGAAAAACAACCGCCAATTATTATTGTTTTTTCTTGGGTTATCTATTTTATTCTTTAAAAGACCAGCATTAAACATTCAGGATAAAGATGCTTTAATTTTTTTATTTGATTCCACCCAAAACATATCGCTAGTAAAAATTATTTTTTTCTCTACTCCTGATCCTTCGGTGATAAAACTAGTGTTTTTTGTAGCCTTTAACATATTTTCAAAATCAGGAATTCCAGACCCATACTTCTCAAAATACCCGCTTTCCTTTCGTTTTAAATTAGTGTGATCTGGTGAGATAGCAGAAACAGATAAAATTGCTTTCAATGCTGGGACTCTAAAATCATTATTATCTAAATTCGGTTTTTCTCTTAAAAGTGTTGAAATTAAACCAGTAACAATGGGAGCCGCATAACTGGTTCCTTCATCATAAAAATCTTTATTAAATTCATTGTCATAGGGATTGTGTTTAAAATGAGAATTTTCTGCTTTAACCAAATTAAAAACATATCCAGGAGCAACAACTAGAGGTTTTGCAAGTTCATAGTATTTATCAATATTTTTGTAATTGGAATAATCGGCTATTTTATTTCCTGCAATATAAGGAGTAGTGGAGTTATTATTAAGGGCGCCAACCACTATCGAGTTCAATGATAAACTTTTTTTGTCTATTCAGGGATTTTTAGTAAATGTCCCATCAATTGACATTTTAGCTCCATTCCCAGCCGCAAAAACATTAATTACACCATATTTTCTTGATAGGAAATCAAGAAAATAAGAATTTTCGTCATAATCAGCAAATTTTATACTGCCATTCCCGTAACTATGGTTTATTACTTTGACATTTTTATCTTCAACCATTCACTCAATTGCTTTTTGTCATTCACTATCCAACCTAAATATAGATAAATAAAAATTTGCTTTCTGATCAAAACCCATTTTGCTGGCTAATATTAATGATACTAATGTAGAATGGTAATCATTGTTTTTATTTTTTTCTTCTCTATACGACTTATTACGATAATCATAAGAAACAAAATCAGAAATATTGGAATCGATATTGTTAAAATAATGTGAAAAGTTTTTATCAAATTTATCAATAACCTCAATCGCACCAACTTTGGATTTAGGGGTTCAAAAACTTTTTTTATCTTTTTCTGATTGTCCATAAAAATTAACAATGAACATATTTTTTAACATTGATGTCTTAAAAAGTTCTTCGCTAGTGGGTGGTTTATTTTCGTAATACCCCTCTTCAGTAAACATTTCAATATACCTTGTTTGTTTATCCTTGTCTTCATTTTTATAAACAATATAACGATCAATAGCAGGATTTTCTAGAGAATTTTTAACAAAAAATTCTCTATCACTTTCTGTATCAAAATAAAATCAAACAATTGGTAGTATTTTACTATTTTTTGCTTCTTTAAATTTTAAATTTGATTTTTTTATTTCATTAATAAAGTCAAGATTAAATTTAACTATTTTTTTAGATTCATCGCTCAAAAAATCAGGATTTAGCAATAATTTCAATTCAAACTGGTTATCCGAATTTTCAATTTCAGACGAGTTATTAAATGTTTTAGCAAAAGAATCTCGAACAATTATTTTATTGCTAAAGTTTATAGAATATCAGTATTTTTTACTAAAATTCTGATTTATAAAAAAAGGATGGTATATAAAAAATATTGATGATGAGAATAGTAATAATAAAAATATTTTCCTAAATTTCTTCAGTTTCATTTCCGTCCATTATTAATAAAATTTAATTATTATTTATAACATTATTATAATTTTATCAAATTTTTTTATGGCGTTTGAAAAAACTAAAGGTTTTTATATAAAATAAAACCATAAATAATAAGAAAAATTTTTTGCTATTCTTTTAGTAGCGAGAATTTAATATTTTGTATTTTAGAATAAGTCTAATTTGATAAAATTTATCCTAAAGGAGCACAATAAAAAACAGCAAAAAAAATATCTCCATTTGAATTAGAAGCCCAAAAACTTGTTAGCAAGTATGCTAATTATAAAAAATCAAAAAAGAAGATTTTCATAACGAAATTTCTAATATGTTCAAAACTTTTACTAAAGCACTTTTAAACGCAGAACTAACCCAACACTTAGGTTATGAAAAAAGTAAGCGAAGTCAAAACGGGATTCGCCGTCCAAATAAACGAAACGGGTTTTCTGGGAAAACTGTTAATTATAAAAATGATAGTATGTATTTAAAAATACCAAGAGATCGAAATGGCAGTTTTGAAAACAAGTTAATTGATAAATACGAGTCAAATTTAGGTGATATCGAAGAGCAAGTTCTTTCGCTTTTTGCATCAGGAATGCCATATGAAAATATTGTCAATACGATAAAAAGTATCTATAAAAAGGATCTAAGTCCTAGTTGGATCTCTTCAGTTACAAACAAATTATTGCCTGAAATTGAAAAGTGAAAATCGCAAAAACTTGATAGCTCTTATCCGATTTTGTATATCGACGGAATGTATTTTAACATTAAAGAAAATAATTCTTATGTCAAAAAATCACTATATGTAATTCTTGCAATTGACTGGCAAGGAAACAAAAAAGCACTGGGATTCTGGATTAAAAACACTGAATCAGCAAGTAATTGACTAGATGTGTTTTCTGAATTAAAAACTCGCGGACTTCAAGATGTTTTAATAATTTCCTGTGATAATCTTAATGGAATTAGCCAGGCAATTGAAGCAGTTTTTCCACAAACTGATATCCAAAAATGTGTTGTTCACCAAATTAGAAACTCACTTTTAAAAGTTTCTCATAAAGACAAAAAAGAGCTTGCCTATGATATGAAAAAGATTTATCAGGCAGTAAATCAAGAATTTGCAATGCAAAATCTTGATGAATTTGCCAAAAAATGAGAGCAAAAATACCCCTCAATTATCAAGTCTTGGTATTCAAACTTTGTTGAATTAACGACATTTTTTAAATATCCTTACGAATTAAGGCAAGCAATTTATACAACAAATTCAATTGAATCACTGAATAAATTAATCAGGAAAAATAAAAAAACAAAAGGGGGTTGCAAAGTGAAACTTATCTGGCAAAAATTGTCTATGTAACTCTTAAAAAAGCATCGGAAAAATGGCAAAGGCAAGCACGAAATTGGGACATAATTAAAAAACAGTTAGAAATTATTTTTCCAAACCGTATAAATAATGTAAAATTAAACTAAATTAGATTTTTTTGGTTCAAAAGTCCTAAAAGTTAAGACACAAAATTATGAACATACCCGCCAAATTTGTTTTAAAAGGTAAAAAAAAGAGAAAAATTATCGTTTTATTATTTTTTACTTTATAATATTAATAAAAAATAATAAATATTATAGAAGGATTTAAAAAAGTGAAAAAACTTTTTTTAAATGCAAATTATGTCACAGCAGTTTCTAATATTGTTAGCACTGCTACTCCTAATAATCATAGCAGTCTTGAAATTAACCAACAAATTTCTGAATTTATTAATAGCGTTCAAACCGAGGATTTTGCAGAACTTAACAAAATTAGTGAACAAATTGTTGATAAAAAGATCTCTGCAACAAAATTATCTGAACAAATTTCAAAAGAACATTTTATAAAATTATTAACAAAATTTATTGAAAAAACGAAATTAAAAAATCAATTAACAAAAGAACAAAAAGAGAAATTAATTGAAAACATCAACGATCAACATCTAAAATTATTCCAAAAAAATGTTAAAAAAATTGCTCTTGATTTCAAAAAAGAGACGAAAAAGAACAAAGAATTGACTAGAAAATTTAAAGAAAGTTTAAAAACAAGAATTACCGATGAAAAAAATAATTATCGAGTTAATATCATAGATGGTGAAGAAAATTCCAAACAGTTAATTTTTGAACTTGAGGAGTTAAAAAAATTAATTGAAATTAACGCCAAAATCAAGGATGATCTATTACAGGAGTTAAAAGTTTCTGAAAAATATTTAAACAAATTGCTCATAGCACAAATAAGTTTAACTGCAACCTCGATAATTACCGGAATTTTATCGATTTTATTGCCTGCATTAACAATCGTAACGCTTGGAACTGGAATTTCCTCTGCAACGATTTCTTTTATTATTAGTGATACAAATAAACGAATTGAAAAAATTAGAGAAAAAATTACAAGACATACAAAATTATTCTCTAAACCGGATGAAGATAAAGATTTTTCTAGTTTTAAATCAGTATACGGATATACAACGCTTGCAGTTTTTGGACTTAGAAAAAGTTTAGTAGATCTTGTAATTAAGGTTACTTCTCCTGGGTTTTTCAAACTAGTTTCGGGAATTAATTTAATACCCAAAACATATTTACTTTCAACTATAAATATTCCGTTTGAAATAGCGAATTTAGGCTTTACGTGACATGATTTAAGTCAATCTAGCGAAAGAATTCAAAGAATAAATGATTTTGAAGTAAAACTAGAATCTCTTTTGTTATCGTTAAGATCAAAGTATGACCTAATCGAAGCGGTTGAATGAGTAGTGATAAGCGAAACGCCACAAACAGATTATTACTATAACGGAGGATCGGGTGGGAAAAATTTGGTTTTTAAAAATCTAAAAACCAACGAAACGAAAACAATTGAAGAAATGTTAAAAATTGATCCATTAACCTTGAAAAAATGAGGTATGATCAAGGTCTTTAACCCTTTACTTAAGGATTGATATATTAGAAAATTGCCTAATTTAACGAAGAAAGATAACTTGGGTTAAATTAGCAAGCAAGAGGATATTTTTGTCTAACTAATTTGTCCCAAAAAAAATCAAAAAGGAGTTAATTTTATATGGATGATAAAGATTTCGATGTTGTCGAACGTACACCGGAAATGCGTTTTTTAGAATTTATATTTTTCTTTTTAATTCTTATGTTTATTTTATCAATAATTCAAAAAACGTTAAACCACAAGTTTCTAATTACCTTTTATTTTCGTAAGGTTTTTAATTTTTTCCTAAAATTAGAACAAAAAGAAAAAACCGAAATTAACCAAATTTTTCTAACCGGTTATGAAAAGGCAAAGGAAATTATCACAAAAAATAATCTAAAAGTTAAAATTATAACGCTAATTCTTGCCTTTTTACTTTTAGCTATGACTATATTTTTTATTTTATATAAAATCTTTATTTTTAGTCCAAATAATATCGAGACATCCTTTTTATTTATGCATCCTGAATCTTTTGTTCAACTAGCATTTCAAACAATTTTTCTCCCTTCATTTGTTTATTTACAATTTGGGGTTAGAAAAAAATTATTAACAAAATTCGAAAAAAAGATTAAAAATTTTAACTTTATTGCTGGAGATAACTACTTTTTTGATCGAGACTATGAAAATTTCGAACTTCCTGAGACGAAAATACCACGAAAAAGTGGTAATTTACATAGTAAAAAAAGGGATAATTTCCCACTTAGTTTCATAATTCTTAGAAAATATTTTAGTCTTTGAAAACTAAAAACCGATGAATTAATTAATTTGTACTATTTCCTTATTTGAGGTTCGCATCTTCAGGAGTCTGATTCGACAACTCCTTCTTATCAATTTTTATATAAAGATTTTGTTATGGTTTTAAAAAATCAAAAGAAAGATAAAAATGCCATCTAGTTTATTAATTTTTATACCACTTTTAACTTTTGTTGTAATTGCGGCTTTTAATATTATTATTTGATTTAAAGTTAGAGCAAATTATTATTTTCGGAATGTTTTCAGGAGAATCAAACTTCTTAATAAAGAATTAGATAGTATAAATTGCAATTTATTATTCAAAAAAGGGTTGTCACAAATTGGGAAAATTGTAAGAAAAAACAACAAATATTTGCTTTTTAATCTAATTTTTACAGTTGCGTTTTCTGTTAGCGAATTTGTAATTTTTTGAGTTATTTTCTTTGATCCAAAAGATTTATATTTCCTCATTTTTGTTCTAGGATTGTTAAGTTTTGCAAAATTTTTATTTGCAGCTTTAATTTTTGGAACTGTTTTTGTTAGCAAAAAAATGATTAAAACAGCAGAAATCCGTATTCAAAAGTGGAATTTTGATAGTAAAAGTTTCTATTTTGATCGAGAATACCATCCTAATAATAAAAAAACAAAAAATTTAATCGCTTTTGTCAACCCTGGGCAACGAGAGGTTGTTTTTTCCAGCGATGAGTTCCGAAAATATTTGAAAGGTTATGGTTTAGACGTTTTTTATCTAATAATTTGGGGGATCCATTTTCCAAGTTTAAAAAACGTTAAATTCGAATCAGTTGATATTTACCAAGATTTTGTGAATTTATACAAAAAATCCGGTTAATTTTTAAAATTTTTTATATTTGTTTGTTTAAAAAATCGCTTTTAATAATTTTTAAATAAATTAATTCAAAAAAGCAAATTAATTTGATTTTTTGAATTAACCATGATTTGACTATGAAATTCGACATTTTTTCTACTGAAAAGTAAGAAAAAGTCAAGACTAGTTTTTCCTGAGTTTTCCAGTTTGGTTAACTCAAAATAAAAAGATTGTTATTTTTTGGTTTAAATTAGTATAGGAAACTAAATTAATAGAAAAAATTAAAACACACCAAGAAAGGTGTGTCTTTTTATGAAACAAAATAAATTTTCAATTAATGAAAAATCAAATATATCAAAATCACTGAATCGCAACGATTCAAAAGTGCAACTATACATTTTGCAAACCAGTTTCGTGAAATTTATAAAAATAAATCAGTTAATAAAAAATCGCAAAAAGAGAGTTTTTTACTGACATATGACAATAATTTAATTCGAAACTGACAAAAAAAGTATTATAATTATGCTATTTTACAAAGAGATTATTTGAATGTTGAAGGTAAAATTTTTGAAAATCTCGAAGGTACTCATCAAAAAATTAAATCATTTGTTAAATGATATAATAAAACTAGAGTGCAAAGTTGCCTTTCATAATTTTAGCCCAAATTCTCATTTTGAACAATTCGGTGATCAAAAAAATTTTCACAATTTTGGAGAATAAAAAAATGATAAAAATTTGTTTTAAAAATAGTTAAAGACCATGTTTTGCTAAAATTTTTTAATATTCGATTTTATTTTTACTTTTTCAGTCGATTTAATTTTGAAACTGCTGATCTTGCTGCTTCCCAAATAATTTCGCTATAAGTTGGATGTGGGTGAATTGCATTAGCAAGTTCGTAAATTGTTACTTCGCTATCAATTGAAATTACAATTTCGGAAATCATATCAGTTGCAACTGGACCGATAATGTGGGCGCCAATGATTTCGCCGTATTTTTTATCAACAATTAATTTAGCAAATCCATAGGCATTTCCGGATGCAATCGCTTTACCGATATGGGAAAAACTTGCCTTACCAACAACAAAATCATAACCTTGTTCTTTTGCTTGCTCCTCGGTTAGTCCAACAACAGCAATTTCTGGGTGGGTATAAACGCAGGAAGGAACAGATTTATCTTGGTATTTATCTGATTTTCCTAAAATTGCACTAACAGCAACAACTGCATGACGGTAGGCAACGTGTGCTAACATCGCTTTGGCAGAAAGATCGCCAATTGCATAAACATTAGCAACATTAGTTTTGCATTGATCATCAACAATTACGCTTTTGCGAGCATCAAGTTCGATTCCAACTTCAGCAAGTCCTTCTGAATTTGCTTGCCGACCGATGCTAACGAGAAATTTATCAGCACTAATTGATTCAGTTTTACCTTCAAATTCATAAATCACTTTATCATTTTCATAACGAAGAATGTTTGTGTTTAGAATAACTTTAACACCTTTATCAACAAGATTTTTTGTGATAATTTGCGAAATTTCAGTATCTAAATTAGCGAGTAGACGCGGTAGATTTTGTAAAATTGTTACCTTAATTCCCGCAGCGGCAAAAATTTGTGCAAATTCAACCCCGATAACTCCACCACCGATTATTACAATTGAATCGATTTTTTCTAAAAGATTAATTGCTTCTTTGGAAGTGAGAATTTTACCTGATCGATAACCTTCTTCAAAACCAGCTAAATTTAATTTGCGATCGGTTGAACCAGTTGCAAGAATAACGTTTTTGCCACGATAAACTTTACCATTAACGCTAATTTCACGGGCACCAACAAATTTAGCATCGCCAAAAATACTTGTTGCTTTTGCCGATTTTACAATCGCTTTGACACCACCAACTAATTTATTGACAACATCGGCTTTTCGCTGGTGCATTTTTTCTCAGGAAATTTTTAAATCTGATTTTCCATCAAGTCCAAAATCACTAAATCGTTCAAGATAGTCAAAAACTTCTGCGGTTTTTAACATTGCTTTTGTTGGAATGCAACCAACATTTAAACAAACTCCACCCCAAAATTCTTTTTCAACAATTAAGGTGGAAAGACCATTATTTCCCGCCTCGGCAGCCGCAAGATAACCTCCAGGACCAGAGCCGACAACGATTACATCAAATTCTTGGTCAACTTTTCCGTCATAAATTTTACCAGAAACTGCAGTTTTTAAAAGTTTTTCTTCAACTTTTTTTTCACTTTCAACAACTGGTTTTTTTGGACTTTCAGTTTTTGGTTTTTTAGGTCCAAAATCGAAACTTAAAAGCGTGTCGCTAACTTTAACCTCACCAACAACACTTGCGCCAGCGGCTGCAGGCGCTTCTTCTTTTACTTCTGATTTTGGCGCTTCTTCGCTAACAGCACCACCTGTTCCATCATCGATGAAATAAATTTCTTGACCAACGTGGATTGTATCACCTTCAGCCATTAAAACTTTGATAATTTTTCCAGTTTTTGGTGAAGGAATGTCAGCGGTTATTTTATCGGTTTCAACAGAAAAAAGTGAATCACCCTCATTAACTTGGTCCCCCTCTTTTTTGTAAATTTGGGAAACAACTCCCTCGTGAAGACCTTCACCAATATCAGCAAATTTAAACTTATACATTATAAAATCCCCAAAATCTCTGGTTTTTCTAGTAATTCTTTAACTCTTGCCGCAAAACGTCCAATTGTTGCACCATCGATTCAACGGTGGTCAGCGGCAACTGTTAGGTGCATAATTTTTGCTGGAACAATTTGTCCATCCTTAACTTCAGCAGAATCAATAATCGCGCCAACTCCAGCAATTGCAAGTTCAGGATAATTTATAACTGGAACACCATAAAGTGAACCAACTGATCCGTAATTCGTGATTGTGAATGATCCACCTTGCATTTCGCTTGGCTTGATTTTACGATCACGAGCTGCTTTTGCAAGACGAACAATTTCTTTGGCAATTTCAACAATTGAAAGATTTTGTGCATCTTTAATTACTGGCACCATCAGTCCAGCTTCGGTATCAACGGCGAGTCCTAAATTTAGCGAATCAGGATAGACAATTTCGCTTGCAGCTTCATCGTATTTTGCCGCCATAATTGGATATTCGGCAAGCGCAATTAAAATTGCTTTGGCGATAAAAGCAAGAAAAGTTAATTTTACACCTGATGCTTTTAGAACTGGCTCTAAAACGGACTTACGCAGTTTTCAAAGATCACTAACATCAATTTGGTTAACTAGATTAACATAGGCAACCGAATTTCAAGAATTTGTCATCGCTCTTGCAATCGCCTTACGAATTGGAGCGATTTTTTCGCGTTTTGCTTCTAATTTATTAGAAACAACCGCTGCTGGACTAGAAACTTTTTCAACTTGAATAGTTGGAGTTTCTACTTTTGCTGCACTAGTTTGTGCAGATTTTAAAGAATTTATATAATTTTCAACATCGGAAGACTCAATTTTCCGATTTTCAATTTTAAGATCAGCAAGATCAATATTAGCTTGTTTTGCCATCGCTCTTGCTTTTGGGGTTGCTAAAATTTTTGACATATTATTTTCCCTAGTTATAAAATATATAAGATTTTAAAGTGTTTTTTGATTGGATTAAAAAAAATGGTTTATATTTAATTGAAAAAAATATAACATTTAAATTATATATTAAAAAGGGTTAAATAAAATAAATTTTTTGATTAAGCAAAAAAATGCTAAAAATATTTCGAAACCTTGGGAATATTGGGAGTGTTTATAATTTTGTGTTTTAAATTTTTATGGATTTTTCAAATAGAAATCTAATTTAATTTTATATTATTTAACCGATTAGGGAAAATAATTTCTAATTGTTTTTTAATTATGCGTCAATTTCTTACCTGCCTTTGTCATTTTTTAGATGCGTTTTGGAGCGTTAAATAAGTTATTTTTGAAAGGTAATTCACACTTTGAATTCCGCCTTTAAGAGCGTCTCAGCAAAAGTTTTAAACATATGCGAAATTTCGTTGTGAAAATTTTTTAATTTTTATGATCAACGTATTTGTTAACAATTTTTTCAACTTTTAACTCAAATGGGGGTAATTTTTTTGCTCTTTTTTCATATTTTAGTCCTTTATGATAAATTTTATCAAAACAGATTTACCTTAAAACACAAAATATTTAATATTCCCAAATAAATTAAATTAGTATATTAATTTCAGACGATTCAAAAAAGGTGTGTCAAAATGAAACAATACAAATTTACAGTTGAAGACAAATTTAGATACATCAAAATTGCCAATCTAAAGGTTAAAAATGGTAATTTTGCATTTTGCAAAAGAATTTAGACAAATTTACAAAAAAATCAAAAAGTAAAATTACACATAATGAATCAATTTTGCATATATATGGGAATAATTTAATAACAAATCGGCAAAAAAGTTTGATAAATCTATGAAAAATATATCTCAGAGCAAACCAAAAAAAAATAACAATTTAAGGGTTTTTTGAAAAATGATCGTGGAATTTATCAAGAAAAAATGGAGAATGTTGTTAAAAAGACAGAATTATTCTACAATCTTTCTTGAGAAACTCAAAAGAGGAAAACAATAAAAAGATAAAGAAAAAAATTGAAAACAGTACCAGAATTTTTAGTATTTTAAGCAAAAACAATGTTAGCCATCAATTCTATTGGATTCCTTTATGACATTTTGCAACCTAAATTGATAATATTAAGGGTAAAAATTTCGAAAATATAACAATCGCTCATCAAGAATAATTTCATTTATTGATTAGTATAACAATTCAAGACTTCAAAGTGGCTTATCATATAAAAACCCAAGTTTTATATTAGGTAAATTATTTGTCCAAATCTTTTAAAATGAACATGAGAGAAAAAATTAACAAAAGTGTACAATCAAAATCATAAATAAAAAACTATTTGTCTGATTTTTTCTACTAATTTAAACTTATACGAAGTTTTTTTTCTTTTTCTTTTTCTTTTCTTTTTCTTTTTCTTTTTCTTTTTCTTTTTCTTTTTCTTTTTCTTTTTCTTTTTCTTCATATTTATCTAAATAATTGTTTTTTAAATCCTCAATTAGTTCAAGTCGACTAACTTTTTTATCAAAAATGATATTTTTATCTTTAGGAAAAGCCAAGATTTGGAAAGCCGCTTTATCAAAACTAGATTCAGGACTTCAATTAAAATTTAGTGTTAAATCCGTTTCAAAAATTGTTGTCAAGAAAATATTATTATTTTCTGTTTTTCTAAGAACCAATTTTTCTCATTCAACGTTTTTTGGAAAATTAGTAGGAGCCGATATAGGGTGGGCAGGTCATTTTGAAGGTGGTCGATAACCAATTCGTTCCCAAGTTTCGTAAATAAAAATATTATTATTTTTTAGAAATTCATCAAGTTTTTCGCCCTTTAGAAATTTTTGTTCAAAATCAGAAATTAAATCATTTTGGTCAATTTTTAATTTAGGATCTAATTTTAAAATTCGGTCAATAATTGTTGTTTTAAATTCGTCAATATTTTTAATAATTGCATGTTTTTTTGGTAAAAAACTGTTAGATCAAGGATTAATTTTATTTGTAATTAAATCAAGAATTTTTGGCTTTAAAGTTTTAATATTATTAATTTCTTGGCTAAAATCGATAATATTAGACATAAAAGAAGGGGAAGAAGCGCTAATCTTGTTTTTTGACAAATTGTACTTTTTTGCGAGTTTATTATAAATTTTTCTAGCTTCTGTTTCAATTAATATTTTCTTCTTTTCATAATCTATAATTTTATCATTATCACCAGCATAAATTTTTTCATCAATGTCCCTAAAGATGATTTTTTTATTTTTAGGGTAGACTATAACATTAAAAAAAGGCGAATCATCAAAAACTACATCGGGTTCAATTAATTTTGAATCTATAACATAATCTGGTACAAATCTTGTGGCTATAATGTTTGAAAAACCATTTTCTTCAAAATAATAGTAGGTAACACGAGTTGAACTTGAATATCTGCCACGTTCGCGTATTATAATATTGTTTTTTTCCAAGACTTTTTCAAGAAGTTCTCCTTTTAGAAATTTGTCTTCAAATTCTGACTTGAGTTCAGAACTATTAACTTTAGCAAAATTAGGATTATTTTTTATAATTTCTTCAGTTCTATCAACAATATTTTTTTGAAATTGTTCTAGGTTTTCAATTGTTATTCTACTTTGTTCGCCAAGGAATAAAAATTTATCCCTCTGCTTTTCGGGTTGATTATAAAACAAATTTAAGGCCGAAAAAGTACCGTTTTTTGTATTAAATTCTTCATAATGTTTCGCTAGTAAATTTAAAAAATAGTAAGAATTGTAATTTTCTGGATTGTTAATTCCGTCATCTTTGTTAAAAATTTGTTTAGTAAGAAAAGTAATTAAATTTCCGCAGGAAGTTAAAAAAAATGCCGGAATTAAAAGGGTTGTTCCCAAAAATTTAGTAAGAATTAGTCTATTTTTCATTATTAACCAAATAAGAAAGTGCTAATTTATCTTCAACAGAATTATCAAAAGTTACAGATTTAAATTTTTTGATATAAAGACGATAGTAGCCTGATTTTTCTGCTTTAAAATCAATTAATTCATCATTGCTTTTAATGCTTGTTGACCAAGAAACATCAACTCAATTATTATTTGAATCAAGTTTTTGCAAATACAAATCATAATCTGAAACAAAATCGCCTTTTTGATTTTCTTTAGTAGCTTTTAATTTTAAACGTTCAGAATTAATATGTGTTTCTGACCATTTGTCAAAGTCATTTTTATGTTGGTTAATCTTAGATTTAGCATCTAAAATAGCAGCGGCGCCTGCAACTGGTAAACCAATCGAAGTAAAATGCGTTAAAAATCATCATCAACTTACGTAGTTGCTCTTGTTAGGTGCGGCTACTTTATTTTTTAAAAGACCAGCATTAAACATTCAAGACAAAGAAGCCTTAATTCTGTCATTTGAATTTACTCAGAATGGTTTGCTAGTAAAAATTGTTTCCTGGTCTGATTTTTTTTGGTCTCTAATAAAGTAGGTATTTTCACTAGCTTTTAACATATTTTTAAAATCGGGAGTGCCTGACCCATATTTTTCAAAATAACCATTTCTCTTTTTAGTTAAATCACTATGATCTGGGGAAATTGCCGAAGCAGATAAAATCGCTTTTAATGCTATTACTCTATTGTTATCATTATCTAAATTTGGTTTTTCTCTTAGCAGTGTTGATATTAAGCCAGTGACAATAGGGGCTGCAAAACTAGTTCCGTTAACAAAATCATCCTTAAAATTATTAGTAACAGGATTATAAATCCGTCCGGGAGCGACGACTAAAGGTTTGGCCAATTCATTATATTGTTCGCCAGTTTTATAATTTGAATAGTCAGCAATTTTGTTTTTCGCAATTTTTCAAGGTTCAGAATTATCATCAAGCGCGCCAACAACTATAGAATTTAAAGATAATTTTTCATCATCTATTCAAGGGTGGTCTTCATATTCCTCATCAGAATATTCTCTTGCACCGTTACCCGCCGAAAAAACGTTAATAACACCATATTTTCTTGCTAAAAAATCAAGAAAAAAGGCGTTTTCTTTATAATCGTAAAAATCTTTTCCTGTGGCCCCATAACTGTGATTTATTACCCTAACATTATTGGTTTCAACCATTCATTCAATTGCTTTTTGTCACTGACTGTTAGTAGTAAATATGGACAAATAGGAAGTTGACTTGGTATCAATGCCTAGTTTGCTACCTAATATTAATGATACTAAAGTTGAATGATATGGTTCTTTTTTACCATCCTTTACATCATTCCACTTTTTAATAGATCCCAAGTCGTTAATATGAAAGTTATTAGAATTAAAATAACCCATATAATTGAAGTTAAATTCATTCTTAACTTCGATTGCGCCAACTTTTGTTTGTGGTGATTTGTAAGTTATTTTATCCTTATTAGCCTGTTCTTCAAAATTAACAATCTTAATATTTTTTAACAACGATTCTTTAAACTTGTCAATTGGAGTTTTAGGTAAATAATAGTTGTAACCATCTAGTTCATCATTATAACGATACCAACTTAAAGGCTTTATTTTTTTATCTCCTTCATTTTTATATACGATGTAACGACTAATGAACGAGTTTTCTATTGAATTTTTTACAAAAAACTCTCTATCATTCTCGGTATCAAAATAAAACCATACAATTGGTAATATTTTACTGGTCTTAGCTTCTTTGAATTTTAATCTTGATTTTTCTATTTTTTTAATAAATTCAAGATTAAAATTACTTATTTCTTTAGACTCAGTACTCAAGAAATTAGGGTTTAACAATAGTTTTAATTCGAATTGATTATCAAAATCATCAATTTTTGCCGAGTTGCTTAACTGTTTGGCAAAAGGCTCTCTTATATCGACTTTATTACTAAAATTTGAAGCATATCAATATTTTTTAGTATTAAAATTTATAAGAAAAGAGTGATATATTAAAAAAATTGATGGTCAAAACACCAATAATAAAATTATTTTTTTTAATTTCGCTAATTTCATTTTTCACACCAAATTAAAATTATTTATAAAAATTATAACATCTTTTGGCTTTTTAATTTAATTATATTCATTTTATTATCACTTTAATTTTTTATTGAAAACCCGAATTCTACTTTTAAATAAATATTTTATCATTATACTTTTATTAACGAATTATGACTAATAATCATGAGCTTTATTTATTAATAATTTTCAATATTCTAAAAAATTTTAAAATTCTCACAATAAATTATTGACCTTTTGCCACATAAAAGAAAATAAAATTAAACCAAGCCCTTAAAAGTTACTTACCATACAAAGCCCAAGTTTTATATTAGGGAAATTATTTATCCAAATCTTTTAAAATGAACATGAGAGAAAAAATTAACAGAGTGTATAATCAAAATCATAAATAAAAAACTATTTGTCTGATTTTTTCTACTAATTTAAACTTATACGTAGTTTTTTACTTTTTGTTTGTCTTTTTCTTCATATTTGTCTAAATAATTGTTTTTTAAATCTTCCATTAGTTGAAGTCGACTAACGTTTTTATCAAAAACGATATTCTTATTCTTAGGAAAAGCCAGGATTTGGAAAGCCACTTTATCAAAACTAGATTCAGGACTTCTAACAAAATTTAGTGTTAAATCCGTCTTAAAAATTGTTGTCAAAAAAATATTATTATCTTCTGTTTTTCTAAGAAGTAATTTTTCTCATTCCACTCTTTTTGGATAATTATTAGGATCCGGTATACTATGTGGAACTCATCTTCAAAATGATTCATAACCAATTCGTTCCCAAGTTTCGTAAATAAAAATATTATTATTTTTTAGAAATTCATCAAGTTTTTCGCCGTCTAGAAATTTTTGTTCAAAATCAGAAATTAGATCATTTTGGTCAATTTTTAATTTAGGATCTAATTTTAAAATTCGGTCAATAATTGTTGTCTTAAATTCGTCAATATTTCTAATAATTGCATGTTTTTTTGGTAGAAAACTGTTAGATCAAGGATTAATTTTATTTGTAATTAAATCAAGAATTTTTGGCTTTAAAGTTTTAATATTATTAATTTCTTGGCTAAAATCAATAATAATAGACATAAAAGAGGGGGATGAAGTGCTAATCTCATTTTTTGACAAATTGTACTTTTTTGCGAGTTTATTATAAATTTTTCTAGCTTCTGTTTCAATTAATATTTTCTTCTTTTCATAATCTATAATTTTATTATTATCACCAGCATAAATTTTTTCATTAATGTCCCTAAAGGTGATTGTTTTATTTTTAGGGTAGACTATAACATTAAAAAAAGGTGAATCTTTAAAAACTATAGTGGGTTCAATTAATTTTGAATCTATAATATAATTTGGTATAAATCTTGTGGCTATAATGTTTGAAAAACCATTTTCTTCAAAATAATAGTAAGTAACACGAGTTTGCCTCGAATATCTACCATGTTCGTCTATTATAATATTGTTTTTTTCTAATACTTTTTCAAGAAGCTCTCCTTTTAGAAATTTGTCTTCAAATTCTGACTTGAGTTCAGAAGTATTAACATTGGCAAAATTAGGATTATTTTTTATAATTTCTTCAGTTCTATCAACAATATTTTTTTGAAATTGCTCTAGGTTTTCAATTGTTAGTCTATCTTGTTCGCCAAGGAATCAAATATTGTCCCGTTGTTTTTCGGGTTGATTATAAAATAGATTTAAGGCTGAAAAAGTACCGTTTTTTGCATTAAATTCTTCATAATGTTTTGCTAGTAAATTTAAAAAATAGTAAGAATTGTAATTTTTTGGATTGTTAATTTCCTCATCTTTGTTAAAAATCTGTTTATTAATAAAAGAAATTAAATTTCCGCAGGAAGTTAAAAAAAACGCCGGAATTAAAAGGGTTGTTCCCAAAAATTTAGTAAGAATTAGTTTAGTTTTCATTGTGAACCAAATAAGAAAGTGCTAATTTATCTTCAACAGAATTATCAAAAGTTACAGATTTAAATTTTTTGACATAAAGCCGGTAGTTGCCTGATTTTTCCGCTTTAAAATTGATTAATTCATCATTACTTTTAGAACTTGTTGACCAAGAAACATCAACTCAATTATTATTTGAATCAAGTTTTTGCAAATACAAATCATAATCTGAAACAAAATCGCCATTTTGATTTTCTTTAGTAGTTTCTAGCTTTAAACGCTCAGAATTAATATGTGTTTCTGACCATTTGTCAAAGTCATTTTTATGTTGGTTCATCTTAGATTTAGCATCTAAAATAGCAGCGGCGCCTGCAACTGGTAAACCAATCGAAGTAAAAGGTGTTAAAAATCATCATCAACTTACGTAGTTGCTCTTGTTAGGTGCGGCTACTTTATTCTTTAAAAGACCAGCATTAAACATTCAAGATAAAGAAGCTTTAATTTTGTCGTTTGAATTTACTCAGAATGGTTTGCTAGTAAAAATTGTTTCCTGCTCTGATTTTTTTTGGTCTCTAATAAAGTAGGTATTTTCACTAGCTTTTAACATATTTTTAAAATCGGGAGTGCCTGATCCATATTTTTCAAAATAACCACTTCTCTTTATAGTTACATCACTATGATCTGGGGAAATTGCCGAAGCAGATAAAATTGCTTTTAATGCTATTAGTCTATTGTCATCATTATCTAAATTTGGTTTTTCTCTTAGGAATGTTGATATTAAACCAGTGACAATAGGAGCTGCAAAACTAGTTCCGCTAACAAAATCATCCTTAGAACTATTAGTAACAGGATTATAAATCCGTCCGGGAGCGACGACTAAAGGTTTGGCCAATTCATAATATTTTTGATCATTTTTATAATTTGAATAGTCAGCAATTTTGTTTTTGGCAATTTTTCAAGGCTCAGAATTACCATCAAGCGCGCCAACAACTATAGAATTTAAAGATAATTTTTCATCATCTATTCAAGGGTGATCCACAATTTTCCCATCATTTCTTTCCATTGCACCGTTACCTGCCGAAAAAACGTTAATAACACCATATTTTCTTGCTAAAAAATCAAGAAAAAAGGCGTTTTCTTTATAATCGTAAAAATCTTCTCCTGTGGCCCCATAACTGTGATTTATTACCCTAACATTATTGGTTTCAACCATTCATTCAATTGCTTTTTGTCATTCGCCGTTAGTAGTAAATATAGACAAATAGGAAGTTGACTTGGTATCAATGCCCAGTTTACTACCTAATATTAATGATACTAAAGTTGAATGAAGTGGTTCGTCTTCATCATCCTTTGTTGTGATTGGTTTATTTCACTTATTAGTAGATCCCAAGTCGTTAATATGAAAGTTATTAGAATTAAAATAACTCATAAAATTATAGTTAAATTCATCCTTAACTTCAATTGCGCCAACTTTTGTTTGTGGTGTTTTATAAGTTGATTTATCCTTTTTAGCCTGTTCTTCAAAATTAACAATCTTAATATTTTTTGATAATGACTCTTTAAAATTGTCAATTGGGGTTTTAGGCAAATAATAGTTGTAACTATCTAGAAATGGATCATTATAACGATACCAACTTAAAGGCTTTATTTTTTTATCTCCTTCATTTTTATATACGATGTAACGACTAATGAACGAGTTTTCTATTGAATTTTTTACAAAAAACTCTCTATCATTCTCGGTATCAAAATAAAACCATACAATTGGTAATATTTTACTGCTCTTAACTTCTTTGAATTTTAATCTTAATTTTTCTATTTTTTTAATAAATTCAAGATTAAAATTACTTATTTCTTTAGACTCAGTACTCAAGAAATTAGGGTTTAACAATAGCTTTAATTCGAATTGATTATCAAAATCATCAATTTTTGCCGAGTTACTTAACTGTTTTGCAAAAGGCTCTCTTATATCGATTTTATTACTAAAATTTGAAGCATATCAATATTTTTTAGTAATAAAATTTATAAAAAAAGGGTGATATATTAAAAAAATTGATGGCAAAAACACCAATAATAAAATTATTTTTTTAAATTTAGCTAATTTCATTTTTCAACCCTAATTAAAATTATTTATAAAAATTATAACATGTTTTGTCTTTTTAATTTAATTATATTCATTTTATTATCACTTTAATTTTTTTATTGAAAACCCGACTTCTACTTTTAAATAAATATTTTATCATTACACTTCTATTAACAAATTATGACTAATAATCATGACCTTTATTTATTAATAATTTTCAATATTCTAAAAAATTTTAAAATTTTCACAATAAATTATTGACCTTTTGCCATAAAAAAGAAAATAAAATTAAACCAGGCCCTTAAAAGTTACTTATCATATAAAAGCCCAAATTTTATATTAGGTAAATTATTTATCCAAATCTTTTAAAATGAACATGAGAGAAAAAATAAGCAAAAGTGGTGCGGTCAAAATCATAGAAAAAAATTATTTGTCTGATTTTTTCTACTAATTTAAACTTATATGTGGTTTATTGGCGCTGGTTTTCTTTTCTTTTTTCTTCATATTTATCTAAATAATTGTTTTTTAAATCTTCAATTAGTTCAAGTCGACTAACTTTTTTATCAAAAATGATATTTTTATTCTTAGGAAAAGTCAAGATTTGGAAAGCAACTTTATCAAAACTAGATTTAGGACTTCTAGCAAAATTTAGCGTTAAATCCGTTTTAAAAATTGGTGTCAAAAAAATATTATTATCTTCTGTTTTTCTAAGAACTAATTTTTCTCATTCCGCCCTTTTTGAAAAATTAGTAGGAGGTGATATGGGGTCGCGAATCAATCTTCAAAATGATTCATAACCAATTCGTTCCCAAGTTTCGTAAATAAAAATATTATTATTTTTTAGAAATTCATCAAGTTTTTCGCCGTTTAGAAATTTTTGTTCAAAATCAGAAATTAGATCATTTTGGTCAATTTTTAATTTAGGATCTAATTTTAAAATTCGGTCAATAATTGTTGTCTTAAATTCGTCAATATTTCTAATAATTGCATGTTTTTTTGGTAGAAAACTGTTAGATCAAGGATTAATTTTATTTGTAATTAAATCAAGAATTTTTGGCTTTAAAGTTTTAATATTATTAATTTCTTGGCTAAAATCGATAATTTTAAACATAAAAGAGGGGGATGAACCGCTAATCTCGTTTTTTGACAAATTGTACTTTTTTGCGAGTTTATTATAAATTTTTCTAGCTTCTGTTTCAATTAATATTTTCTTCTTTTCATAATCTATAATTTTATCATTATCACCAGCATAAATTTTTTCATCAATGCCCCTAAAGGTGATTGTTTTATTTTTAGGGTAGACTATAACATTAAAAAAAGGTGAATCTTTAAAAACTATAGTGGGTTCAATTAATTCTGCATCTATAATATAATCTGGTGTAAATCTTGTTGCTATAATGTTTGAAAAACCATTTTCTTCAAAATAATAGTAGGTAACACGAGTTGGCCTTGAATATCTGACACGTTCGCGTATTATAATATTATTTTTTTCTAAGACTTTTTCAAGAAGTTCTCCTTTTAGAAATTTGTCTTCAAATTCTGACTTGAGTTCAGAAGAATTAATTTTGGCAAAATTAGGATTATTTTTTATAATTTCTTCAGTTCTATCAACAATATTTTTTTGAAATTGTTCGAGGTTTTCAATTGTTATTCTACTTTGTTCGCCAAGGAATAAAAATTTGTCCCGTTGTTTTTCGGGTTGATTATAAAACAGATTTAAGGCTGAAAAAGTGCCGTTTTTTGCATTAAATTCTTCGTAATGTTTAGCTAGTAAATTTAAAAAATAGTAAGAATTGTAATTTTTTGGATTGTTAATTCCGTCATCTTTGTTAAAAATTTGTTTAGTAATAAAAGTAATTAAATTTCCGCAGGAAGTTAAAAAAAATGCAGGAATTAAAAGGGTTGTTCCTAAAAATTTAGTGAGAATTAGTTTAGTTTTCATTATTAACCAAATAAGAAAGTGCTAATTTATCTTCAACAGAATTATCAAAAGTTACAGATTTAAATTTTTTGACATAAAGCCGGTAGTAGCCTGATTTTTCTGCTTTAAAATTGATTAATTCATCATTGCTTTTAGAGCTTGTTGACCAAGAAACATCAACTCAATTATTATTTGAATCAAGTTTTTGCAAATACAAATCATAATCTGAAATAAAATCGCCTTTTTGATTTTCTTTAGTAGCTTCTAGCTTTAAACGTTCAGAATTAATATGTGTTTCTGACCATTTGTCAAAGTCATTTTTATGTTGGTTCATCTTAGATTTTGCATCTAAAATAGCAGCGGCGCCTGCAACTGGTAAACCAATCGAAGTAAAAGGTGTTAAAAATCATCATCAACTTACGTAGTTGCTCTTGTTAGGTGCGGCTACTTTATTTTTTAAAAGACCAGCATTAAACATTCAAGATAAAGAAGCTTTAATTTTGTCGTTTGAATTTACTCAGAATGGTTTGCTAGTAAAAATTATTTCCTGGTCTGATTTTTTTTGGTCTCTAATAAAGTAGGTATTTTCACTAGCTTTTAACATATTTTTAAAATCGGGAGTGCCTGACCCATATTTTTCAAAATAACCATTTCTCTTTTTAGTTAAATCACTATGATCTGGGGAAATTGCCGAAGCAGATAAAATCGCTTTTAATGCTATTAGTCTATTATCATCATTATCTAAATTTGGTTTTTCTCTTAGGAATGTTGATATTAAACCAGTGACAATAGGAGCCGCAAAACTAGTTCCGTTAACAAAATCATCCTTAAAATTATTAGTAACAGGATTATAAATCCGTCCGGGAGCGACGACTAAAGGTTTGGCCAATTCATAATATTTTTGGTCAGTTTTATAATTTGAATACTCAGCAATTTTGTTTTTGGCAATTTTTCAAGGCTCGGAATTATCATCAAGTGCGCCAACAACTATAGAATTTAAAGATAATTTTTTTTTATCTATTCAAGGGTGATCTACAATTTCCGCATTATTTCTTTCCATTGCACCGTTACCCGCTGAAAAAACGTTAATAACACCATATTTTCTTGCTAAAAAATCAAGAAAAAAGGCGTCTTCTTTATAATCGTAAAAATCTTCTCCTGTGGCCCCATAACTGTGATTTATTACCCTAACATTATTGGTTTCAACCATTCATTCAATTGCTTTTTGTCATTCGCCGTTAGTAGTAAATATAGACAAATAGGAAGTTGACTTGGTATCAATGCCCAGTTTACTACCTAATATTAATGATACTAAAGTTGAATGAAGTGGTTCGTCTTCATCATCCTTTGTTGTGATTGGTTTATTTCACTTATTAGTAGATCCCAAGTCGTTAATATGAAAGTTATTAGAATTAAAATAACTCATAAAATTATAGTTAAATTCATCCTTAACTTCAATTGCTCCAACTTTTGTTTGTGGTGTTTTATAAGTTGACTTATCCTTTTTAGCCTGTTCTTCAAAATTAACAATCTTAATATTTTTTGATAATGACTCTTTAAACTTGTCAATTGGGGTTTTAGGCAAATAATAGTTGTAACTATCTAGTTCATCATAATAACGAAGCCAACTTAAAGGCTTTATTTTTTTATCTCCTTCATTTTTATATACGATGTAACGACTAATTGACGAGTTTTCTATTGAATTTTTTACAAAAAACTCTCTATCATTTTCGGTATCAAAATAAAACCATACAATTGGCAATATTTTACTGCTCTTAGCTTCTTTGAATTTTAATCTTGATTTTTCTATTTTTTTAATAAATTCAAGATTAAAATTACTTATTTCATTAGGTTCAGTACTCAAGAAATTAGGGTTTAACAATAGTTTTAATTCGAATTGATTATCAAAATCATTAATTTTTGACGAGTTACTTAACTGTTTTGCAAAAGGCTCTCTTATATCGATTTTATTACTAAAATTTGAAGAATATCAATATTTTTTAGTATTAAAATTTATAAAAAAAGAGTGATATATTAAAAAAATTGATGGTCAAAACATCAATAATAAAATTATTTTTTTAAATTTTGCTAATTTCATTTTTCACACCTAATTAAAATTATTTATAAAAATTATAACATGTTTTGTACTTTTAATTTAATTATATTCATTTTATTATCACTTTAATTTTTTTATTGAAAACCCGAATTCTACTTTTAAATAAATATTTTATCATTATACTTTTATTAACAAATTATGACTAATAATCATGAGCTCTATTTATTAATAATTTTCAATTTTCTAAAAAATTTTAAAATTCTCACAATAAATTATTAACCTTTTGCCACATAAAATGAAATAAAATTGAGCTGAACCCTTAAAAGTTACTTATCATATAAAAGCCCAAGTTTTATATTAGGGAAATTATTTATCCAAAACTTTTACCTGAATTTCCCAGTTGCAAAGGTTTAGTTAAAAAGATGTCTTAAAAAAGGGCGTCTTTTTATTTTTTAAAAATTATTCATAACAATTTTTTTATATTCATCATAGGTTTCTCATATATTTTTTATGGTTGAAATATTTTCTCTTTTAAATCTAATAATTTTGCCTGTGTTTTCATCTATTTTGGCTCTAATTTTTACTTCTTGCAAAATTTGCACGAATGAATCCTGTGTGAGATGATGAATTACACCGTTTTCTTTATAAAAATTATTAATTTTATAAAGAAAAAGTTTCAAAATTGCAAGTGAAAGAAAGCAAATCAATGTATGAGCATAAATGTGACTGTCTAAACTAACATAAACTGGCCGAATTTCCAAAAGACTTTTTAGACTGCGAAAATTTTCCTCAATTCTTCATTGTTTTGAGTAAGTTTCAATAATTTCTTCAGGATTTGCATTTATTAGATTGGTTTCGTAGATATAAATTCCGTCAAATTCTTGGTCTTTTTTTACTTTTTCTTCATCTAATTCGAATTTAAAATTAGAAATTTGCCTGAAAAATTTACATTTTTTACTTCCGAGCATTTTTAAGGGATCAATACTTCCATCCTTTTTTTGCTTTTTTAAGAAACTTTCGATTAGATTTTGTCGTTCTTTTTTATCTTTTTGTGCTCTTGATTTACTAAAAGTTATCAATTTTTTGCGAATGTTTTCAGTTTGCCTTTTATTTTTGTAGGTTGAAAAATATTCTTGTGTTTTATATTTGATTGAATTATTCAAAATTTTATAATCACTTTGGTCTTTAATGTATTTTTTGAACTCGGTTGATCCCGATTTTGCCCGATATGAAATTATAAATTTATAACCTTTTTGTTCTAAAAAGCGAATATTACCGGCTGAGGACATGCCGCGATCGGCAATAATTGTAATATTTTCCTTAATAATTTTATATTTTTGCTCAATTTCTAACATAAATGGAATCATCGTTTTTGCATCAGGGATATTTCCTGTATAAATTTTAAAATGAAAAGGAATTCCGTTTTGATCACAG
Source organism: Mesomycoplasma dispar (assembly GCF_000941075.1). Lineage (NCBI taxonomy): Bacteria > Bacillati > Mycoplasmatota > Mycoplasmoidales > Metamycoplasmataceae > Mesomycoplasma > Mesomycoplasma dispar. Next base: position 676,157 of record NZ_CP007229.1, read on the forward strand.
GCAAGTGCAATTACGATCTGATCTTCTTTAAATTTTCCATCTTTTGAATAACCATTGTTCCGATAACCATTTCGGTTAAAAGTTTCAAAATAGACTGTCGAAGAATCAAAAAAAAGTTGATCTAATTTTCTATTTGATTCTAAATTGATCATATTATTAATGGCAATTAAAAGATTATCCCGATTTTCGTGAATAATATCCAAAAGGCGATAAAAACTGTTTTTTGAGGCTGAAATATCAAAGGAATATTCGCTGTTTTTATTAAAAGCCTTCAAAATACTATCAGGATCTATGATTCTTTTTGTAACTAGATATTGAAATATTTCGTGCATATTTTTATATTTAGTCTTCTTAATTGATTCAAAAATTTTGTGTTTTTCCAAGATTTTTTCAATTAATTCTCCACCAATTTTGATACTTTTCCACTTGATTTTATCACTTTTAATCGATTCTAAAAGCGCGGCTTTTACATATTCAGGGTCATCATCTTGGCTGAAAAATTTTAACTTTCACTTTAAAATTTCAACAGCTTCTGGGTTTATTTCTAATAATTTCTCCAAATTTCCAAGACTGAATCGCCTAATTGGCGGCTTTCCCTTTTTATTAGAAACTCCAACGTATTTATAAATCACGCCTTTCTTACCATGAAGACTGAAAAGGATTAAATTTTTATTAGTTTTCATTCTAATTATAATTATATCATAATTGTTATGAAACGTTAATACTTTTTTTAAATTTTTTAAAACAAAAAACCCCTATAAATAGGGGTTTTTTGAAATTTGAACCATATTTTTGTTATTACAACTGGGAAACTCAGGAAAATTGAGCTGAACCCTTAAAAGTTACTTATCATATAAAAGCCCAAGTTTTATATTAGGGAAATTATTTATCCAAAACTTTTAAAATAACATGAGAGAAAAAATTAGCAGAGTGTATAATCAAAATCATAAATAAAAAACTATTTGTCTGATTTTTTCTACTAATTTAAACTTATACGTAGTTTTTTTCTTTTACGTTTTCTTTTTCTTTTTCTTCATATTTATCTAAATAATTGTTTTTTAAGTCCTCGATTAGTTCAAGTCGACTAACGTTTTTATCAAAAACGATATTCTTATTTTTAGGAAAAGCCAGGATTTGGAAAGTCACTTTATCAAAACTAGATTCAGGACTTCTAACAAAATTTAGTGTTAAATCCGTTTCAAAAATTGTTGTCAAAAAAATATTATTATCTTCTGTTTTTCTAAGAACTAATTTTTCTCATTCCACTCTTTTTGGGTAATTATTAGGATCCGGTATACTATGTGGAACTCATCTTCAAAATGATTCATAACCAATTCGTTCCCAAGTTTCATAAATAAAAATATTATTATTTTTTAGAAATTCATCAAGTTTTTCGCCCTTTAGAAATTTTTGCTCAAAATCAGAAATTAAATCATTTTGGTCAATTTTTAATTTAGGATCTAATTTTAAAATTCGGTCAATAATTGTTGTCTTAAATTCGTCAATATTTTTAATAATAGCATGTTTTTTTGGTAAAAATCTGTTAGATCAAGGGTTAATTTTATTTGTAATTAAATCAAGAATTTTTGGCTTAAAAGTTTTAATATTATTAATTTTTTGGCTAAAATTGATAATATCAGACATAAAAGAGGGGGAAGAAGTACTAATTTTGTTTTTTGACAAATTGTACTTTTTTGCGAGTTTATTATAAATTTTTCTAGCTTCTCTTTCAATTAATATTTTCCTTTCTTTCTGTTCTTCATAATCTATAATGTTATCATTATCGTCAGTGTAAATTCCTCCGTCAATGTCCCTAAAAGTGATTGTTTTATTTTTAGGGTAGACTATAACATTAAAAAAAGGCGAATCATCAAAAACCACAGCGGGTTGAACTAATTCTCCTTCTATAATATAGTCTGGCGTAAATCTTGTGGCTGTAATGTTTGAAAAACCATTTTCTTCAAAATAATAGTAGGTAACGCGAGTTGACCTTCAATATCCGCCTGCTTCTCCTATTATAATATTGTTTTTTTCTAAGACTTTTTCAAGAGGCTCTCCCTTTAGAAATTTGTCTTCAAATTCTGACTTGAGATCCGAACTATTAACATTGGCAAAATTAGGATTATTTTTTATAATTTCTTCAGCTCTATCAATAATATTTTTTTGAAATTGTTCTAAGTTTTCAATTGTTGTTTCACCTTGTTTACCAAGGAATAAATATCTGCCCCGTTGTTTTTCGGGTTGATTATAAAACAGATGTAAGGCTGAAAAAGTTCCGTTTTTTACATTAAATTCTTCATAATGTTTTGCTAGTAAATTTAAAAAATAGTAAGAATTGTAATTTTCTGGATTGTTAATTCCGTCATCTATGTTAAAAATTTGTTTAGTAATAAAAGTAATTAAATTTCCGCAGGAAGTTAAAAAAAATGCCGGAATTAAAAGGGTTGTCCCCAAAAATTTAGTGAGAATTAGTTTAGTTTTCATTATTAACCAAATAAGAAAGTGCTAATTTATCTTCAACAGAATTATCAAAAGTTACAGATTTAAATTTTTTGATATAAATTCGATAGTAGCTGTTTTTCTGTTTTAAAATTAATTATTTAATTTTCTAATTTCTTTTAGTCTTCAATAAAGTAAATATTTTCACTAGCTTTTAACATATTTTTAAAATTAGGATGCCTGACTGATGTTTTTCAAAATAACCATTTTTGTTTTTGGTTAAATCACTATGATCTGCAAAAATTGCCAAAATAGATAAAATCGCTTGTTACCTTCATCATATTCTCCTTATAATTTTGTTCTTATATTTTCAACAAATTATATCATGATCTTCAAAAACAAGAAAGTAAAAAATAAAAAAATAAAAAAATATAATTTCATCATATTTTGCAAAAAAAAAAAAAAAATTATATTTTTTTATTTTAACAGCCTCTATATTTATAAATTAATAAATTTATGTGCAGCAAGCATTAAACCCTTATAAAATTCCAATAACATCATCTAGATCAAAAAATCCAAAATCCCTGCTGTCGCTACTGTTTTCCAAATTATCACCAACAGCAAAAAATTTATTTTCAGGCACTATTCCATCGAATAAAAAAGTCGCGCTTTTGATAAAAGTTGCAACTTTTTTGTCGTTTATGTAAATTTCATTATCTTTAACAATTATTTTATCGCCTGGTAGTCCCAAAATCCTTTTAATCAAAACTATTTCTTTGTAATTAAAAGCGACAATATCGTTTCTTTTTGGTGATTTTACCCTATTAATAAAAATTTTTTGGCCGTGTTGAAGAGTTGGAAACATCGAGTTACCTTCAACATCAACTAACCTAAAAATAAATACAAAGGGGAGTGTTCATAATTTTGTGTTTTAAATTTTATGGATTTTTTTCTGATAGAAATCTAATTTAATTTTACATTATTTAATCGATTAGGGAAAATAATTTCTAATTATTTTTTAATTTTGCCTCAATTTCTTACCTGCCTTTGTCATTTTTTAGATGCGTTTTGCAGTTTTAAATAAGTTATTTTTGAAAGGTAATTTACACTTTGAATTCCGCCTTTTGTTTTTGTATTTTTCCTAATTAATCTATTTACTGATTCAATTGTATTTGTAGTATAAATTGCTTGCCTTAATTCATATGGATATTTAAAAAATGTCGTTAATTCAGCGAAATTTGCATACCAAGATTTGACAACCAAAGGATATTTTTGCCCTCATTTTTTCGCAAATTCATCAAGATTTTGCATTGCAAATTCTTGATTAATCGCTTGATAAATCTTTTTCATATCATAGCCAAACTCTTTTTTGTCCTTGTAAAAAACTTTTAAAAGCGAGTTTCGAATTTGGTGAACAACACATTTTTGAACATCTGTTTGCGGAAAACCGCTTCAATTGCTTGACTAATTCCGCTTGGATTATCACAAGGAATTATTAGAACATCTTGCAGTCCACGTGTTTTTAGTTTGCTAAAAACATCGACTCAATTACTTGCAGATTCGCTCTTTTTAATCCAAAATCCTAGTACTTTTTTATCACCCTGCCAATCAATTGCAAGAATAAGATAAAGTGATTTTTTGACAAAAACACCGTTTTCTTTAACATTAAAAAACATCCCATCAATGTAGAAAATTGGATAGGAATTCTCAATTTTTTGCGATTTTCACTTTTCAATTTCAGGTAATAATTTGTTAGTAATTGAAGAAATTCAGGCGATACTTATTTCTTTTTTATAGATATTTTTTATTGTGTTAACAATATTTTCATATGACATCTCTGATGCAAAAAGCGAAAACACTTGCTATTCGATATCACTTAAATTTGTTTCGTATTTAGCGATTAATTTGTTCTCAAAACTGCTGTTTCGATCTCTTGGTATTTTTAGATGAATATTATCGCTATTTTAATTGACAGTTTTGCCTGAAAACCCGTTTCGCTTATTCAGTCTATGCACACCATTTTTGCTTCGGTTGCTTTTTTCATAGCCTAAATGTTGGTTTAATTTCGCCTTTAAGAGCGTCTCAACAAAAGTTTTAAACATATGCGAAATTTTGTTGTGAAAATCTTCTTTTTTATTTTTTTATAATCAGCGTATTTGTCAACAATTTTTTTAGCTTCTAACTCAAATGGGGATAATTTTTTTTTGCTCTTTTTTCATATTTTAGTCCTTTATGATAAATTTTATCAAAACAGATTTACCTTAAAACACAAAATATTTAATATTCCCATAAAATGATTTATTGTTTTTTTTAATTTTTTAAATTTTTACTTGTTAAAAAATAATTAGAACTTAGAAACTTTGAAAATAACATAATATAAATAATAATTCAAGAATAAGACTCTAATTTTTTTGAAAATGGGTTAATTTTATTAAATTCCCAAATTAATTTGATAAAAAGGAGTAAATTTAATTGTCTAAATTCTAGAAAAGCTATGAATTCATAGGTTTAAAATTAAGATAATTTTGGAAACAAGTAAATTTGACAAATATAAAAATAAAAATTTTAAATAGCTTTTTCGAGAAACTTCTGATGTCTTTTTTTAAAAATAATTGTGTTAACAATAAGGAAAATTGATGAAAACAACATTAATGACATTGAAAAAACTGGATTTATAAAACCTAAAAACGCTAAAGGTATGAAAAGCGAATTAAATAAAATTGCTCACAAAAAATTTAATTTAACTAATTTATTAGTTTTTTTGATAATTTCAATTGATTTATAAACCATAACAAGATCTGTTTCAAATAAGGAAATATCAGCAATTGAATTACTAAGGTTAGAACCACTTTCAAAAGCAATTGAAAGATCGGCGGATTTTAATGCCAAAATATCATTTAAGCCATCACCTACAAAAATAATTGGGGTTTCTTTTTTTAATTTTTCTACTAATTCAAACTTGTCATTAGGTTTTAAATTTGCGTAAAATTGCTTTATACCCAATATTTTTGCTACATTTTCAACATTTTTTGGATTATCTCCTGAAGCAATAATGCAATTTATCCTTTGAGATTGAAATTTTTTAACAACTTTTTTTGCACTTTCTTTAACTTGATCAATTATTAAAAAAACGGCAATAACTTTATTATTTTTAGCAAAAACTGTGTAATTACCTAGCTTGTCAAATTTGAAATTATTATCCAATCAAAAATTATTATTTTTTGCGAACTCATGAGAAATAAGGCTATATTTATTAGAATCTAAATCAATATGTTCCAAACCTTGACCAGGAATTTCGTTAACCTTAAAATTGTCAAATTTTTCTTGATGTTCTGGTAAAAAATTATAAATTGAAAGTGAAATTGGGTGTTTAGAATGTTGAGCCATTTCCTTAATTAAAGGCCAAAAACTTGAATCACCTTGAAATTCAACAACTTTTGGTTTTCCTTCAGTTAGAGTTCCGGTTTTGTCAAAAATTATTGTTTTTGTGGTAATAATTTTTTCATAAATCTCTGAATTTGCAAATAAAATTCGATTTTTTGAGGCCAAAATCGAAGAAGAATAAATGGCCATTGGCGCGGCTATTCCAAAAGCACAAGGACAAGAAATTACCAAAACAGCAACACCTATATGAGCACCAACATAAAATGGATGAGAATTTCTCGGTGGTGTAAAACCAGTATAAATTTTTTCAAAATCACCAAGCGAATAACCGATTATGACTCAGATTGCAAAAGCCAAAATTGACAAAATTAAAACAGTTGGGGTAAAAAGTGAAACTATTTTAGTTGAAACTCTTTCAATTTTAGAAGGAGTTTCAAAAATGGACTCTAATCTGTTAATTGTTTGCATTAAAAATGAATCTTGCGCTTTTTTCGTGCAAGTTAGGTAAATTGGTTCGCCAATATTGATACTTCCAGACAAGATTTCTTGATTTTTAACAAATTCAATAGGCAGAGATTCACCGTTAATTGACGAGTAATCGATAGTTGCAAAATCAGAATTTAGGGTTGAATCAGTTGGAATAACTTCACCTTTTGGAACAAAAACAATATTGCCAGGAGTAATTTTATTAGTTAAAATTTGTTCTTTTTTGCCATCAACTATTATATATGAATAGCGATTTTTTAATTTTAGTATTCCTTGAAAATTTGAACTTGATTTTTTTTGTAGTTTTTCCTCAAGATATTTTCCAGCATTAAAAAATAAGAACAGAATAATTGAAACTTCAAAAAATTCCATACTAATTTTTTCACCGGTGATTATTTTATACAAAAATGAAATTGCAGAATAAATAAATGAAACATGGCTTGCAATCGCTATTAGCAATTCCATTGTAAAAATTTTTCTTAAAAGGTTTTTGTATGCTAAAAAATATTTTTTTTCTAAAAAGATAACTAAAAATGCCAAGAAAAACAAAATTGACGCTAAAATTAGATGAATTTTGTGATCGTGACTAAAATTTAAAACTTTATAATTATTTAAAGTATCAAAAATAAACGAAAAAAAAGCAAAAATAAAAATTAATAACTCAATAAATATTTTTATTTTTGCTTTTTGTTTAGAGTCAGCGAAAAATTTTCTATTATTAGTCGATTTTTTCATTTTCATAACCCACAGAGGTTAATTTTTCACTAATAAATTCGTCAGGATATTTTTCTTCATCAGCAATAATTTTCAAAACTTTTGCGCTGATATTTACACTCCATTCAAAATCTTCCAAATTTTCAAATAGTTTTTCAAAAACTACCTTGCAGCTTGCGCATTTAATATCAATACTAAAATATCTTGTAGTTTTCATTTTAATTCCTTTATTTAAAATATCAATTAGAATACAAATTTACTTATAAAAAATAATTATAAATATGGGAGTGTTTATAATTTTGTGTTTTAAATTTTTATGGATTTTTCAAATAGAAATCTAATTTAATTTTACACTATTTAATCGATTAGAGAAAATAATTTCTAATTTTTAATTATGTGTCAATTTCTTACCTGCCTTTGTCATTTTTCGGTTGCGTTTTGGAACGTCAAATAAGTTATTTTTGAAAGGTAATTCACACTTTGAATTCCGCCTTTCGTTTTTGTATTTTTCTTAATTAATTTATTCACTGATTGGATTGAATTTATCGTATAAATTGCTTGTCTTAATTCATATGGATATTTAAAAAATGTCGTTAATTCAGCGAAATTTGCATATCAAGACTTGATAATTGAAGGATATTTTTGCCCTCATTTTTTCGCAAATTCATCAAGATTTTGCATTGCAAATTCTTGATTAATCCCTTGATAAATCTTTTCATATCATAGCCAAACTCCTTTTTGTCCTTGTACTAATTCCGCTTAGATTATCACAAGAAATTATTAGAACATCTTGTAGCCCGCGTGTTTTTAGTTCGCTAAAAACATCGACTCAATTACTTGCTAATTCGTTATTTTTAATCCAAAATCCCAGCACTTTTTTTATTCCCCTACCAATCAATTGCAAGAATAAGATAAAGTGATTTTTTGACAAAAACACCGTTTTCTTTAACATTAAAAAAATCCCATCAATGTAGAAAATTGGATAGGAATTCTCAATTTTTTGCGATTTTCACCTTTCAATTTCAGGTAATAATTTGTTAGTAATTGAAGAAATTCAGGCGCTACTTATTTCTCTTTTATAGATATTTTTTATTGTGTTAACAATATTTTCATATGACATCCCTGATGCAAAAAGTGAAAACACTTGCTTTTCGATATCACCTAAATAATTTGTTTCCTATTTAGCGATTAATTTGTTCTCAAAACTGGCATTTCGGTCTCTTGGTATTTTTAGATGAATATTATTGCTATTATAGTTCGCAGTTTTGCCCGAAAACCCGTTTTGCTTGTTGATTCTATGCGCGCCATTTTTGCTTCGATTGCTTTTTCATAGCCTAAATGTTGGCTTAATTTCGCCTTTTCGTGAAAATCTTCGTTTTTTAATTTTTTATAATCAACGTATTTGTTAACAATTTTTTCAACTTCTAACTCAAATGGGGATAATTTTTTGCTCTTTTTTCATATTTTTTAGTCCTTTATGATAAATTTTATCAAAACAGATTTACCTTAAGACACAAAATATTGAATATTCCCTTTTTTTCTCTGAATTTTTTATCAATTCATAATTTTTAGATTATACTATCGTTTCTTTCAATTTCCCCTTAAAAACCGAAAAAAGAGCAAGTTTCTCTAACAAGAACTCATTCCTTTTTTATTTTACAATTATTATATTTAACAATTTTTAAAAGTGTGTATTAGATTAAATGTGTAAGGTTTAAGACTTTATTTTAGATTCTGCCATTTTTCTTCAACACCTATAATCAACGTTTTAACGCAAAAAGTATGATAGTTTTTTATTGAAATTATTAATTTTTTTTATATTTTAATATTAAAATTTAAAATTATTCATAAAAAATAAAGTCCAAAAAAATGCCCTGTTATGGAATGTTTTATTTTATTTTAACCTTGAAATTACTATATTTTACTTTTATGATCTTTTCTAGTTCAACCTTAATTAAAATATAAAATATTAATTATTTTTAATTTTTATTGATTAAAATATGTATAATATTTATATGAGGATAATTAGGAGAATATACTATAAAAAATGTCAAAAAAAAAAAAAAAAACTATTTAATTTTTTCCCTTTACTATCGTTTTTAGCAATACCAATTTTTTCAGGCCTTATTTTGCTCACACTTTCACCAGAATCTAACAAAACTGGTAATTTTACAAATACTTTTGCTAATAAAATTAATTACGACAACAAATTATCAAAATCACAAGAAGATCTTGTTGGTTTTAAGCAAAAAAATAAAAAAATATTTAGTAGACAATCTAATCAAAAATTCACAAATTTTTCATTACTAAAATCTAGTAATGTTAAAAATGTTTTAAAAGGTGAAAATGTAGATATTAAAATATTTTTAGATTTAATTGATACCAACAATAATTCCTTAAGTGCGAATGTTGAATATTATCAAACTAAAAACAATGAATATTTAAAACAAATAATTTCGTTCTTTGAAGAAAATAATATAAAAATAAATAGTAGTTATGTAAGCAAATTGTCGCCAATAATATGAATTAATATTAATTCACTGGCTGAAAAAAAATCCCTCGAATTGTTAGAAAAACTAGATTTTGTTTTATTAGTAATTAATAATATAGAAAATACGACAAACTCGGATTCACTCCCGACTTATTCTGCTAAATCTTTAAACCAAGAAGCTAAACCCAAAATATTTTACGATAACTTAGACCATGCCGCCTACTATTACGCATATTTAAGTAATACCAAATATTATTTTACAAAAGAAAAGGAAATAGTTGATTATAAGTATCGAGGATCTAATAAGTATGAAAAAGTCGGAGTAGTTGAACCAGGTATGAGCGGCACCTATGATGAAAGCGATTCCCTCAAAGCTCAAATTCCCAAATATTTGGTTAATTACTATAATATAGGTCGCGCTGATTCAAAAAAAACTAATGAAAATCAAAATGATCACGCCAGTTTGGTTTCTGGAATAATAGTAGGAAAGAGCGGATTTGCATTTAATACTGATTTGCATCTCGCAAATTTGGGCGAAGTAACGTTCGATTCCCCTGTTTGAATGTCAGTTTTTGAAAAACTAATAATTGAAAAAGGAGTTAGAGTAATAAACCATAGCTATGGATTTAATTTCATAGATCAAAAAGACGTTGATGCTAGTTTCAAAGATATTTATGGTAATAATTCTCTGTTAAAAAACTCTGTCTCTCGATATATTGATCATCTTTATTATTTGGATTTTCTATCAAGAAAATATGGTGTTATAAATATTTTTGCTGCCGGAAATGAATATGATGATAGATTAAAAAATAATGATCCTAAAAAAAAATATGGTTACATATCTGGGTATGCTAATGCAATAAATTCTATTGTTGTTGGCTCTAGTTTTGGTACAAAAGAAAATTTCTATGCAAGTAATTTTAGTAATAGATTATTACCAAATGCTCTAAAAGGCTTGCCTAAACCGCTCATAGTTGCTCCAGGCGAGAATATAGTTGGCTTATCTGATCAAAAATCACCAGAATCAGGAACTAGTTTTTCTGCGCCAATTGTAACCGGTATAGTCTCAACCATAATTGGTTCAAATCCTTATTTATTTAATGAAAAAAATATTATTCCAGCAATAAAGAGTGTGCTGTCTTCATCTGCGGTAGATAGCAAATTAGATTATCAAGGTATAAAGAATTTTGTTGAATCTACAAAAAAAGAAAATGAAAAACGACACACATCGTCTTCGATTGATGATTACCTAGAAGATTCTAGCAAAAGCCGATATTTGCAAAATTACGAAAATGAGCACAAATCTAAGCCGAATGGTTTTGATACAGCAGTTGGGGCGGGACAAATTAATTTCGCTAATATACAAAAAGCAATAGAAAATTTAAAAACTTTTTCTGTATCATTTGAAAACACTGATGAATATGTTTATGTATCACCAGAAATAAAATTAAATCAAGGAAACAAAATAAAAGCTTCACTTGCTTGAGCTTTTAACGCAGGATTAACAAAACCCCTAAAAAAATATGAATCTCGTCTTCATTCGTGGTACGATAATTTAGTTGCATATGGTTCATCATATGTTGCTGATCAAAACCCAGGAACACTATATGGTGAATATCATCCACAATCAAATTTTGAAGAAGAATATCATCCTAAATATCCTAATGAGTGGTTAAATAGAAAAACACTTTTTGAAAAACAGGAAAATAAATTATTTAGCGATTATGATTTAAAATTGCAAAAAAAGGAGGGGGACAATTGGCAAAGCATCTATTTAAATTCTGGTTCTTCATGATCTTCGAATGTTGAGTTAATAAGATATTCAGCAGAAGAATCAGGGATATACCGAATCTTGGTAAGGAAACATAAGTCTTATCTTTTTGAAGAATCGGTAGATGATAATTTGGCGGTTTCATATGTTATACAAGAAAAATAAAATATTTTTTATAGCAACTATGCTAGCGACTCCTTGGTTGCTTCCTATAATTATTCTTGCAGTTCAAAATTTTTCTTCTGGACATAAAGCAAATTTTTCTAGTCAACATCCACAAAAATCTATTATTAGAATTTATGATGGTAATGATCTAGTTAAATCAAATATTTTTTCATATTATGATTTACTAAATATTGACAGCAAAAAAGCACCATGAATTAAAAACTCTAAATGGAAAATGACTTTTCTACAAAATCCTGAAGAAATTCAAGAAATAGTAAAAAAATATTTATATTTTCAAGAACAAAATTTTGTCAACAATTTAAATGATAAAACAACTAAAAATTTAGTAACTTTTTTCGCTAATCAATATAATAATAAAAAGAACGAATTTAGTTTTAAAGAATTAAAAATAGAATTAGAATTGTTTTCTATTGGATTTCCCAGTTTATTTTCTAATAATTTTTTAATCATCGAAGATTTTGACGATTATTTGAATTTTTTCAAAGAATTTGAAGACAAGCAAGAATTTGATAGAAAAAATTTAAATAAAGATTTCTTTGATAATAACCTATTTCTAGTTTATGTAAAAGAAGACGAGTCAAATGTTGCTCCTATTTTTAACAAAACAAGCCTAGAAACTAATTTATCACCAATAGATCTAATTACCTATAAAAATCAGAATTTAATTATTTCAATTGATCAAAAATTTTCAAATTATTTAAAAGAAAATTCTTCTTCTACTAGTAGAACACGCAAAAGATTCCAAATTTTCTATAAATCAATTCCTAAAAATTCTTATAATAAATCATATCCGTTATCTTCAATAAAAATTACCGATATAGAAGATTTGGTTTTGTATAATTCACTAGACAAAACATCAGCGGAGTTTAGTAATTTTTTGGATTTTATTAATAAAAAAAGCACAATTTTGTCAAGAAAAAACTTGAAAAAGAATAGATTTTATGCATCACAAATTGATAAAAACATAGCTAATTTAAGTGAAAATAAAATATTTTCAAACTTTAGCGAAGTAAAAGACTTGATAAATAACAAAAATTTATTGAAAAATGAGCACTGAAAAAGCGCATTTCACCTATCAAATTTATTTATCCCCACAAAAACACAGGACAAAACATATAAATTTAATAGTTTCATCTTGCAAAAACAACAATTAAAAGAGATTTTTAAAGATGAAATTATTTATTGAGAATTTGATAAAAACTCCAAAAAAGTTTTAATTTATACTTTAAATTACAAAGACATTTTCCATCAAATTGCAAAACAACCTGAAAACTTTAATTTTGATAACTTGTTACAATTTGAAAAAATTGATATTGGTGATATTGACGTCCAAGAAATTGAAATAAAAAAATTAAATTCCATCGAAGATTTTAATAATTTATATAATAAAACAATGGGGTAATCATGAAACAAAAAGCAAAACAAATTTTTTATAGATCTTTGTTATTAACAAACTTTGTAGCTGCTGGGGTTGTTTCTATAATTTTGATCATTAATCGTAAAAGTCCTAAAAAATCACAAATACTTAGTTTTCAGGATGTGTCCGATGCTAAAAATAAATTTTTTACTAGCAACACTAAACCTGAGGGTTTTGCTAATTTGGTAGACAATCATTGATTTACTTCACAATATTGATCAGATTTTCTTCAAAAAAATCCAGAAAGAGCTAACCAATTACGGCAAAAATATCCATCTTTTGAAAATAACTTGTTCAAAAACTCCGATAACAATTTACCCCTTTTTAAATTAAGTAGCTTTTTTCGATCTGAATTTATAAAAAATAGTGACACATTAGAATTTGACCAAATAAATGATCAAGGTGTATGAAAAGATAAAAAAATTATTAATAATTTTGTGATTTTGAAAAACTATAATGACTTTTTCTCATTTTTTTCAAAGATAAAAAACGATAAATTTTACAAAAGAGTACTACAAACACCTGATTTTTTTGAAAAAAAGTCAATTATTGCTTATGTTCGACCAATCTGAAATTATCAAGATTTAGCTTTTACATCGAAAGCTAAAAAACCATTTTTTAGTCCAAATCATACTTTTTTTGATCCAAATAATCCCAATAATGTTGGGATTATGTCGTTTGACTCAAAATTCAAAGATTTTTTTACTCCCGGCCTTAAATATAACGAAATTATTAATCCTTTAATAATTAGTAATCCGTTTGTTTCGATTAATTCAGATCTTATTATTGAAAAATTTAATATTTATTACAAAATTATAGACAAATCTATTGAAAATAGTTTTAATCCTAAATTGGACATTCATATTAGCAAAATCGAAGATCTTGTTCTTTATAATAACATTGTTCGTGATAATGATTCTTCAAAATTCAAAGAATTTCTTTTAAAAAAACAGGAAATTTTAGATACAAATAACCTAAAAAGCACAAGATTATATGCAAATTCAAACAATAAACAACTAGAAAACCTAAAATTTTTTTCAACCTTAGAAGAAACAAAAAACCTAATTGTAACAATGCAAGATTCAATAAATTCTGAATGAGGTGATGCATTTGTTCCTTCAAAACTTTTTATTCCAACAGAAGATAATTCTGAAGTTTTTAATAAATTTATTTTAAAAAAACAAGATGCAAAAAAAATTTTTGATGACGAAATTTTGTATTGAAAAGTTGATGAACAAGCTAAAAAAATAAAAATTTACACCTTTAATTATAAGGATTTATTCCCTAATTTTGCAACAGAACCTCAAAATTTTAAAATTAAAAATTTACAAAAACTTGAAAAAATTGATATCGGAAATACAACAATAACACAAATTGAATTTTCTAAAATTGAAACAATAGATCAATTCAATAATTTATATAATCAAATAATAACTAAGAAATAATATTAAAACCTTAATTAGTAGAAAAAATTTAGACAACTAGTTTCTATCTATGATTTTGATTTTGACTTTTGTTAATTTTTTCTAACATTTTATTTTTAAAAATCTGAATAAATAAGTTATTTCATATAAAATTTGTGCTTTTATATGAAAAAGCAATAGTTACATTTTCAAAATTTTGACCTTCAATATGATTAATTTTCGTTACAAAATTGCAAAAAAATTCAATAGAAATAATGGGAGTGTTCATAATTTTGTGTTTTAAATTTTATGGATTTTTTTTCTGATAGAAATCTAATTTAATTTTACATTATTTAACCGATTTTAAGGAAAATAATTTCTAATTGTTTTTAATTATGCGTCAATTTCTTACCTGCCTTTGTCATTTTTCGGTTGCATTTTAAATCGTCAAATAAGTTATTTTTGAAATGTAATTCACACTTTGAATTTCGCCTTTCGTTTTTGCATTTTTCCTAATTAATTTATTCACTGATTCAATTGAATTTGTCGTATAAATTGCTTGTCTCAATTCATATGGATATTTAAAAAAATGTCGTTAATTCAGCGAAATTTGCATACCAAAATTTGACAATTTAAGGATATTTTTTCCCTCATTTTTTCGCAAATTCATCAAGATTTTGCATTGCAAATTCTTGATTAATCGCTTGATAAATCTTTTTCATATCATAGGCAAACTCTTTTTTGTCCTTGTAAGAAACTTTTAAAAGCGAGTTTCTAATTTGGTGAACAACACATTTTTGAACATCTGTTTGCGGGAAAACCGCTTCAATTGCTTGACTAATTCCGCTTAGATTATCGCAAGAAATTATTAGAACATCTTGCAGTCCACGTGTTTTTAGTTCGCTAAAAACATCAACTCAATTACTTGCTGATTCGCTATTTTTAATCCAAAATCCCAGTATTTTTTTATCGGCCTGCTAATCAATTGCAAGAATAAGATAAAGTGATTTTTTGACAAAAACACCGTTTTCTTTAACATTAAAAAACATTCTATCAATGTAGAAATTGGATAGGAATTCTCGATTTTTGCGATTTTCACTTTTCAATTTTAGGTAATAATTTGTTAGTAATTGAAGAAATTCAGGCGATAATTATTTCCTTTTTATAGATATTTTTTATTGTATTAACAATATTTTCATATGACATCCCTGATGCAAAAAGTGAAAACACTTGCTCTTCGATATCGCCTAAATTTGTTTCGTATTTACCGATGAATTTGTTTTCAAAACTGCCATTTCGATCTCTTGGTATTTTTAGATGCATATTACCACTATTATAATTCACAGTTTTACTCGAAAACCCGTTTCGCTTATTCGGTCTATGCACGCCATTTTTGTTTCGGTTCCTTTTTCATAGCCTAAATGTTGGGTTAATTCCGCCTTTAAGAGCGCTTCAGCAAAATTTTTAAACATATGCGAAATTTCGTTGCGAAAATCTTCTTTTTTTAATTTTTTATAATCAGCTTATTTGTTAACAATTTTTTTAGCTACTAAGTCATATGGGGATAATTTTTTTTGCTCTTTTTTTATATTTTGGTCTTTTATGATAAATTTTATCAAAATAGATTTACCTTAAAAACACAAAATACTTAATATTCCCAAAAGGTAGTTTAAATATTTCATATTTTACTTTTTAAGTTAAAATTTTTGCTTTTTAGTTTGCTTTATTTGATTAATAAGCAGATTTTGCATTCATGAGTGTTAGATTTAAAATTCAGTGTTTTTGATTTGATAGTTATTTTTCCTGAGTTTCCTAGTTTGATGGCGAAAATTAAGACAAAAGGTTGAATTTAACACTTCAAATCAGCAAATAATATTTAAAAATCGCGAAGGGCGTTCCGAATGATCCAAATATTTGAAATAGGTATGATTTTTACTTTGATATCTTAATAAGTTAGTAAAAAAATAGGTAATTAATTTTTGCAAAAAAAGTTAAAAAAGCGCTAAAACCGGACACTTTTTTAAGATTATCTCATCAAACTGGGAAACTCGGGAAAAAAATTGGTTTTTGTGACTAAGTACAAAATTAATGTCAAAACCTCGGGTAAATAAGGCAGAAATTTTACACTAGGTTGACTAAAAAAATTTTCAATAAAAATACTTATTTATTATAAAAAAAGTTATATAATTATTTATGAAAATAATTATATACGAGGTCATTATATAAAAATGAAAGCATTAGTTTATCGTGGCGATCACAGTATTGCCCTCGAAAATGTTGACAAACCAGTTATACAAAAACCAACAGATGCAATTGTTAGAGTTACCAAAACAACTATTTGCGGTACAGATTTAGGAATTTTTAAAGGTAAAAATCCCGAAGTTGCCTCAGGTAGAATTTTAGGTCACGAAGGTATTGGTGTTGTTGAAGAAATAGGTTCAAGTGTTTCTAATGTTAAAGTAGGTGACAAAGTTTTAATTGGCTGCATAACTCCATGTGGTAAGTGTGACAACTGTCGTACACAGTTATATTCTCATTGCCGTGAAGCAGAAGGTGGTTGAAAATTCGGTTACATGATCAACGGAACCCAAGCCGAATATGTAAGAGTTCCTTTTGCCGATAATAGTTTATATAAATATCCTGATACAATTACTGACGAAGTAGCTGTTATGTTATCAGACGCCCTACCAACTGGACACGAAATTGGTGTCCAATATGGTCAAGTTTCACCTGGTAAATCAGTAGCAATTATTGGTGCTGGTCCAGTTGGAATGGGAGCGCTTTTAACTGCCCAACTATATTCACCAGCTAAATTAATCGTGATTGATTTTGACAAAAACCGTTTAGAAAAAGCCAAAGAATTAGGAGCAACTCACACATTAGTTCCTGATGAGACATTATTAGACAAATTACACGAAATTGTCGGTCCTGATGGTGTTGATGTGGCAATTGAAGCTGTCGGACTTCCACAGTCATGAGACACTTGCCAAAAAATTGTTAAACCAGGCGGAAATATTTCTGTAGTTGGTGTCCACGGAAAAAAAGTTGACTTTAATCTCCAAAATCTCTGAATTAAAAACATCACCGTTACAACCGGACTAGTAAATACAAACACACTACCAATGCTAATTAACGCGGTTTCAACCGGAAAACTACCAGTTCAAGGACTAATTACCCACCGCTTTAACCTTTCTGATATTATGAAAGCTTATGATACCTTCTTAAATGCATCTGACAATAAAGCAATGAAAATTTTCATTGACGCGACAAAATAAAGTTTATTATTTTCGTTTTATTATTTGTAAATTGATTTGTAAGACTCGCTGCTTTAAAAGTGCGAGTCTTATTTTTTTATTTTAAAGTTTTAAAATAAAAAAATTCTAAATTAGTAGAAAAATTCAGTTATAATTAACCTTGCTAAGAATGAATTAATAAATTTTTTGATATTGAATTAGGAAGGACTTAATTATGTTTTTTGTCTAAAAAATCAGATAATGCGAATTTTGCACTATGTTTTAAATGTGGTAGAATGAGTTAAATTTAACCTTTTGCAAAAAAAAAAAAAAAATGCTTGGTCTAAAATAAAATTATGTTATAACACCAAGATTAATTCAGTTAACTTTTCTTCTTATTCAAGCACTGATTCTATGACCTTTGAACAATTAGCAAATGAAATTTGAAATGGTCATGTAAAATCATCAGTTTTTGCTGCTGTCAATTATGCTCTTACAATCGCTTATGCCTTTTCTTGAAATTTTTTAGGTGTAGCCACGTCAGCAATAGCTGCTGGGACTTTAACTCATTTAGCTATTGAATATAAGCGAGCTTATAACGACATGACTAATGATTCTGAATGACTAAGGATTAGGTATCAAACAATTAAGCAATTTGAAGATTGAAACAAGAAATTTATCCCACAAATAAGAAAGGCTAAGACGCGTATTTATTTAATACTTGAAACAATTAGCCGCTTAAGAAAAATAGTATTAAAAGCTAGACCAATTTTACTATCTGCTAGTTGAGTCTCTTTTAAAATAAAACTTGCCATTGCTGTAATTGATTTTATTCAAAATGTAATTTGAAGATTTGTATAAAAATATAGGACAACTAATTTAATTAGATAATGTTTAATAAAGAAAGTTTAGAAAAATTTTTTAATTTAAAATTTAATAATTGAATTTTTTTTATTCCATTTTTTGGTACTAATAGCTATTATAAATTATTCGATTTACTTGTAGAGTACAACAGTTTTGAGGGGATTTTGTACTATAAAACCAGACTAATTTCGAGACTTTTCTATTTAATACTTAATTTGTTTTCAATAATTTTGACCATTTTATTATTTGTGTTAATTTTTGTTTACAGAGTTCATTTTTTTTCTTTTGGTGAAAATTTTATTTTTAGCCTTGAAAATAAACATAATTATTTTTATGACTATAATATTTGATTTCCGAATATTATGAATGTGGTGATATATTCTTTCATTGCATTTTTTGGGTTTTTTTTAAATGCTTTTTGAGCAAAATTTGTTATTTACTTTTTTAAGAAATTTTTATACTGAAAATACGATTTGGAAAATAAAATCACAACCTTTGAATTTTTACAAAATTTTAATTTAGAATATTTTGTAAATTCCGTTCTTGTTGACACTGAAAATTGTAAAAAAAAGAAGAAGAAATCAAGAAAAATTTGTTGAAAGTATCAACATAACTACACAATAATTAGCCTTTTAACAGAAGTAATTAACTCCCCTAAGCATACTAGACGTTCTTTTAAATATCATTATATTAAGTTAAGGAACAGCAAGGAAATTAGTGAATTTGACTGGGTTGTAACTGAGGTTCAAAACTATTATTGATTTTATACATTTATTTTTGCTTCAATTTTTAATAAAAATGAAAAAAATTTTAACAGAAAAAAGTTTTTCTACTACTTATTTAAAATTTTATTTTTTTATATTTTATCAATTTGAATTCTTCTTTTTTCAACAATTTTTGTATTCCTTAATCATTTTCTTCTTGATGAACAAACATTTTGGTTAAAAATTTCAGCATTAGGATCTGTTATTATTGTCATTTTTATGTCCGTTGTTATGCTAGAATCTATATTTATTGAGTGAACATATCGCCGCATCAAAAAGCGATTTTTTGATGCTAATCTAATTAAGTCTGAAAAACAAGATTCAATATAACTGTTTTTTTAAGGCCATATATTTTTAAAAATGGTCGTTAAAAATAGTCGAATTTTAGCAATTTTGTGACAGGTTTTTTATAATTAAACCATGAAATCAATAAGTAAATAAACGAAATTATAAAAAACATTGCTATTCATATTATGAAAATTAAAATTACTATTTGTGAAATCGAAGGATATATGGCATCTTCACCGAGTATTCGAATGTAAATTTTTGGAATTAATGGGAGAGACACTGATAAGTTAATGACTAAAATTAGAAATGAAATTATAATTATATTTAATCAATGATAAAGAAAAATCTGCCATGTCTTAGCGCGAAGCGCCTTAAGAATTCCAATTAATTTTACTTTTGAATCAGTTAGGTTTTTTGTATAAAAAATCGTTTGTATCAATAAAACTGCTATAAAAACAATTAAAATTGCTCCAACAATTAAATTTATAAAATTTTGTAAACTATAAGTGAATCTTGATATACCTTTTAACGAGGAGTCAATTGCATACTCTTTATTATTTTCAATAAAATTATCAATATTATTTTCCAAATTATCATTTTCAAAATACAACCTTAAAATAATTGGTTCTATTTTTTTGGTTTGACTGGTTTGTGAATTGCCTGGATTTTTGTTTTTACTTTTCTGTAATTCGATATCTTCACCGAATTTATGATGCAAAAAAGTTAGGTTTAATTTTTTTGCATTAACTAAATTATTTATTCCAACAACTTTTAATGTTTTTTTATCTTTGGGGCCAATTAAAACAGCAATTTCTTGTTCTTTTGGTTCTTTGATATCTAATTGTGTAGCTACTTCTTTTGAAATTATAACTTCATCTAAATTTTTAATGTTTCTTCCTATTAAATTTTTTTGATCAAAATTGAACCTATTTTTAAAAAATTCACTTTCATCAATGTAATCAATAGGTGCTCCTAACTTTTTTTTATCATTATATTCAAAACTTAATAATGGCAAAGTAAAGAAAGGAGTAATTTTTTTTATTGTTTTATTTTTTTCTCTGAGATTATTAATTTCATTATCTGTGAAGGTTGTGGAATTATTTTCTAATTTTTTGCTAACTAAAACAGAATCAAGTTGATATTCATTAACTTTAAGGGAATTAGAAGCGGAAATATTTAAATTTAAAACACCAAATAATAATGTCCCAAAAATACTTGTTAGAAAAAGTATTACAAATAAAATAGTTGAAAATCATTTTGATTTATAATCTGCCAGAGTAAGTAAAAAGCCTGTTTTTAATTCTTGCCTAATTTTTGCAATTTTTGAATAGGAGGAACTCTTAAAAGAAACTAATTGACTACTTTTTTCATTGTTAATTGCTAAATTTTGTTCACTTTTGTCAATATTTTCTTCGGAAATTTTTCCTCTTTCAATACGAATGATCTTGTCGGCATATTTTTTTGCAAATTCTAAATTGTGGCTGACCACTAATATTGTTTTATTTTTTGCAATATTTTTTAGATTTTCAAATACAGAAACACCGTTTTCAAAATCCAAATTTCCAGTTGGTTCATCGAGTAAAATAAAATCACTATCTCTTGAAAGCGAACGGAGAATTGCTATTCTTTGTTTTTCGCCACCAGATAAATTATTTACTTTTTGCTTTAATTGTCGAGTTTCAATTGACACGTATTTAGCCTGTTGTTCCAATTCTTTTGGGTCTAAAACTCTATTTATTACATTATTTGCAATTAAAATATTATTTTCTGATGAAATATTAGTTATTAAATTAAAGTCCTGAAAAACAACATCAACTAATGGTTTTTTAATTTCAGAACCATTTTCATCCAAAAAAGAAATTTTTCCACTATCTTTTTTAGTAAAACCGGCAATTAAATTAATAAGAGTTGTTTTCCCAATTCCTGATTTCCCAATTATAAATGTTATTTTTTTTGAAGGAATATCAAGATTTAGATTATCAAAGATGATTTTGTTATCAATCTTTTTCGTTAAATTCTCAATTTTTATCATTTTGCTCCGAGTTTGCTGTATTCTTCTTATTTAACATTATAAAATTAAGACTTTTGATAAGAAAAATATAATTTTAATAATTTTTAAAAATTATTTTAGTAATGTTACAATATCTTTTTTATAAGTTATATAAGAAATTAATGAATATATGATTGATAAAATAAAGAAACTGGCAAACCAGATAATTATAAAAATAATGCTAATTTGCTGATAATCAGGAAAAACTGAATTTTGATGTGAAATTGCACCATAAATTAAAGGCACAAAAGAAATTGAAAGTATAATACCAAAAACGAAAACAAAAGCGGAAAGTATTACCAGATTTAATCAATGATACAAGAAAATTTGTGATGTTTTTCCACCAAGAGACTTTAGAATACCTATTGATTTTTTCTTGAATTTAGAAAGATTTGTTGCATATAATGACACAAAAATTAACAAACTTATTCCAAAAATTATTATTGACACAAAAATAATTAATAACAAAACATATTGAGAGGAAATTATTTGATTCAGAATTTCATCCGGGCCGCCATTTGTCGAGTAATAACGACTAACGCCCAGTTTGCTATATTTATTTAAAAATTGATTAATATTATTGTATAAATTATCATGATCAAAATAAATCATAGCACTTATTGGAAGTAATTCGCTAGAATATTTTTCAATATTATTGTTAAAAATAGCGATATTTTCATCATCTTTTTCAGGATCAAAAACTCCAACAACTTTAAAAATTAAAGTATTTTTATTATTAGCAACTTTTAAAAGTTTTCCTATTTTATCAGTTATATTCGAGCTAACTGCTATTTCATTAAAATTTTTAGGCAATTTACCTTTTTTCAAGTTTATTAAATTGGCTTGATTTGAGTTCTCATAGAAAGACTTATGTATTTTATTGGGTTTTACAAGTGTTTCGTCAGTTTCTACGGTTGATCGCCTACTAAAAACATACTTTTGAAAGTTTAATGAAAAATAATCATCAGGTAAAAACTCAAATTCATCAAACTTACTTTCTTTTTCATTTGGTTTCGATTTTTGATAAACTGACTTTAATTTATCTGTGTGAACAAGCGAAAAATTGGCGCCATCATCAAAAGGCTTATCTAAAATTCCCACAATTGTTGCTGATTCAGAAAAGCGATCTAAATCTTCGAACTTTTGCCTTAAAATTAATGGATTAACGTTAATAATTTTAATTGTTTTTCCAATTGGATTATCAATTTTTAATTCTTCAATTAATTTTTGCGAGAGGATAACTTCATTTGGGTTGGTAATAAACCTGTTATTAAAATCTTTGTCTTTACTAAATGAACTAAACCTGTTTTTAAAAAAATCAGATTCATCAGTTGGTCAAATAGAACGATTCTCAAGAGAAACGTTATCATTATAGATAAATGTAAAATCTTCAAGGCTACTATATAATAAACTAGTGTGTTTTATTTTGGGGTTATCCTTTTTAAGTTGGTCTATTTCTTCAGGGGCTAAAGAAATAATATCCTTTTCGCCAATTCTAATGGCGTCAAAATTTGATTGGGCTACCGTGTCAGTGACTATATTTTTTGCTGAAAAATGTAAGTTCATGAAAATAACCATGCTAAAAATTAAAGCAAAAAATGTTACTAAAACTAAAATAAAACTCGTAATTTTTGATTTAAAATCCGCCAATACAAGCAATAAAGCTACTTTAAATTTTTGTAAGAAACCAGGTTTTTTATAGACCTGGTTTGATATTGGGTTTGAGTGTTTATTTTTTAATTCGACATTAATTTGTTTGTTATTTTCTATAACATTAACAGATAAATTTTCTAAATTAATAATTTGATCGGCATATTGTTTTGCTAATTCTAAATCATGACTAACAATTAAAATTGTTTTACTTTCAGAAGCTTTAACTAATAAATCGAGTAAAGCAATGGAATTTTCATGGTCCAAATTACCAGTTGGTTCATCAAGCAAAATAAAATCACTTTTTCTTGATAAACTTCTTAAAAATGCAGCGCGTTGTTTTTCACCACCTGATAAGTTTTTCGCTACCTGATCTAATTTGTTGGTTTCAATACCGATAAAATTCGCAGCTTGTTGTATTTCTAAATCATCTGATTCGCGATTCAAAATGTGATTTGCTATTAAAATATTATTTTTTATACTTAATGACTCAATTAAATTAAAGTCTTGGAAAACAACATCAACTAATGGTTTTTCTAATTCAGAACCATTTTCATCAAAAAAAGAGATTTTTCCACTGTCTTTTTTTGTAAATCCGGCAATCAAATTAATTAGTGTGGATTTACCAATTCCAGACCTTCCAATTACAAATGTAATTTTGTTTAAAGGAATTTCGAGATTTAAATTATCAAAAATAAATTTATTATCAATTTTTTTAGTTAAATTTTCTATTTTAATCATTATTAAAATTTGCTTCTGTTATCTATATAATATGGGTATGTGGTGGGTCGGTAATTTGAATTTTTGTCGGGAATTAGCGGGTTATTTGTCGAGATTGAACTATATTCATAATCATCTATCACAACTCCGGTTGCATATTGACCAAATCCTGATATTTTGTAATTCCATCCAGTACCTTCATAATTCATTACTAGTCTATCAGCATTGCTTTTTTCAAAAGTTTCTACTAATTCATAGGAATTAAATTCCAATTTTACTGATGCACCAATTTCAGCAGTTACTTCCCTTTTTTTTAGTAGCATAAGCTACCTTACCATTTATTTCAAAAGACGGGGTCGCTAGTCCAGAAATTCAAGCATGCGTCTTTAAATTAATTCGATCTGGTTTAGAATTATAATAATTGGAAAAGTTGCTATTTTTGGTGTACTTAATTTCTGCTCTTCCTAATCACGCGGCTTTATCTTGCCAAAATAATCCGCCCCAATATACAACTTTTTTAACACCTCTAATAAGAATTTCTAATTCTCCTTGATCGGTTGTTAAGATTTTGTGCTTATCTTCAAACTTAAGATTTTTTATATTAAGTAAGGAAGCCGGGATTTTAGATAGTCCCTTGTGTTTTGATCTATAAATTTCATCTAAAATATTCTGCGCTTTAATACTTTCATCTTCTTTATGATAATATGAAAATAATTGAGGTTGTGAGTTTTCATTTGTTAAATTTACGTTGTTATGGACGCTACTATAGGAAAAAAATGTTACAGGAATAAGGCCAATAAGTGTGAAGCCTAAAATTTTTTTTAATTTTGAAATAATCATAAATGTGCCTTTCTAAAAAATAATAATGATAATTATCATATTTTTTTTTTTTTTTTAATACTTTTGTCATTATACCATTTTTGCAAAATATTTTTGTATTCCAAATTAATTTTTTAATTAAAATCTATAATTTGTTAAATAAGCAAATAATTATTTAATTAGAGTTATTGCTGATTTTTAATTTTATCTACAATAATTTTGGATTGTTTATAATTTTGTGTTTTAAATTTTTATGGATTTTTCAAATAGAAATCTAATTTAATTTTACATTATTTAACCGATTTTAGGGAAAATAATTTTTAATTGTTTTTTAATTATGTGTCAATTTCTTACCTGCCTTTGTCATTTTTCGCTTGCGTTTTCGAACGTCAAATAAGTTATTTTGAAAGGTAATTTGCACTTTGAATTCCACTTTTTTGTATTTTTCCTAATTAATTTATTCAATGATTCATTTAATAAGGATATTTAAAAAATTTTGTTAATTTTGCCAAAGTATCTCTGTAAAAGTTTTAAATATATTCGAAATTTTTATGAAAATCTCTTTTTTAATTTTTTATGTCCAACGTTTTTTTTTTTTTTTTTTAATGATTTTTTCAACTTCTAACTCAATCGGGATAATTTTTTTGCTCTTTTTTGATATTTTAGTCCTTTATGATAAATTTTATCAAATTAGATTTACCTTAAAACACAAAATATTTAATATTCCCTAATTTTGAAACTACTGATTTAATTTCTTGATAAGTATCTAAATCAATAAGTCTAAAAAAGGGAGTTAATTTGCCGTTTTTTAATTTTTTCCCCCTATACAAACCAACAATTTTGTTTTTGTAAAATAGAGGAGAACCTGACGAACCTTGCGTGTAGTTGATATCTTGAACAAAAACATTTTCTTTATCCAATTCAACAACTTTGTCATTTACATAAAATAATGTTTTTAATGTTTTAGGTTTAAAATCTTCGTTTAAGAGCGTGAGGAAACCTAAACTAAATAGGCTATTTTTTGTGTTTGTAAAATCCTCTAGAACCTGAAAATCAATAGAATCCGAAATTCTTAACAATAAGAGTTCTTTTGTATCTAATGAAAAAACTATAATATCTTTTTCTTTATTTTCATATTCAATTCTAATTTTTGATTTTAATTTAGTTTCTAAATTTTTTACACTAAATTGTTGTAAAAAAATATCAAAAATTTGTTGTTTTATATTGTTTTTTATTGAATTTAACGAATGAAAAGTGGTGACAAAAGTCAAGTTATTATTAGTTTTTTTTTTTTTTTTACTAAAGTTGCCGTAAATCTAGTTAAATTTTTTTCATTTTCATTTATTATAAAATTAAAAACATTACTTTCTATTTTTGATAATTCAGATTTGCTAATTATAATATTTGTGCAAGAAAGGGTCAAAAACAAAGGGCTTATAATACTAAAATATCTAGTAAAAATAAGGATTTTTTAAAGTATATCATATTTGTATAATTCTTACATATTTATGGTACAATGAATTATATAATTTTCTATATTTAATGGAGGAAAATTATGAAATACTCATTTATAAAATCGAATTAATTTAAAAATGAACAGAAAATTTAATTATGATAATTCCATAAAATTTATATTACTTTTTTTATTGTCAATTTTTAAAACAATAATTTTGGTTGTAGCTGTTATTTTAAATAGTATTAGCGGTGTTAATAACAAACCAATAACTTGATCGGGTTCACAAACGCCAATTGAAAGATTAAACGCTATAATGCTTGCTCTATTTGTAGGTTCATTTCTTTTCTCATTGGGTTTGCGCATCTTTTTTGCTTGAAAATTAAGGGATGATGAAGTATTTAAACAAACTGGGCTAGATGTTAAGCAATATTCGATTGGTTTTGCGCTTATTCCTTTAATTACTTCAATTTTATTAATTACTAAGTCACTTAGAGACAAAATTTCAATTGGTAATGATTGAACTACAAGGCAATTAATACTTAAATGAAAAATTATTAACTTTGTTAAGGATTTGGTTGTTCTTCTTTGGCTTTCTTCGATTGTACTTGCTATTGTTTCGTTAATTCTTCGCTTTGGCCTAGGTAATACAATGTTTCAAGAATTTAATGAGGTTGTAATTATAATAATCTTTGTTGGGATTTTCTATTTTTTAATTCCATTTTATTTTTTGGTTTCCTATTCTCTTAAAATATACAGATTAATCAGCAAAAGAGAAAAAACTTATTGGGAATCAGCTAGTTACGTTTTTTTTATGCCATTTTTTTACTTGAATGCTTGAAAAAATGTTTTGAGACTTTCTAAAAAATTAAAAATTGCAGAAAATACACTAGCAAGTCAAAATGAAGTAGAAACACAAGTAATTAATAACAAAATTAGTCGACAATTTTATCAATTTACAATTGTAAAAAATATATTCTATTTAATTTTTGTTATAATTTTTACAGTAACAATGTCGCTAGCTATAACTAAAAATGAAATTCTTCGTAACCCTGGTGTTACTCTAATTTTCTTTAATTTATTTAATATTTCGACTATGACTTACCTTATATACATTGGACCACGTTATTTAGCAGATTCTGTTAACATAAATTCCAAACGAACTTCACTAATTTTATATATTTTAGACATTTTTGTGCCTATAGTTTCAATTTATAACCTAATAAAATATAAGTAAAACAAGACTATTTTAATTTAATTCTTACCATATTTTTATATCTTACTATTAATTTTTTATTAAAGTATTTTAAAAAAATATCTTATTTTAAAATACTTTTTTACATATACTGGTTTTATAAAATTAGAGTTTAGACAAATTATATCTATTATTACAAATTATACTAACTAACTAACTAAAAAATATCAAATTACCCAGCCGGTAAATTTAAAAATAATTGAAATATGACCAATTTAATTAATCTAATAAAAGAAAAAAAATTAAATGATAAAAATTCTAGAAAATTTTGAATTTTGTTTGTTTTGTCAATAATTAAAACAATATTTTTTGTTTCGTTAGTTGTTTTATATAGTAGTTCGTATGACTATAGTCCTAGACTGAGTTCACATAGAAAAAATAATTTTGACCTAGACTCTTTAATCGGAAGAGTATTAATTACAATATTTTTAATAGCTATTTTTTTGTTTTTAATTTCATTATTTTTCCGGATTTCTTTAGCTTGAAATTTAAGGGATGATGAAATTCTTAAACAATCTGGTATAAATCTTAAACAATTTTCAAATGCTTTTTTAATTTTCCCTTTAACTGTGTCGATTTTATTAATTAATAACTCGTTTAGCCCAAAAAATACAATTGCCAATCATTGAACTACCAGACAACTAATAACTAAATGGAAAATTATTAATCGTTTTGTTTTGTTGACTCTATTTTTTACCGCATTACTGGCTTTAATTTTTACATATGCGTTATCTTCTAGAGGCATTAGGGCAATCGATAATAATTTTATTAGAAATTTTGCAGATGTTCTACGGCCAATATTTGTTCTTACACTTTGGTTTGTCTGATTTTATTTTTTTTCATTAGTTTCTTATTTGTTCAAAATATATAAATCAATTGATAAAACTGAAGAGGCGAATCAAACATCTACTATTTTAGCTTTTTTTGCGAATTTTTTGGGAACCTACGGTCGGTTGTTTTACAAAAATATCAAAACTTTAAGGTTTGATTGGAACATATCGCTTATAGAAAAAGAATTAAAAACAAACGAAGAAATAATCACAGAAGAATCCAAAATCAAAACTAGTTTAGAATTTTACAAATTCTCAATTATCAAAAATATATTTCATTTTATTTTTATTATCCTTTTTATGATAGCAGCCATAGTTTTACTAGTGGTGCCTACTGATCAACTTATTGGTCAAAAAGCCAGTATTGGCGTTTTGTTTGCTTTATTTAGTATTGCATTTTCGTTTTATTTTTTTTACATAGTGCCACGTTATATTGCAAATTTTGCAAGTTTAACAAAAAAAGGTTTTTATTTAATTTTATATATTTTAGACATTTTTGTGCCTATAGTTTCAATTTATAACCTAATAAAATATAAACAAAACAAGACTATTTTAGTTTAAATTTTAATATTTTTTTGTTTTAATTGGAGTGTTTATAATTTTGTGTTTTAAATTTTTATGGATTTTTCAAATAGAAATCTAATTTAATTTTACATTATTTAACCAATTAGGGAAAATAATTTCTAATTGTTTTTTAATTATGTGTCAATTTCTTACCTTACTTTGTCATTTTTCGCTTGCGTTTTCGAGCGTCAAATAAGTTATTTTGAAAGGTAATTTGCACTTTGAATTCCACTTTTTTGTATTTTTCCTAATTAATTTATTCAATGATTCATTTAATAAGGATATTTAAAAAATTTTGTTAATTTTGCCAAAGTATCTCTGTAAAAGTTTTAAATATATTCGAAATTTTTATGAAAATCTCTTTTTTAATTTTTTATGTCCAACGTTTTTTTTTTTTTTTTAATGATTTTTTCAACTTCTAACTCAATCGGGATAATTTTTTTGCTCTTTTTTGATAATTTAGTCCTTTATGATAAATTTTATCAAATTAGATTTACCTTAAAACACAAAATATTTAATATTCCCGAAATTATTTTTCCAAATCGTATAAATAATGTAAAATTAAACTAAATTAGATTTTGTTGACTCAAAAGTCTTAAAAGCTAAGACGCAAAATTATGAACACACCCAATATTTTAGAGACTAATCTTGTACTAAAAATTTTCGTTTTTTAACAATAAAAGGACAATTTTTTTAATGTTTCTAACCAAAAAAATCAATATTTTTCACTATGATGGCAAGAAAAAATTTTTAAAATTATATTAAGATTTGCGAGCACTATGATAGAAATAATTTACTAAAAAAATCTTTTAAGGTTGATATTTAATTATCGAAATCTAAACAAATTTAAACGCTTTGTTTAGAAAATATTCTTAATTTTTGATATACTAAATAAAAAATTTTTTAGAAGTGTCGCTATATTACAAGAGGAGATTAGTATTAATGAAAATAGAAAATAGAAAAAATAAAATCAATCCTGTTCTAAAATGAGTCGGTGGAAAAAGGCAATTACTTGACCGAATTATCCCACTTGTTCCTGAAAAATTTAACAATTATATTGAACCTTTTTTTGGTGGCGGGGCTCTATTTTTTAGTCTAGAACCTTCAACAGCAATTATTAATGACTTTAATACTGAATTAATTAATACTTATCAAGTAATCAAAAATAAACCACAAGAATTAATTTTAGAATTGGAAGAACACCAAAAATTCCATTCAAAAAATCACTTTTACGAAATTCGAAATTTAGATCGGCAAAAAACTTTGATAAAATTAGCGATGTCAAAAGGGCGGCGAGAATAATATATTTAAACCGCACTTGTTATAACGGATTATACCGTGTTAATCAAGCAGGACAATTTAATTCGCCTTTTGGTTATTACAAAAATCCAAACATTGTTAATAAGTCGCTAATTTGGGCAATATCAAAATATCTTAATGAAAATAAAATTGAAATTTTTAGTCTTGACTATCGAAAAATTTTTGATAATCTCAAAAAAGATGATTTTGTTTATTTAGATCCGCCCTATTTACCAATGTCTGCTAGTTCTTCGTTTACAAGTTATACCAAATAAGGATTTAACATTAACGAACAAATTCAACTTAAAAGGGAATGCGATAAACTAAATGCCAAAGGTATTAAATTTCTATTGTCGAATTCAGACCATCCTTTATTTCATAAATTATATAAAGATTATGAAATTATTACTGTCAAGGCGAAAAGACTTGTAAATTCTCAGGCGCAAAATCCGCAAAATGTAAATGAAATATTAATCAGAAATTACTCATAAAAACAAAGTGGATATAAACAAAGCATGAGTTGAACTTTTTAAAAAATACAAAATTTTGCGAGAAATTGAAAATCAAGGTTTTTTCATAATCTCGACAACCGTAATTCTAACGAATCTAGTGGTTCAAATGACGGAATTAAATTTGGGTTAACTTTATTAGATTTTAACAATTATTTTGCAAACGATGTTAAAAAAGCCGAAGAAGGTCTTCCAATATTTTTACCAGCGAAATTAACTGATGATTCTTCAGATACTTCCAAAAATTGAAGAGAACAAATAATTGAAGAATTCAAGAACCAAAATCAGCAAGATCAATTAGGACAATTACCATTAAAAGTTTGGCAAAAAATTATTGGTGATGAAAAAGAACAAGATGTCGACAAAACCGTTAAACAAAAGATTTTTAAAAAATTCCAAGAGTCATTAACAACTTCTAGAAAAGCTAGTTTTTGAAATGATTCTTCTTCAGGTTCATCAAATGAACCATTTAAAAATTCTGATTTTGCACAAATTAGCAATCTTCAAGATTTAGTATTTGCCTTTTATTCTTCAGCGGCACTTGCCGATAATTGGAAAAATTACCAACAAAACGGGGCAAAACCAGCAATTATTTTTGAACCCGAAGATGAAAAAGAAAATAAAGATGCAAATGTTTACCAGTTAAAATTCCACTATGCAATCGGTTTTGCCGATAATGCTGGTAAATTTAATGAAGATGTAATTAAGTCATCAACAAGAACAATTTATCTAAAAACTTCCGGTAGATCAAAAGCGGAAGTTAGTGCAATTAAACAACTAAATGAGACAATCCAAAATGCTCCTTTAGGAATTCAAAACGTTTTCCTTGACTCGGAAAAATTTGCAGTCTTGCAAACACTTGCAAGTTCAATTGCTGAAAAAAATAATCCGCAAGTTGAAGAAGAAATTGACAAACCAAAACCCGAAGACACAACTTGAGTCCACGATGAAATTAAAAGACCAGCGATCCCCCAAATTCAAGAAGAAAAACAACCAGATTGATTCGATGGGAAACTCAAAAATCAGCAAGTAGATAATAATAGTCAAAGTTCAACCCCGACAAAAGTAGCAGTCTCAACTTTTGCCAACATTAGTGAAAGTCCCTTTTTTAGTACTAATTTCCAAGATAGTCAAAGTCAAGATAATACTAATAAATCGAAAACAGATCAGTCAAATAATAATCAAGCTAAAAAAGAAGCAGCGCTACTTAAAGAAAAGTTAGCAATTTTATTAGGTCAGCAATTTATTCAATATTACCAATTAGCAGGCGAGCAAGTTGAATTTGAAATTCAAAAAGTTGAAAAACTTAGTCAAACTAGTTTTAAAGTTGAATTTAAACTAGCAAAAACCGTTAATGATAATAATGTGATCGCAAAAGTTGTCTCTGATGAGTCAATGACATTAATTGTTAATACCGCGCTAACAAAAGCGCCAGAATTAGCTAAGAAGGCACAAGTTTCTGATACTGAATGACTAAGTCAGTATAATCCCCAAAATCCGCTCGCGGCTAAAACTAAATTTACCTTAGAATTCAAAGAAAAGATTCCTCTTGATGAAAAAGGAGCGCCAACCTCAGAATGACTTGCTT